>CAKRLV010000001.1 GCA_934359755.1 uncultured Agathobacter sp.
GAGTTCTGCCACAAGATTGGTCTTGATTATGTATCATGTTCACCATTCCGTGTACCAATCGCTAGACTTGCTGCTGCACAGGCTGCAATTGCTGAGAAGGCTGCAAAATAATTTTGATTTTTGGAGCATGATTTATTTCAGTAGATTTTGAAATAATCTAGTATAAAAAATATCAGCCCTATCCGTTTGGATGGGGCTGATATTTTTTTATAAAAAGTAAAGGGAGCTTCCAGGGGGTGTTAGTTTTTTCGACGCTCAATACCACTTTTTCTATAGTATTCTGATTTGTCTTCGTACATTCGTTTTTCCGCTTCGATAATAGAGTGTTCCAAATTATCACCAATTGATTCTTGCCAAACCATACCAATTGCCAAATTCACAGAATAGTTCTTCATGGTATTCCTTAACTGAACCATTCGATTGTCAGTGTCGGCTTGAGTGGCATTCGGACAAATTACAAGCAACTCATCGCCGCCTATACGAAACAATCCGTATCCATCGAATACCTGCTGGAGGCATTCGCATGAATTAAGTATTAAGATATCACCGGCCTCGTGACCTAGAGTATCATTCACTTTTTTTAAGCCTGTAATATCACAGTATACAACTGCAACGCTTTGTGTCCGATCCATCTGCTTGATGTATTCGGCCATGGCAAAACGATTTCCTATCTTGGTAAGTGCATCCGTATAACTTAGCTCGATCAGCTTTGATAGCATTTTCTTACGCTTAAGACTAGCAATTATAAAAGATGCTGTAATCTGAAGCATATCGTGTGAATGATACAAAAGTATTGGTGGTGGATTATCAATTCCGTAGAATGCGATGATTTTTCCGTTATCATACAAAGGAACCACCACAAGAGAATGTATGCCCTGTTGCTTTAGGTTTTCATATTGAAGAGGATCGTTTTCTTTTATTTCCTCCAGATCATGAATTACTATGGATGTACCTTCCGCGAAGCAGCGATACCAATTGGCGCAGACCTCGGGTGGAAGATTTTGAAGGTTATCTTTTTCGGGCTTAATTTCAGGTGCGCACCACTCATATGTATTGTCGTCTCCACCATATTTGTTTTTCTCAAATATATAAGTTCGTTCACCATTTAGAGCTTTTCCCATATGCTCCAAAATTATATTGATACTTTCATCGGGAGATTCAGCAGAAATAGCTTCTTTCATTCCTCTATTAACTTGCATCTCCAAGTCCTGATAGATTTTGACCGCCACATCTTCAGAAGTTTTTTTATTTGTGTCGTTAGTGACATCAATTGCAATTTCAAGACGATATTTTTTCCCGGTGTCGGGATCCTCTATCATGGTGTCTTTAATCATTAGGTGTGTGTCAGTCGCTTGGTTGTAGTAGCGCCATTCCACATAGTTTCCTACAGATAGCTGATTGTTGGTACACAGTCCACATGGAAGAACTGAGCCTAGTAGCACATCGTGGCACTTTCGCCCATTAATTTCATCTATAGATTTTATTCCTAAGGTATCTAAGGCCTTACGGTTCAAATATATCAATTCGTTTGTTTCGATGTCAGATGCATATACAAATTCGTCTAGATTCTGGAAAAGTGACCAGACAGTATTTAATTTATCCATTTCAATTTCCTCAACAATAAAAATCCACCGAAAAATGCGTCACGATGGAAAAATTCATTTACCTTTTGAATTTTAGCATGTTATATTTATGATGACAAGTAGTTTTGTTTTAACTATCAAGTGATTATTGCTATTTTATTGACAATGTTATGAATCGATATATAATGCCTAAAAAGATTCTGGCAGAATAAGAACTGATATGTTCAGTAGGTGAAGGATGTTTTAAAGTATAAATATATTAAGAGAAGGATATATAACAAATTTGCCCCGCAAAAATGCGGGGCAATATATTTATGCATGTTAAAATTCATTGGTGGATTCGGTCAATCACTCGAATCAGAATCCGATTATAAAGAATTGACCTTATTGTAAAAGTTAAGAGAGTCTAAGAGGAGTATGGCTTCTAATGATTTTCTTGCTGTGAGAAAAAATTCAAGTTCAGATGTCTGATGCTGACGAATCATTATCTGAATATTCTCAGGTGTGAATAAATTGATTAAGTTTTCATTGTTCTCATTGATATAACGTGTGATATACAAACTAAGTGCCTGACATAAATCATATAAATTCATAGTAATTCCTCCTTTCTTATTTCACTTATATAATATCCTTTTTTTGTAAAAAATGAAAGAACTATTTTGTGAAAAGTGTGTAAAATTGTGTATTATTTCTTGTGCAATATACATATAAATTTGTGCTTTTGAAACATGTTTGGTGAATAAATGTCATTTATGTTGCGCAGTGTTGCGCAAAAAGTGTTTAGATGGTAACGTTTTTGTAGGAGGATGGGACTAATTATCTAGTGAAATAAAAATAAGGGGATGTGCCGTAATGACATATCCCCTTATTTAAGATTTATTTATCATGCTTATTCATCGGAATCGTCAAAATCACCAGAATCATCACCAGAATCATCACCAGAATCATCGCTAGAATCATCATCGGAATCATCGGAATCATCTTCTGAGTCGTCAACATCAGAATCATCAGTATCTTCATCTATTGCAGTAACTGTAATATTGCAACTGAATGTAGCACCATGAACTGTTGCAGATATAACAGCAGTTCCAGCAGATATAGCACTTAGATTACCGTTTGTAACTGAGACAACAGATGGATTAGAAGACTTCCATGTAACGCTGTGTTTACAGCCTGTAAGTGTAAGACTATCTTCGTCATCGACCTCAAGTTCTAAGGTGGAGTCAGATAATTTAGGTGCTTCCACAGTAACTACGCATTTTTTAGTCTGTTTATTGGCCTTGACAGTTATAGTGGATTTTCCAGCTTTTAAAGCAGTTATTTTACCATTTTTAACTTTGACAACTGAGGGGGTGCTACTTTTCCAAACCACTTTACCTTTAGCTTTTTTTACTTTTAAGGAAGTTGATTGTCCTTTGACTAATAATACAGATGTTTTGTTTAAACTGATTTTAGGTTGTCTTTTACTTTTGGTTGCGGCAAGAGCTGAGTCTGTGCATGTTGTAAAAGAAAAGCAACTTATTAAAAGGGTTACGGTTATGGCAAAGACTGCCATTTTGTGTAGAATTGTTTTCATATAGGTTCTCCTTTGGATTATGTAATTTACGCGTATAAAAGAATATAAATATTATAGTATAAAGGTACTAATACATCAAGAGCGAATAGTACTAAAAAACTACATAAATATTTGGAGAATATTCAATTTTACTAAGTTAAATAATAGTTTCTTTTTCCTATTTTTGTGATATTATTATATTAGGAACAAAAAGGAGGCGGCCTATGACATATGAGGAGATTGTAAGCAAGGTTCAAAAGAACGCAATTAATAGTAACGCAATTCATGTATGCTATCACGTAGCTATCCAATTCAATATATATGGTGAAGGCGAAGGTGCTTTTTATGTAGAAATCGACAAAGGCAGGATTTTTGTAATGCCATATGAATACTATGATCGTGACGCTGTAGTTTATGTAAATGCCGAGACTCTTATGGGTGTTCTTTCGGGCGAATTACCTGTAAATGAAGTAGCTGACAATGGAAAACTTGTTATCCAGGGAAACCATGATGCTACGATTACTGTATTAGAGACTTTGGTAAGGACAAAGCCTAAAGCTAATAGCAAAACTACTGAAACAAAGACTGAATAATTAAGGGACGAAGAGGTGCTTAAAAGAGCATCTCTTTTTCTTTGCTTAAGATTGTATGAATATTACCTTAATAGTAAGTAGATTTGTTGAAATCAAATAATGTAGTTGATATACTTAAAAAGTCGTTAGATAAGCAGTTAAATTAATTTTATATATTACGAAAGGAAGTAAAAAGAATATGGAAAAAGACCAGATAGTTAAAGAAATTTTATGGTGGGTTAAGTCACTTGTTATTATATTTGCAATTGTAATTATAATTACGCAGAAATTTGTTGTGCTTGCAAAAGTACCTACAGGTTCAATGCTTAATACAATAAAGGAGCAGGATCTGGTAATGGCCGATCGTCTTGCGTATAAGGATGAAGATCCTAAGAGAGGTGATATAGTTATTTTTTATGCACCTGATGAACAGGATAAATTATACATAAAGAGGGTGATTGGATTGCCAGGTGATAAAGTTGTAATAGACAATGCCAAAATATATATTAATGATTCGCCCAAGCCACTTGATGAACCTTATCTGAAGGAGGAATGGGTGATAAATGCAGGGTATTATGAATTTGACGTGCCTGATAATTGTTATCTTATGCTTGGTGATAATCGCAATAGTTCATTAGATTCGAGAGTATGGGAGAATACTTATGTAAATAGAAATGCAATAATTGCAAAAGCTAAATGTGTATATTTTCCATTTAATCATATTAAGTCTCTGAACCAAAATGAGAATAATTATTAACACAAATTACCTGCAACAAAATAAAATACAAATTACCTGCAATAAAATTGACAAATAAATCCATATATTATATCATACTTTGAATAAAGCGAGGATAAGTATGAGCGAGAGAATAATTGGTATATTACAGGAAGCATTAGGCAGAATTCTTGTAGCAAGTATTGAGGTGACAATACCACTTACAATTTTTGGATTTCTTTTGGCAATGATTATTGCATTGGTTATGGCGTTGATTCAGTACGCTGATATAAAAGTTTTAAAGCAGTTTGCCAGACTATATATATGGGTTTTTAGAGGTACACCACTTTTGGTGCAGCTCTTTTTGGCATATTATGGATTGCCGAAGCTTGGAATTGTATTAGATTCATTTCCGTGTGCTTTGATAGTTCTTGGACTCAATGAAGGTGCGTATTGTGCTGAGACTCTTAGAAGTGCATTGGAATCGGTTTCAGAGGGACAGATAGAAGCTGGATACTGCTGTGGAATGAATTACATTCAGATAATGTGGCATGTAGTGTTACCTCAGGCATTTAGAACAGCATTTCCACCATTATCGAATTCATGTATAAGTATGCTTAAGGATACTTCGCTGGCAGCTACAATAACAGTAGCAGATATGTTTATGGTTGCTCAGAGAGTTGTAGGAAGAACTTATGAACCATTATGGGTTTATACAGAGGTGGCGTTTGTTTACCTGCTTCTGTCTACTATTATGACGTTCCTGCAGAGATACGGAGAGAAAAAGTTGGCATTTTACACGTCGAAGGAGACTGCTGTAAAAGGAGGTGCTGACGCATGAGTATTTTGAAGATAGAAGGTCTTAGAAAATCTTTTGGCAGGACCGAAGTATTAAAAGGTATTGATTTAGACGTTAAAGAGGGTGACGTGGTTGCAATTCTTGGACCGAGCGGTTCGGGTAAGACAACGCTGCTTCGTTGTATTAATTTTCTTGAAAAGTCAGATGCCGGAACTATTGTATTTGATAATACAAGTCATGAACTTTCAAGGATTCATCATAAAGAAATATCAGCAATAAGAAAGAAAACAGCATTTGTATTTCAAAATTACAATCTGTTTGCAAATAAGACTGCATTACAGAATGTTACACTTGGACTTACATCAGGACGCAGAATGGGCAAGGAAGAAGCCGGACAAATTGGCTTGGAAATGCTTAAAAAAGTAGGGCTTGAAGATAAAGCAGATTTTTATCCAAGTCAGCTTTCAGGTGGCCAGCAACAGCGTGTAGCAATAGCGAGAGCACTTGCTACAAATCCAGAGATTATATATTTTGATGAACCGACGTCTGCACTTGACCCGGAACTTATAGGTGAAGTACTAAATGTAATGAAGCAATTGGCAGCGGAAGGCATGACAATGCTTGTAGTTACACATGAGATGAATTTTGCTAGAAATGTCTCAAATCGAGTAGTATTTATGGACAATGGAAATATTCTTGAGACAGCAGATTCAGAAAGTTTCTTTAAAAATCCTAAAGAGGACAGAACAAAGGAATTTCTTAAAAATATTACATCGCAGCATGATGCATAAGGAGAAAATATGAGAAAGAAAATAATATCAATCATAATATCATCGTTATTAATTGGAGTATTAACTGGTTGTGGCTCTGGCAAGTCGGCCTCGAACTCAAGTGAGACTGCAGATATCCTGGAACAGGTAAAAGAACGTGGATATATCACAGTTGCAATGGAAGGAACATGGGCACCTTGGACATATCATGATGAGGATGACAAATTAGTTGGATTTGACGTAGAAGTTGCGCAGGCCGTAGCCAAAAAGCTTGGAGTAGATGTGCAATTTGAAGAGGGCGAATGGGACGGCCTTTTAGCTGGTGTAAAGGCTGGAAGATATGACATAATGGTAAACGGTGTCGGTTATACGCAGGAACGCGCAAAGGCATATGACTTCTCAGATCCATATTGCTACAATAAGACAGCTCTTATAGTAAGGGATGACAATGAGGAGATTAAATCATTAAAGGATTTAAAAGGCAAGACAACATGTAATTCTGCTAACAGTACATATCAGACTATTGCTGAAGAGTATGGTGCCACAGTACTTGATGTGGAGACGCTTGATGGTACGCTTGAGATGGTACTTGCTGGTACACAGAGAGCCGATGCAACTCTAAATGCAGAGGTATCATTTTTAGATTACATGAACCAGCATCCAGATGCAGCACTCAAGATAGTAGATTACTACCCAGAGTCTGAAAAAGTCTGTATTATAATGCCAAAGGGAAGCCAGTCAGACAGTCTTCGTGAGGCTATTAATAGTGCTATTTCTGAATTAAAAGAAGATGGCACATTAGCTGAACTTTCAAATAAATATTTTGGTGGAGACATTACAAAGGAATAGTTTCTGATTCGTATGTTTTGAAAGGAGATGGATATGTCAGAGTTTATTTTAAGCTGTTGTTCAACAGCGGATCTTACGAAAGAACATTTTAAAAGCAGAGATATAAAATATGCATGTTTTCATTATGAATTAGATGGAAAACAGTATCTCGATGATTTGGGGGAGACAATGGCTTTTTCTGATTTCTATCAGGCAATGGTTGATGGAGCAGATACGAAGACATCGCAGATAAATGCGGAAGAATTTATAGAGCATTTTGAACCATATCTCAAGGAGGGAAAGGATATTCTTCATCTGACACTTTCTTCTGGTATTTCGGGAGTGATTAATTCGGCTAAAATTGCTCAGATTATGCTCAATGAAAAATACCCTGATCGCAAGATTTTTGTAGTTGATTCACTGGCAGCATCTTCTGGTTATGGTCTTTTGATGGATAAGCTTGCTGACTTGCGGGATGAGGGCAGAAGCATAGAGGAGGTTTGTGCATGGGCTGAAAATCATAAAAGAGAGGTTAATCACTGGTTCTTCTCAACAGACCTTACATTTTTTATAAAAGGTGGAAGAATATCAAAAGCTGCTGGATTTATAGGTGGAGTAATGAATATATGTCCGATGCTCAATGTGGATTTTGAAGGTAAGCTTATTCCTAGAATGAAGATACGTACAAAGAAAAAGGCCATCGTTGAAGTAGTTAAAATAATGAAAAAACTTGCAAAAGATGGTCTTGACTATTCTGATAAATGTTATATTTCTAATTCGGCCTGTTATGACGATGCAAAAGCAGTAGCAGACTTGGTTGAAGAGACATTTCCTAAATTAAAAGGAAATGTGGTTATCAATTCTGTCGGAACTACAATTGGAAGTCATACAGGACCAGGAACTGTTGCGTTATTTTTCTGGGGAAAAGAAAGGGTGGATTAAAAAGTAAGATTCTTTCTTTCTGATAGAAGAATTCCACCATGAACAATCAATAAAATACCAGATACAATTCCGCCGATTAAAATACAGATGCCAATAACTAAGTTTGTTGCGCCTGTTTTACCCATTGATTTAAATGCTTTTTCCTGCATAGTCTGTCTCCTTTTCGTATACTTATGTTTATTATACATCATGTAATAGCAAAAGGAAAGCTTGCAAATGAAAGAAAAAATAGTTATAATTTACTATATAACTATATATCAGTAGGGAGTTTGACATGAATTATTACATTATATCATTATAAAATATAGCTTAGGAGGGGGATTACAGAACAACAAAGCAGCGTTCTGTGATTCCTTTTTGTGCATATAGCGGGGGAAAATATGGAAGAGTTGAATGGGGCATTTGCATTACTTGTTGATAATGCTATAGAGATGGTTGTTATATACGATAATCATGGTAAAATATTATATTCTAATTCAATATGTAATGAAGAGTTAGGCTATATAAAGGAAGAACTTTTTAATCAGCAGATATCAGATATTATTCCTGAAGAAATTGATGGCACTATAGGCTCGGAAGTTATGGTGTACCGAAAAAATAAGACTTGTTTTAATGCAAGTTATAAGAAAATTATTCTGAAATCGGATGGCAGCCTGTGTGGACTTATGCTGAACAATGATTCTTATAAGAGTTCATTGGAGAAGACAATCGGAAAGGTTAAGTTAGAGGCTGATTCTTCTGCAAAAGTCAAAAGTGAGTTTGTTGCAAATGTTACACATGAACTTCGCACACCTGTTAATGGTATACTTGGCAATACAAATATGTTGCTTGACTGTGAGACTGATCCAGAAAAACTCCATATTTTACATACGATAGAGACTGGCTGTAAGACGATGAATAATCTGATTAACAATATTCTTGATTTTTCAAAGCTTGAAGCAGGCAAATTTACTCTCGAGCAAAGAAAGTTCGAGTTCAGGAGCATGATAGACTATGTGCGTTCCACACATCTGCCGAAGATTACCGAGAAAGGGCTTAAATTTTTCGTGACGGTTTCGCCAGAAGTGCCTGAATTTATTATAGGTGATGAGTTAAGAATTGGTCAGGTTCTCAATAATCTGCTTTCAAATGCTTGTAAATTTACGCATGTTGGAAAGGTATCTCTTGAGGTTCTAAAGACCGCTCAGCAGGGAAATAGAATAGAACTGTTTTTCATGGTAGTTGATACAGGGATAGGAATAAATAAGGCAGACATGGATAAGCTGTTTAAGAGTTTTTCACAGGTAGATGCCTCTGTGTCAAGAAAATATGGTGGTACCGGCCTCGGTCTTAATATATCGAGACAGCTTGTCGAACTTATGGGGGGCAATATTTCAGTTGATAGCCAGGTAAATAAAGGAACGATGTTTTCCTTTTCAATATGGGTAGAGCTGCCGGATGATGCTGTTGAAGAATCAATGGGACATATAGATACATATGTTGCCAAGAGTATTATGGATACTCTTAGCGAAGATACTGAAAGCTCAAATGTATTGTCTTTTGGTACAGAGGAGAATATGGAAGAACTTAGAAAGCAGCTATCTAAAATTATTCTTTGCATCGAGATGGAGAATTGGGAAAAGGCAGAGAGTTTTACCGATTCCATTAAGCATCTTACTGTGGAGGCACCGCGTGAATTACGTACAGGAACACTTAAACTTAAAATGGCAGTACAGAAAAGTGATTATGATAAATCTGTCACAGCATATGAAAATGTAATGAAATTGTTGGGCGACGGAAAGGTTAAATTATGAGTGATGAGTTTAAGACAAACGATGTCAAGAAAATCATGATAGTAGATGACGTCGAAGCGAATAGATTCATTCTAAGAAATATAATAGTTGGAATGGGGCATCAGCCTATTCTTGCCGAAAATGGTGTTCAGGCATTGAAGATTTTAGAACATGTGATGCCTAACCTTATTCTACTTGATGTATCAATGCCACAGATGGATGGCTTTGAATTTTGCGAAATCATAAAAGCGAGGCCGGAGACAAGAGATATACCAGTTATTTTTATTTCGGCATTTGATGAACCAGAAGAGATTATTAAAGGTTTTAATGTTGGTGGTGAAGATTATATTACTAAGCCTTTTATACATGAGGTTGTAAAAGCCAGGGTCAATGTTCATCTTAAATTATCAGATGCAAATGCAAGTCTTATAAGTGCAAACAGGAAGCTTACAGCTTCACTGCAGGCACAGCTTAAGCAGATGGAGCAGGAGAAGAAGAATGTGCTTTATGCACTTGTCAGTGTTGCGCGTGAGAATGCTTGCTACGAAGAAGAACATATGGAGAGGTTACAGTATAATTGCAAAGTATTATCGCAGGCAATGCAATTGTCGCCTAAGTTTGAACAACAGATATCGGATGATTTTATAGAAACGATAGAGTTGTCTGCACCGCTGTGTGACCTTGGAAATGTTGCGATACCTACCGATGTTTTACAGAAATCAGCCTCGCTTGATGAGCATGAGAGTGAGATTATGAAGACACATACACTTATTGGCGCAAAGATATTAAATGATGTTAAGACGCATGGAGATTATAATGATTTCGTCAAGATGTCCATCGATATTGCATTATCACATCATGAAAACTGGGATGGATCAGGTTATCCAAATGGAATAAGTGGCGATGATATACCTCTTTCTGCACAGATAGTTTCTATTGTGAGTGCTTATTGTGCACTTACAGAGACTCGTATTTACAGGGATTCATACGAATGTGAAGAAGCCATAAGAATAATGGGAGAAGAGTCAGGAAAGCAGTTTAATTCAGATATATATGATATTTGCAAGAGAGTATACAAACAATTTCGTTAGGGGAACTATTTAATGACGGATGAAGAGTTTATAAGAATTAAGACATATCTGAAAATGAAATATGGAATAGATATGAAGGGCAAGAAAGCAATTGTTGAAGGAAGACTTGATAATTATCTAAGAATAAATGGCTGGACATCATATTCCCAGTTTATGAATGATGTCGAGAGTGATAAGACAGGAAGGCTTGAAAAACAGCTTGTGAATAGTCTGTCTACTAATCATACATATTTTATGAGGGAGGCAGAGCATTTTGAATTCCTTAGAAGAGAGATTCTTCCGTATCTCCGCCAGAAGGAAGCACGAATAAAAGATTTAAGAGTGTGGTGTGCTGCGTCATCTTCGGGAGAGGAAGCGTATACGCTGGCGATGATTATGCTTGATTTCTTCGGACTTGAGCATAACAACTGGAATACCCAGATTCTTGCTACTGATGTATCTACAAACGCACTTAGGATTGCTATAAATGGAGTGTATACATCAGAACAGATAGAACCTATTCCTGATAATTGGAAAAGACGGTTTTTTAGAAGAGTTGATGAGACTGATGATTATATAGTCTCAAATGAACTTAAAAATGAAGTAATATTTAGAAAATTTAATTTGATGGAAGATTTTCCATTCAGAAGAAAAATGCATGTTATTTTTTTGAGAAATGTGATGATTTATTTTGATGAACCAACTAAGAATAAATTATTGCATAAGATATATGATTGTCTTGAACCAGGAGGATATTTATTTCTTGGCAGAACTGAGACATTGAACAGACAGGATATTCCATTTAATCTGGTGATGCCGTCTGTATTTAGAAAATAGAGGTGTTGGCAAATGCGAAAAATACGTGTTTTAGTTGTGGAAGATTCCATAATGTTCAGAGAACTTCTGGTATCGAGTATCAACAAAGATCCAGCGCTTACTGTTGTTGGAACTGCAGGTGACCCTTTTGAAGCGAGGGATAAAATAATAGAGTGTAGTCCGGATGTGATGACACTAGACATAGAAATGCCGAGGATGGATGGTATAGAATTTGTGAGAAAACTTATGCCACAGTACCCAATTCCTGTTATTATGGTAAGCTCATTAAGTGATAAAGTTTTTGATGCTTTACAGGCGGGGGCGGTTGATTTCGTGGTAAAACCGGACACATCAGATAAGAAATCTCTCGAATCATTTCTTACAAGGGAGTTGCCAGTTAAAATTAAAGTTGCATCTACGGCAAGTATTGGTAAAATAAAAAGTGGTATTAGAAGCAGAGCGGCGAATACTCATTTTACCAGCCGAAGAAATATGATTGTTGCCATCGGAGCATCGACAGGCGGAACAGAGGCTATTGCTGAGGTGATAAAGGGCTTTGGACCAGATATACCTGGAACTGTAATTGTGCAGCATATGCCTGTAGGCTTTACAGATATGTTTGCAAGAAGGCTGAATGATCAGACAAGAGTTTGTGTAAAAGAAGCAAAAAATGGTGATGTTGTATTACCTGGAACTGTTCTTATAGCACCAGGAGGCAATCAGCAGATGCGTGTGATTAGGGTTGGAAATGATTATCAGGTAAGCCTAAGGGATGGTCACAAAGTAAATGGACATTGTCCATCTGTTGATGTTTTATTTGATTCTGTAGCCAGTGTGGCGGGGAAGAATGCATTAGGGATAATTCTTACCGGCATGGGCGGTGATGGTGCGCAGGGACTTCTAAAGATGAAAGAAGCTGGTGCGATGACTATAGGTCAGGATGAATCTAGTTGTGTTGTATATGGAATGCCTAAAGTGGCTTATGAAATAGGAGCTGTACAATATCAGGAAAAGCTTGGCAATATTGCCAAGAAGACATATATGCTTTTAAATAATATGTGAGGGAGATAATTAAAATGAAAATACTTTTAGCAGAAGACGATTTTGTAACACGCAAGTTTATGGCGAATTTTTTATCTAAATATGGTGACTGTGATGTTACAGTGGATGGTATGGAAGCAGTTGATGCTTTTATGCTTGCACTTGAAGAAGACCAGCCATACGACTTAGTATGCCTTGATATTATGATGCCAGTTATGGATGGATATCAGGCACTTATGGGAATAAGAAATATTGAAAAAGAAAGAAATATTCCGGAAGATAAGCAGGTTAAAGTTATTATGGCTACTGCCTTGAACGAGGAGAAGAATGTGAAGATGGCGTTTGAACTTGGATGTACAATCTATTCGGGCAAGCCTATCGACCAGGAAAGATTTGAACATGCACTTAAGAAACTAGGACTTATTAAATAATAAGTCTTACAGATAAAAGAAGGGAGAAAATCATGGGTATTGAATTTAATACAGAGGATATGCTTGATACATATCTTTTTGAAAATTCTCAACTTCTGGAAAATCTACAGGAAATTGTTTTAGAGCAAAAAGATGAAGATTACTTTGATGAGGACAGTATAAATGAGATTTTCAGGACGATGCATACCATCAAAGGTTCATCGGCTATAATGATGTATGATGATATTACATCAGTCGCACATAAGCTTGAGGATGTATTTTATTTTCTAAGGGAGTCGCATCCGAAGAATGTGCCACATGTTGAGCTGGTAGAGCATGTGCTTGCAGTTTCTGATTTTATCACGGATGAGCTGGAAAAATTACAAAATGGTGAGGTTGCAGATGGTGATGCATCTGAACTGATAACTGAACTTGATAAATTTCTAGCCAAGATAAAGGGAGAAAAACCTAAGGAAGCAGCTTCTGCTGACAAATCTTCACAGACACAGAAGCCTATTTCACAGCAGTTTTATATTGCGCCAGCTGCGGCATCAAGTGATGGTCATTATTATAGAATTTATGTAGAATATAATCCAAAGATTGAACTGGCAAATGTTCATGCATACAAGATAGTATATTCGCTAAAGGGAATATCTGATGAGCTTATGTATGAGCCTGATGACATAATTTCAAATGAAGATAGCGCAAACAAAATTCTTGCAGATGGATTTAAGATTCTTCTTAAGACATCTAAAGAAATAGATGAAATCAAGAAGCTGGTCAGGCCAGGATATGATATCAAAAAAGCAGACATATATGAGATATCAGCAGCAGAATATGGTGCGGGATTCTACGGAGTAGTGCCAGAGGTGAAAATTGACCTTGATTCAAGTGTTGAGACGATTGAGGAGAATAAGGCGAAGGAACAGAAGCCAGAACAGGAAAAAGAAAAGAAAAAGCCGGCACCTGGTGATTATGTTGTACAGTCTAAGTCACCAGGAAAAGGAAAGAAACTTGCCAAAGACAAGAAATCCAAGGAAAACAAGGCTGCTTTTATCAGTGTTGATATAAGTAAGATGGATATGCTGATGGATTTGATAGGAGAACTTGTTATATCAGAATCAGTGGTACTACAGAATCCTGATTTAAAAGTTCCAGGGCTTAAACTCGATAATTTCAATAAAGCAGCAGCTCAGATGTCGAAGATCTCTACTGATTTGCAGAATGTAATTATGTCGATGCGAATGGTTCCGCTTTCAAATACATTCCAGAAGATGAACAGAATAGTCTTTGATGTGTCAAGGAAGCTTGGAAAAGATATAGACTTCGAGATGATTGGAGAGACTACTGAAGTTGATAAAAATATTATAGAGCACATTTCGGATCCTCTTATGCATTTGGTTCGTAATTCCGTCGACCACGGTATCGAAACAAAAGAAGAGAGAATTGCGGCAGGAAAACCACCTAAGGGTAAGGTTACATTGGCGGCAAAGACAGAATCTGGTAAGGTATGGATTAGTGTGACTGACAATGGCGCAGGTCTTGATCGAGAAAAAATAATGGCAAAAGCCAGAAAACAGGGAATCATAGATCCTGACAAGCCGGACAGTGCTTATTCAGATAAAGAGGTATATCAGTTTATAACACTTCCTGGTTTTTCGACGAATGAGAAAGTTACTGAATATTCAGGCCGAGGCGTTGGAATGGATGTTGTTGTATCAAATTTGCAGGAAATAGGTGGTGCACTTGAAATCGAAAGTACTCCAGGAATGGGAAGTACGATGTATTTGAAGATTCCACTTACTCTTGCAATAGTAGATGGAATTGTGATGCAGGTCGGACAGTCTAATTTCGTGATTGAAACTGGTGTAGTTAAGGAATTTGTGAGTGTAACAGAAAATATGATGATACACAAACCAAGCGGCGATGAATGTGTTATGATTCGTGGAGAATGCTATCCAGTCAGACGTCTTGCACAGTGGTATCACCTCGAGGGGGGGAAGACCAATGTTGAAGAGGGTATGATGGTTATTCTTGAAGTGGAAGGCAATAAAATCTGCCTGTTCGTGGACAAACTGATAGGCAAGCAGGAGATTGTTGTCAAGCCGATACCATCATATGTGAAGAAAGTAAAAGGTTTATCAGGATGTACACAGCTTGGAGATGGAAGCATTGCACTTATTTTAGATCCGGGAGCTGTGGTTGAATAACCAGGGAAGGGACAGATTAGGATGGTAGAACACATTACTCAGAAAGACAAATATGTTACATTCAAGTCTGGTAATGAATATTTTGGACTTAAGATAGAATACGTTAATGAAATTATTGTTTTTCAGGAAATAACTATTATTCCTGAAAGCGCTGATTACATTAAAGGACTGATTAATCTTCGAGGCAAAATCATTCCAGTGGTTGATGTACGAATAAGGTTTAAACAGGAACCTTTTGAATATAATGACAGAACATGTATTATTGTTATTAATTTAGATGATATTGTTGTCGGACTTATAGTAGAAAAAATTGCAGAGGTTGTTGAGATTACAGAGGATAATATTCTTGTATCCCCAACAATCGGAAAGGCTGATAAATCGCAGAATCAATATGTATATGCGATCGGTAAAGTCGGAGATGATGTAAAGCTTTTGCTTGATCCACGTAAGTTACTTAGCGATGATGATGTCGCACTTATGACACAGAGTGTTGAAACTGAAATAGAGGAAGAGGAGGAATAAGCAATTATGGAGAAGAGAGGATTTACATTATATAAGAGAATAGCAGGTATGCTTATATTTTCAGAAATAATAAGTCTGTTACTTTTAATTATAGGATATACAACATCAGTAAATGTTATGAATAGTAGTCATCCACAGGGATATATTGACAATTACAAAATCTTTTGTATCGTAGCGATGGTGGTTGTCGTAGGTATATTTACATTGATAGGAGTAAACGTTTTATCTAATTTGAGAAAAGGTTTTAAAGAGGCTAATGAAACAGCAAAGAGGCTTAGTGTTGGTGATACAGATATTGAATTTAATATCACAGGAAATGATGAATTTGCAGTTTTACTAACGCAGGTGAAGGCTTTGGTTGAGGCAACAAAGAAGCAGTCTCAGATAGCAGAAGCTGTAGCAGATGGAAACCTTACTATTGATGTTGATATAAGAAGTGATAAAGATACACTTGGACTTGCGTTAAAGAAGATGGTTGATAGAAATTTGAATTCTTTATCAAATATCAGCGAATCGGCATATCAGGTAATGACAAGCTCATCGCAGGTTGCAAGTGCAAGCGAGGCATTAGCTCAGGGCTCCACACAGCAGGCAAGCGCAATTGAAGAGATTACTTCTTCTATAAGTGAGATTGCTGTAAAGACTAAACAGAATGCAGCACAGGCTACGGAAGCGGCTGATCTTGTATCTAATGCGATTAGCTATGTTCAAAAAGGAAATGAACAGATGGAAGACATGATGTCTGCCATGGAAGATATCAACAGTTCTTCTGAAAGCATATCTAAGATTATAAAAGTGATAGACGATATTGCTTTCCAGACAAATATATTGGCTCTCAATGCAGCGGTAGAGGCAGCAAGAGCAGGTGAGGCAGGAAAAGGATTTGCGGTTGTTGCAGAGGAAGTTAGAAATTTAGCAGCAAAGAGTGCAGCAGCTGCATCTGAGACTGCTGAACTTATTGAAGATTCAATCACAAAAGTAAGTGCTGGTTCTAAAATTGCAGATGATACTGCATCAGCTCTCGAATCAATCACAGAGGGTGTATCGAAGAGTGAGACTCTTATTGTAGAAATTGCAGAGTCATCTAATTATCAGGCTACAGCAGTTGCACAGATTAATCAGGCTATTGGACAGGTATCACAGGTTGTTCAGACTAATTCTGCAACAAGTCAGCAGTGTGCAGCTGCAAGTGAGGAATTATCTAACCAGGCAATACATATGAGAGAGATGCTTTCAATATACAATCTCGGTGAGAATGATATGGCAATTAGAAATAATAATGAGTCTTCGTTCGGTTCAAGAAGTAATAATTATAATATGTATGAGAACAATCCAAATGAAGAAATTATTTCATTGGGAGATGATTTTGGAAAATATTAATTTATGAATTAATTACAAGACCGACGTGATGATATTGCGTCGGTCTTGTTGCAATTATTATTAAAGGAAAATGCTGATGAATGACGATAAATTAGAAAAATATGTGATATTAGTTTATACAATACATAATATAACGATGTGTATAGGTTCAATACATCATAATTGGTCAAACTGGCTTTCGGTATTTTTTTTATTGGCTGGTATAGTAGATTTTGTTTTTGTATACAGTCAATTTAAAGATTATATAAGCCGGGCTACTTTTGTTGCTATTTCTATTAATACATGTCTGGTTTTATATGGCTGTCATTCAGATTCAATTAATGATATTATAGTTCCATTTCTTGGAGTATCAGTATTGCTGGCATTATATGGAATCCAGAATCTTATGATGATATCATTTGCAGCTATTTCTATAACAATTTTTTATCATGGGGGAATTATACATACATTTGCAATCAGAAATACAGACGATATATATAAGTATGGAATGGGCTTCATAAATACATATTTTATTATATTTGTATTATATATTTGGATAGTGAAAAGAAACGAACAGTCCAAAAAAATGGGAGCTATTATCCAGGAATTAAAGGTGGCAGAACAGGGAAAAGACGACTTCCTTGCAAATGTAAGTCATGAAATCAGGACTCCTGTAAATACTGTTGTTGGAATGAGTGAAATTGTCTTAAGGGAAAATCTTGATGAACATCTGACTGAGGAAATATTAAATATTCAGACGTCAGGACGTCAGCTGGTGTCTGTTGTCAGCGATATTCTGGATTTTTCTGAATTACAGTCAGGAAAGATGAAACTTATAGAAGTTGAATACAATATAAATTCCACTATCATGGATATTATATCAATGACAAAAGCAATGAGCGCTGACAAGAATATAGATATTGTTGTAGATTGTGATGGAAGTATGCCACTTAATCTGATAGGTGATGAGCAAAAGCTTAGAAGAATGATACTTAATCTCATAAGTAATGCAATTAAATTTACGTGTGAGGGTGGCATTGTTGTTTCTTTTGAATACCGTCATGAGACTTATGGTATCAACCTTATAATTACAGTTAAAGATACTGGAATTGGAATTGATAAGAAAAATATAGAAAGATTATTTACGACATACAATCAGGTTGACTCAAACAGAAACAGGCAGGAAGGCGGAATTGGACTTGGACTTGCTATTGTAAGGGCTATTGTTGAAGTAATGGGTGGAGTTCTATCTGTAAAGAGCGAACTTGGTCGTGGAAGTGAATTTAGAGTGGTAATACCACAAAAGGTAGAAAAATACGAGCCTATGGTTACTGTCTCTAAGGAACTGATTAATCAACATTTACTTACATATTTTGCGGTTGAAGATTTTGACAGTGTTTTGTTAAGAGAGGCGTATTCTAAGCAAATTAAAAATATTGCAGCAAATCTGAAAATGCAATTGCATATGTGTCATAATTTGGCTGAGTTAAAGAGACGAGTAGAGAGAGAGTTCGGCTCTATTGTACTGATAGGTATTAAAGAATATTTCAGAGAAAAGGAATTTTTTGAAGAGTTGTCTCATAAAATGAAAGTTGCTGTAATATTGGAAAGGCTTGAAGCTAAGAAGATTCAATCACCTGATATCATCCAAATATATAAGCCTATGTACATAGGAACATTTTTGAAGAATGTAAGTGTTGGTAATCAAATAGATGATGATAGGATTATTGCGCCCGATGCAGAAGTATTGGTCGTCGATGACAATATAATAAATCTAAATGTAATTTCTGGATTGCTTGAACCTTATAAGATGAATGTGACTTTGTCAAGCAGTGGGGCAGATGCACTTGAACAGATTGAAAAAAAGCAATTTGATATCATATTTATGGATCATATGATGCCAGAGATGGACGGAATTGAGACTCTTAAGAGAATCAGAAATAAGATAGGTTTATATTATAGAGAGGTTCCGGTTGTAGCACTCACTGCCAATTCGGTTGCTGGTGCAAGAGAAATGTTTTTAGAGGAAGGATTTCAGGAATTTCTTGCAAAACCAATTGAACTTGGAATTTTAGAGAGAATACTTCGCACATATATTCCGCCGAATAAAATTATAAAGCAGAAGAATGTGGAGGATACAGGCAATTATAACGACAGGGATGAGAAGAATGAACGTAATGCTAGAAAACTGGAAAATCAGGTAGAAGGACTTGAAGATTTTGATATAAGACAGGGAATTAGTTTCTGCGGTTCGTTTGATAATCTTATTAATATTCTTAAGATTCATTGTAATGAAGGCTATGAGAATTATCAGAAAATAAATGATTTCTTTGAAAATAAGGATTGGAAGAATTATCAGATAATCGTTCATGGGCTTAAGAGTTCAATGAAGAGTGTAGGGGCTAATGCTTTGTCTGAAAATGCAAGGCTTATAGAGAAAGCGTGTAAATCAGATGATATTGATTATATTATGAAAAATCATTCGATGATGATGAAAGAATATGATAAGATTCTTAAATCTATATATAATTATTTCAGATTATCTGATAAACAAGATGAAGAACAGTCGCTTGATAATATAAGCGAAGAAGATATGACAGCTATATTATCAGATTTCGAGAATGCAGCATATTTGTTTGATGAGGAATTACTCAGGAAGATTATTTCAAAAATGGATGGTCATGCCTATAAGAATAATTCCTTTAAGGAAGTTATTAATATGATTGACAATAAGATAAACATGTCGGATTATATTTCGGCATTTGAAGCGTTGAAAAAGTGGAAAGATAAAGTGGACAGAAAGGCATCAGTATGCTAAGAAAAATATTTATGAGGGAAGATGACTCGGCCCTTGGAATAAGAGAGCGACTAATCAGGAAAATTTCATTTTTCGGTATTATAATTGCAATAGCATCTAGTTTTGAAGTACTTTTTGCACAGAATACATATTTAGCACTTTTCCCTATGGGAATTCTTGTTATTATGCTCGTGATAGCACATGTTCTGTCATACAAGTATAACAAGCATAATGCTGCCGCAGTGATAATTGGTTGTGCTGCAGTTTTTTTTGCTTTTCCATCAATTTTTTTCCTTAGTGGAGGTGTTTCCGGTGGAGCAACCATATGGTTTGTACTTGGAATATTTTACAGTATCGGTATGTTTCATGGACCAATGATGGTAATGTTTACTTTGTTAACTATTATAGTGGATTTGGGATGTTATTACGTGGGATATAAACATCCTGAGTACATTGTGCCACTTAATGATTATGAAGCATATCTCGATTCGTTTATAGGTGTTTTATTTGTAGGAATTTTGCTTGGCGTTGTCACAAAATACCAGATAAATGCATATGAAAAAGAAAGAATTACTGCTCTTGAGCAAAAAAATGAACTGGAAAAATTAAGCAATTCAAAAAGTGATTTTTTTGCTAATATGAGTCATGAAATCAGGACGCCGATCAATGCTATTACAGGTCTTGATGAGATGATTTTGCGCGAGAAAAATCTTTCCCCTGAAATCAGGGAAAATGCTGTTACAATCCAGAATGCGGGAAAGATGCTTCTTTCGCTAGTCAATGATATCCTTGATTTGTCTAAGATTGAAAATCGTAAGATGCAGATTCTGCCTATTGAATATAACACAATGGATATGTTCACGGAACTTGTAGAGATGATACAGCCGCGAATAAAAGAGAAAGAACTCGAGTTTGTTGTAAATATTGACAGGCAGATTCCTAGTGTTTTGTTTGGGGATGATAAAAGATTACAACAGATCATCCTTAATCTGCTTACAAATGCAGTAAAGTATACGCAAAAGGGTAGAGTTACTTTGGAGGCCCACATAGATAAAATTGGTGAGGAATGGTGTAAACTTACAGTTTCTGTAATAGATACTGGTATTGGAATAAAATCTGAGAATTTTGAAGATTTGTTTGATTCCTTTAGCCGAGTTAACAATGCGGATAACAGATATATAGAGGGAACAGGTCTTGGTCTGTCTATTTCAAAGCAGCTTATTGAGCTGATGGGAGGGCAGATTACAGTTGACAGTATATATACAAAAGGTTCTACTTTTACAATAATGCTTGAACAGAAAATCATCGACGGAACGCCGATTGGAAGTAACGAATTAAGCAGAAGAAACAAGGATGCAGTTGAAAGCTATCAGCAGCTTTTTGAGGCTCCGGAGGCGAGTGTGCTTGTTGTCGATGACAATGAAATGAATAGGATGGTGATCCAGAAGCTTCTTGCTTCAACTAAGGTTGATATCGATACAGCCCAAAGTGGACAGGAATGCCTCGAAATGTGTAATAATAAATATTATCATGTCATTTTGATGGATTACATGATGCCAAAGATGGATGGAGTGGCAACACTTCGACAGATAAGAAAGCAGGAAAATGGATTATGTCGTGATACACCTGTTGTTGTGCTTACAGGGGATACATTATTGCAGCAGAAAAGTGTTTTTACCGCAAAGGGGTTTGATGATTATCTTGAAAAGCCAGTAAAAGGGGAAAAACTCGAGGAAACAATACTTAAATTTCTTCCAGATGAGGTGATAGAGTACAGATTATATAAAAACACTGTGTTATCACGCATTTCATCAGGCATAGTCACTGAGGAATATAAGAGAATACGTAAAAAAGTAGTCATAACTACTGACTGTATTTCTGATATTACAGACGAATTTTTAGAGAAGTATGATATTAGTCAGGTTTATACTTATATTAATATGAAGAATGTGAGGTTTAAGGATACTAAGGAAATTGATCTTGACAATATCAATATGTTAAATGGAATGAATGTTGATATCAAAGCAGAAGCTGCACCAGTTGAAGAATACGAGAGCTTTTTTGCAGAAAGATTGACATATGCAGAGGAGGTTGTGCATATATCTTTAGGAAAGACTATGGGGATGAGCTATAGCAATGCTGTACGTGCTGCAAAAGGATTCGGACACGTAAAAGTTATCGACTCTGGAAATTTCTCATGTGGAATGGCACTGATTGTTCTATTTGCGGCAAGAGAGGTTATGCTTGGTGCAACAGTTGAAGAAGTCTGCGAGAAAGTCAATGAGATGAAGAAAAATATAAATTCGTCATTTATGATGAATTCTGTTGATGCATATTTTAAAAATAAATATACAAATAACATTTACAGAATAATCTGTATGGTATTAGGAGGTCATCCTGTTGTAAAAGCAGTGCATGAAAGCCTTAGGATAACAGAGGTTAAAGTGGGAAATATCTCCGTCTGCCGCAGGCATTTTTTAAGACGTAACCTTTTGAAAAATAAGAATGTTAATGGAGATATCGTGTATATAACCCATGCTGGAATTTCTGTTGAGGAACAGGAAAGAGTATTAAATGAAGTGAAGTCGTATCATAAGTTTAAGCAGATTGTTGTTCAGAAAAGCTGTGTTACCAATGCTTGTTTTTCGGGAAAAGGTACAGTTGGGATTGCGGTTTATGTTGAAAAATAATTTTGGTTTTGGTATGATTTAGAAATATCAGGAAAAGGAGTACTAAAATGTTTATATTCGAGTTTTTTAAAGCTGTGCTATTTGGAATTGTTGAAGGCATAACAGAGTGGCTGCCAATTAGTAGTACAGGACATATGATTTTGCTTAATGAGGTTCTTCCACTTGAAGTGGGAAAAGATCCACAGGCGTTTTACAGTATGTTTGAAGTTGTTATACAGTTAGGCGCAATTCTTGCAGTTGTTGTATTGTTCTGGTGGGATATATGGCCATTTGGGCTACCTAAGAATAACAAGGGACATGTCATCAAGAAAGATATATTTTCACTGTGGTTTCATATTCTTGTATCCTGTGTGCCGGCTGCCATAGTTGCTATTTTGTTTGATGCACAGATTGAGGAATTATTCTATAATTACACAACTGTAGCCATAATGCTTATCTTATTTGGTATTGCATTTATAATTGTAGAGAATAATAGAAGCAACAAGAAATCAAGCATTAATTCGTTATCAGAGATAACATACAAGACTGCTTTTATCATTGGAATGTTTCAGCTTATTGCAGCTGTTTTTCCAGGAACATCAAGATCGGGAGCGACGATTTTAGGTGCTTTACTTATTGGTGTGTCTAGAACTGTTGCCGCAGAATATACTTTTTTTCTTGCAATTCCAGTTATGTTCGGAGCAAGCTTACTTAAGTTATATAAATTCGGATTTGGATTTAGCAGTGCTGAATTTTTAATCCTTGTTGCAGGAATGGTTGTTGCTTTTGCAGTGTCATTATTTGTAATTAAGATGCTTTTGGGATACATCAAAAAACACGATTTCAAAGTATTTGGATGGTATAGAATTGTTCTTGGAATTATCGTTCTTATATGCGGTTTTGTTGGTGTTATATAAGAGATGGTTGAAGTTTATATTGCGGACACTGAATGCATAAAAGATGAAGTTTATGCAGAAATATTATTTAACAGTTTAAATCATATAAGACAAGAAAAAATATTAAAAAACAAAAATGCGCAAGATAAATTACGCTCTTTAGTTGCCGGATGCCTGCTTAAATATGTGATAGAGCAACATGGCATGGAATATTTTAAATGTGAATTTGAAGTCGAAGAAAGTGGATATGAAAAAATTAAATCCACTGATTGTTATTTTAGTCTTAGTCATTCGGGAGAATATTGTATTTGTGCATGGTCAGATGTGCTGATAGGCGTAGATATTGAATGTATAAACAGATTTTCTGGTCAAAAACTTGATAATCTTATATCAAGAATTATGACCGATAAAGAGAAAAATATCTATGCTAAATGCGAATCAAACATAAAAGATAGATATTTTGCACAGGTATGGACTCGCAAAGAAGCCTATGCAAAGGCTGTTAAAAGAGGAATTGCAATGGATTTGTCTTCTATAGAGACAAATTGTGATGAATTATTTTTTACATATACATGTGTGAGTGGATATTGCATATCTGTTGCAAGTAAAGAGAAATTAGACAAATCTGATATTGTTTTTAGAACAGTTAATAGATTTTAGGAGGAAGGCAATGCATAATGAATTGACTGAAAACGATATTAAAAAGATGGAAGAAGAGATTGAATATCGTAAGCTTGTTGTACGCAAAAATGCACTCGAGGATGTAAAAGAGGCGCGTGCGCAGGGTGATTTAAGTGAGAATTTTGAATACAAGGCTGCTAAGCAGTTCAAGAATCAAAACGAAAGCAGAATTCGTTATTTGGAGAGAATGATTAAGACTGCGACAGTAATTTCTGATGAATCGAATGATGATGAAGTTGGAATGTTTAATACTGTTGAGGTTTATTTTGAAGAAGATGACGAGGTTGATACGTATAAGATAGTCACAACAATCAGAGGCAATTCATTAAAGAATCTGATTAGTAAGGACAGCCCATTAGGACGAGCTATATATGGTCATAAGGTTGGCGACAGGTGCAAGGTTGTTGTGAATGATGATTATTCATACTATGTAGTTATCAGGAAAATTGAGAATACTATAGATGATGATACAGAAGAATTAAGAAAATTTTGATATAGGAAGAGGTTGAAGATGAAGGTATCAGATATTTTAAGAGAAGATAAGGTGACAATCTCATGTGAGATATTTCCACCTAAAAAAGGCACACAGTTAGAAAATTATAAATCAATAGTAGCCAGGATGGCAGAATTAAAACCAGCGTACATTAGTTGTACATATGGTGCTACAGGTGGAACATCAGAGTATACAGTAGAGATTGCAGATACAATTAATAAATGTAATGTTCCTGCAATCGCACATCTGACATGTGTATCTTCCTCAAAGGAGAAAGTACATTCTGTTTTAGATGAACTGAAGGATAGAAAAATAGAAAATATTCTTGCTCTCAGGGGTGATATTCCTGAAGATTCAGATTTTCCTCTGCCTAATCATTACTCACATGCGATAGAATTAATCCGTGAAGTAAAAGAAATGGGTTACTTTTGTATAGGCGGAGCTTGTTATCCAGAGGGACATCCGGAAGCTAAGAATATGGATGAAGATTTGTCATACCTCAAGGAGAAGGTTGAGGCTGGATGCGAATATCTTACTACGCAGCTGTTTTATGACAATAATATATATTATAGTTTTATGCATAAAGCCCTTAAAAAGGGAATTAACGTTCCTGTTGTTCCAGGTATCATGCCAGTTACATCAGCAGCTCAGATAAAAAGATCTATGGCACTTACAGGTAATCTTGTTCCAAGAGAATTACTTATGCTGGTTGACAGATTCGGGGAATCACCAGAAGCTATGACGCAGGCTGGTATTGCTTATGCTACAGAACAGATAATGGATCTTATTGCAAATGGTGTAAACCATATACATATTTACTCTATGAACAAGCCAGCGGTTGCTGCAAAAATATTTGATAATTTATCTAGTATTTATATACCTGATTAATCACATATGAGGGACAAATACCTTTGACCCACATATCATAATATTGGAAGGAAGATATGGCTAAGAAGAATCTGAATGGTCAGCTGAGCATGTTTGATTTTTTTAGAAATCTTGAAAATGATGTGCCGCTGGATGGTGAAGTGGAGATGGTCTCGCTCATGCCAGATGATATTGCTGTTGAGGAAGAAGAGGCACGAACAGACGAAGCAGCTGAACCAGAGAAAATGGCTGAACTAAAAAAGGCAGCTGAACAACAAAAAGGCGATATTGCCATGAAATACGAAGTAAAAACATCAGACGGAAATATTCGTGATGCTGTCTATTATTTGAATTACAATACTGTTGTAATTATAGAAAATGGCATAAAAAGGAAGCAGAAATTTGATAATTCAAAAGAAGCAGTAGAGTGTTATATTGAATATGTACTTAGAAAAAAGAAGTCAAAATAAGGCTTCTTTTTTTGTTCGTGTGACTTCTGTGTGACCTTGTCGGTGTATAATTCTATATAGGAAATATGAATTTTTATTCAATTTGGAGGAGAAATAGTTGAAGAAAAGATATTTACTAATAGTATTATCAGTTGCGGCTGTAGCAGTTGCAGCGATTGGTGGAACTATGGCGGCAAAATCGGACGAAAATGTATCTATCACTGCTGATATATCAGAGAAGACAGTAGGGGTTAAGGCTAATAAGACGAATATTGGAAGCCTTCCTGTTGTACCAGGAGCGGAGAGAGAGGTTAAATACTCTGTTCTTAACGATGCAGGAAAATCGAATGGTACAAATTCTGACAATGGTGGATATGATATTTATGCCAGGGTCGATGTGAATTTCGAGTGGGAACAAAGCGAGAACTATAAGCAGAAATATGGCACTATAGATTCTAAGGAAGATTATGTGACTTTGTATATTAATACGGGCACAGAGAATAATCCAAACTATGTTACAATTCCTAAGAACGAAAGCCAGGATGGAGTATATATATCATCAGATGCTCAGCAGACCAGGATAGGAGATTGGATTATTACATATTACAGCAATGACCAGCTTACTATGTATTACACTAAGCCTATTGAAAACGAAAGTGTTAGTTCAGAATTTTTAAGCAGAATTTCTTATGATACTGCTATGGATAATAAGTACGAAGAAGCAAAGTATGATATATCTGCGGAGGTTTCGGCCATACAGGCAGATAGTGCAGAGGATGCATTCGCTACAGAATGGGGAGTATATCCTGTATTTAAGGATAATGGTAATGGTGTACTCATGCTAGAGTCTGTTTCAGAAAATGCCAGATAGGTAAGGAGTTGTTATGAGGAAGAAATTAATTGTTTTGAGTTTAATGCTTATGTTTGTCTTAGGATGTACAAATGTAATATATGCCAGAGATAATACTTCGACTGTAAAAGTGGATACTGATGGAAAGCTAATTACGGAGAATATTAATCTTGATGAATTTAAGAATGTTGCTCCCGGAGATTCAAGAGTCCAGAAAGTGGCTATTAAGAATGAATCTGAAGATGAATATGATTATTATATAATAGAGGAGACAGTTAAGTCTTTAGAGGAAACAAATAAAGCAGCTGGTGGGGCATATAAGTTTGATATGCGTGTAGGAACCACTTTGGATGAATCAGTTTCTCTTCTTTCCAAAGAAGCGGGAGGATATAGTGCTGATGGTGTTGCAAGCGCAGATGGTCTTTCAGAGATTGATGAGTTAGATGGATATACATATTTTACTGGATTGAAGAAAAACCAGAGCACTTATTTGTTTTTATGTTTAGATGTACTTGGACAGGGAAATGATAATTATACTACTTCCTCTTCAACGGTTGACGGCAGCAATGGTCTTGGTTATACAAATGCGTTAGGCCAATTAAAGCTGACATTTAAGGTTAACTCTTCATCACACCAGGGCGAAAGCAACAAAAAGGTAGTTACAAAGACAATTGAGAAAGTTAAAAAAGTAATCATTAAGAAATATGTAAAGACAGGCGATAGTATGAAGCTGTTTGTCTTTGGAGCAGTTTTATTAATTGGAATAGCAATGATTGTAATTGCATTTGTTAAAAATAAAAAATCTAAAAAGACAATAGGTCTCATTGTTGCTTTGACATGCATGTTGGCGGTTTTACCGATAAGTACAGTGAAAGCGGCATCAACAGTCACATTGACATTCAGGGCAGGACAGTCTGGTGAGTTTGATACAAGTCTTGCAGAAAGTATTTCTAATTCTAATGTCAAGGTGGCTAAGGACTATATTAAAATTACAGTCGCAAAGCCAGATAGTGGAGTCCTGACAGCTGGACAGATTTTTGAATCAGGATTTGGAACGGCAGATATTGATAGTGTTTTTACCAGGATTACTCATCATGACAATGTGGCATTGCTTTCGGCGGCTGATTGGAAATATGATTCAAGCAATCAGATTAAGCATAACAAAGAGTATGTGCTTAAGTATGGAGTGTTAGTTGATCCGGTAATGTATACAGTCAGATTTATGGATGTTTCAAGCTATGATGCAGCGACTGATACATACACACAAGAAATAGCAGCGCCGATAATTAATTATGGAAATGCTGGAGATAAGATAACAGTTAAATCAACATTGATAGATAATTACGCTACGACAGAAAAAGAATATACTATTAATCTGTCAAAGAACGGAGATAATACACATTCGTTCTATTATGCATATACAGGTGTTGATGATACAAATCAGACTGAAGTCACCTACGAGACAAGGTACAGATATCTTACAGATGAACAGGTTGTTGTAATAAACGATGCAAATAACAATGCTGAAAATCCGAATAATACTGGTAATCCAAACAATGCAGCAAATATGCCAAACGGCAATGATGCCAATGTACAGGATAATCAGAATAATCAGGATACCCCAAATGCGGGTGATAATCTAGCCGGTGCAGAAGACAATCAGGAACGGAATATAATTGATAATAATGTTCCAAAGGCGGCAGATGGTACGGATGACGATATTAAGAACATCGAGGATGATAAAGTGCCGTCTAAAGATAAAGCAGATTCTTTTGATAAATTAAATGCTATTTTAATTTCTTGTATAGGAGTTGTGTTAGTTTCAATAATAGGAGTTACAGTTTTGATTATATATAGAAAGAAGAGACAGAGCTAGTATCTGTCTTTTCTTTTTTTATGTTATGTTTTTTTATATGATGTCATGGTTATTAAAATGTCTCTACGAGACAGGGAATGTAATCACTAAATGATTAACACTATGGCGCATAGCTTGACAGCGCGGCGTCGAGCTTGCGTCTGAACAGTAACTTTTATTTTCCTTATAATAGTATGTTATGATAATTTTTTGTGGAATTAATTATACATTAATGATATAATATATAGGCATATTTAAAAGGAGGGGGATATGTTAACTGTAAATACATTGGGAACATTTCAGATGACAGACGGGGAACAGGTAATGGATGAGAAGAATCTTCATTCAGTTATGTTGTCTAAACTGTTATCGTATATTCTGTTATATAGGGAGAAGGAGCTATCGAATGAGGATATTGCTAAGGCTATATGGCAGGAAGAGGAGACGGAGAACCCATTAGGCGCGCTCAAGAATCTTATGTATAGGTTGAGAAAGAACCTAAATAAATATTTCGGGGATGAGGAATTTATTGTTACAGTGCGTGGAGCATACCGGTGGAATAATAATGTTAAAGTTACATTAGATATTGAACAATTCGAGACATTAATCGGTGAGGCCAAGCTTGAAAATGTATATGAAGAAGCTGTCATGAAGTATGAAGCAGCGATTGATTTGTATAATGGAGACTTTTTATCCAGATTGACTGATTTGCATTGGATAGTTTCACTTAATACATATTATCATTCTACCTATTTATCAGCTGTTAAGGCTCTTGCAGAATTATATATTAAGTTAGAAGAATATGATAAATTAGAGACTTTGTGTTCACGTGCTCTTCAATATGAGAACAGTGATGAACAATTATATTGTTATCAGATTGAAGCCAGAATGAGAAGTGGGAATATTTCTTCTGCATTAGATTCTTATGAAAAAGCAAGAAGCATTATGGAAAAAGAATTTGGCGTGAGAAGGACTACAATTCTTAATAAGGTATATCAGGAATTATTGTCTATGAGTAAAGGACAGATTTCTTATAATATTCAGGAGATACACGAAGATATTGTGGAGGAAAATCCGCAGGGAGTATTTATGTGTGGTTATCCTGTTTTTAAGGAAATATATCATCTTGAAGCTCGAAAAGCAGCTAGAACAGGCGAACCTGAGAACTTGTTATTGCTCACACTTGAGAACAGGAATAATGAGCCGATGGAACTTTCGGCATATCGTATCAAACAGACGATGCTTGCACTTGAGGAGATTCTGAAGGAATGTCTGAGAGTTGGTGATGTTGCAGCTAAGTACAGTGATTCACAGTTTATTATTTTATTGCCTACATGTACATATGATCTGGCATATACAGTAGCCAATAGAATTGTATCTAAATTATACAAAAAGGGTGAACACTATAAGACTGTACGTGTAATGTTTAATATAGAAGAGGTTTCATCTGCGGAAGATTTAGTTGAAAATCATTAATATATAATTTTCTTAAACAATAAACTGTCCAAAACGGGCAGTTTTTTTGTCTGTGTGACCGTTGTGTGACTGAAATCTGATATAGTATATAGAGGAGATAGTTTTGTAAATATATATCTGATTTCAAGGAGAAAGAAGAATGAGAAAATTGAAGGTTTTAAAAAGATTATTAGCATTTGCATTAATTGTTTCGTGCATATTGTCTAGCAATGTCTTTACAGTATTTGCGCAGAACAGTAATACTGCGGAGGGTGATAGCCCAGCAGATGTAAATACATATTTTAAAGCTAATTTATTTGATTATGATAGAGATGTCATGAATCAGATTACTGTAGACAAAGTGACAGCTGATCTTCAGGCTGCGATTGATAATGGGGAAATTGATGAAACAATTGCGGCAGACAAAGAGGAGATTATAAAGAGATATCCTGGATTAATATTTATTGATTCTACTAGAATTGGAACTGCAGCTGCCAGATATACATATTTTGACACCGAACTTAATAAGGTCGTATATGCTAGATTAAAAGCGACAGATTTTTATGATTATGGTTCATTGAAATTCAATAGAAATAATTCTGGAGTTCATAATAGTAATAGAAGACCGGGAGTGTCTTATCAGGGATTAGTTGAGAGTGAACTTTCAAATGGATTACCACAATTTAAGGTATATGCCCCAGATTTATTCAATGAGAACGATAATTCTAATAAACAGATATATAAGGATACAGATGTGCAGTTTCAGCTGACAGACGATGGATATTATCTGTTTGATAGTTGTATCAACAAATACCGACTTATAAATGGAAAAGTTAAGGTTGTAGAGACTGATTTATCAAAGACAGGACAGGGCTATGGATATATTCCATTTGGTGAGGATGATTATCATTTCGGAATGGATCTTTCTGTCGATTTTATGATGCCAAGTGATGGCAAATATAATGGACGTGACTGTGAGTTTGAGTTTTCAGGTGATGATGATGTATTTGTATATATTGATGGTAAACTTGCAATTGAGTTAGGCGGAATGCATGGAAGAAGTGATGCTAAAATTAATTTTGCAAAACAGCAGGTTATATATACTAATGCGACAAATGACAATGGGCAGATTAAAGAAGCTGGAAGAACTGTATCGTTTGAATCATTAGGAATTAATACTAATGATGATAGTACGCATAATCTTAAAGTCTTCTATATTGAGCGAGGTGCCAGTGAATCTAACTGTAAAATCAAATTTAACATGCCTACAATCAATGATAACGAAGATATTGCAGGTGATTATGAATTCGAAAAGAAAGATAGTGTTACAGGGAATCCTATAGAAGGCGCAGAATTTACTTTATATGAAGATTCATCTTTATCATGTCCGATAAAGACAGTACAGTCTGATGAAAATGGTAAAGTTAAATTTGAAAATCTTAAAACCGGTGAGTATTATATGAAAGAAACAAAGGTGCCATCCGGATATAAGAGTAGTACTGTTAAGACATATAGGCTTACTGTTGCAGGAAATTCAGCAGAGGAGTTAGTATTTTCGCTTGTTGATACAGCTACAAATCAGACAGTTGACAATAGTGTTATTTACAATGTCCCAAATGATAAGCATATTGATATTGACAAGAAAGCTACATTAGTTGATTGGAATCAGAGAATATATGAGATTACTTTAAAAGCCGATGCGTATATTCCATCGTTAGAAGACGAGAGTTTATCTACTGATGCAAATGCAAGATCTAATCAGACACTTTCAGGAAAAGTTATTGATATCATAGATAATAGATTTGAACTCACAGAAGAAAGCAGATCATTTTTGATATCTGATGGAGCTGTAATTACTAATAATCAAGATGGAACTACCACTGTGATGTGGGAAGTGGATTCTTTATTAGGCTGGGAACGCAAATTTAATATAAAAGCGAAAGATAATTATGTTGGCGGTAATAACATTTCTACAAACGATCCAGCGTCAAGGGTTATAATAGAGAGTGACTCTGGTGAGGAAGAACATGCATTTCCTGAACCGAAAGTTAATGTTAGAATTAATATTTCCGCTGGAGAGACTGAAGATACGATATTCCTTGGTCAATCCTTAGAGGGATATTTTACACAGCAACAATTAGCAGCACTTTATGATGATTCTGAAAGGGATGCCAGAGATGTATGCATACAGTATAAATGGAAAGAAGCAGAGGGTGGAGTACTTGTAGATAAGCTTGGTTCACTGGAACAGTTTGGAGAGTATATCAGAAGTCTTTCACCAGAGACAAACACAACTTATTTTCTTCAGGTGTATGCAGCTCCAAATGTTTCGGATGACTCACAGGCAGCATTAAGAGCAGCGGCAGCAATGAACAGGAATGAGGATGATACAGTATTTACAGCATCTATGCAGAGTTCGGATGATACTGGCAAGAAGTTTGTAAGGGTTACAGGAATCTATCATGTTTATATTGTTGATGGTAAGATTACAGTGAATAAGACTTATGATCATAATTTTCTTACTGGGTTAATATATTCCCAGGATGATATTGATGCAATTGAAGCAAGACAGACCGCAGTATTTACGGTATATAGATATGCGGAAGATGTATCGGTAGAAGAGATTGCAGATGGAAGTGCAAGTCCGATAGAATCATATGACATTACCATAACTGGTGATGGAACGCAGACAATCACAGGACTTAGGGCTGGTATGTATAAGGTTGTTGAGAATACTAAATGGACATGGAAATATAATGCAAGTCTACATGAAGCTAATGACAATACGACAGATGGAATTTTCTATATTGGAAAAGAGTCTCCGAGTGCATCGGTCGTAGATTCAGAAGTTGTCTCGTTTGAAAATAATATTGACAGTGAGATGAGTAAGATATATTCAGATACTACAAATATTCTTAATATATTTTTAGGTGAGTAGTAAATGGCTAGACATATTTGGAATTTTATTACAACTTTAATTTTAATAATTATGTTGCTGGTTGCTTCGGTTTTATATATTCCTAAATTTTTTGGAATCTGTCCACTTATTGTATTGAGCGGAAGTATGGAACCAGTTTATGAGAAAGGGTCTTTATTATATGTAAATGAGCATAGAACTGATGATATTGAGGTTGGAGATGCAATTACATTTTATATAGACGAAGATACACTAGTCACACACAGGGTTGTTGAAGTCGATGAAAATGCCAGGACATTTACGACAAAAGGCGATGCGAATGATGTTAATGATGGTAATCCTGTTAGTTTTGACAATGTACTGGGAACACCTGTTTTGAATATTCCAAAGATGGGGATAATTGCAGATTATCTTAGTCATAGATCTGGTAAAATAATTTATGTAACTGTGATCATTGTAGTAACCATTCTTATGTTTATGGGTGATATAATATGGTCAAATGATAATAATAAGGAGAATAAAGATGAAAATATTTAAGGGTGGTAAAGTCAAGTTTACAATTCTTGCCATAGTTGCAGTTGTTCTTGTATCTGTAGGTGGCACATTTGCATATGTAGGATTTAAGACTGATTCTATTATAAATATTTTTAAGCATGGAGTAGTTAATATTACCACAGATGAGGATTTTGGTGGTGGAGAAATTTCAAGAACACCAACTGCAAAGAAAGTAAGAATCAAGAATGACAGTTTAAATGGTAAATTGAATGTAGTACCTGTATACATAAGGGTTTCTCTTGTCAGTACATGGAAAAATGATGATGGAACAGTGGCAGCGATTAATGCAGATGATTTAATAGATTATAAGTTAAATCTTAACGATTCAAGTACAACAGAATTTGTAAAGAATGCAAATGTAGATGGCAAATGGGTTCTTGGAAATGATGGATTTTACTATTTTACGGGTGTTGTAGATGCTGATAAATATACAGATTACCTGCTTGAAACTGTTGCATTAAAAGATGGTGCTACAACTCCGGAAAATGGTCATTTAGAAGTAAATGTTCTTGCTGATGCAGTTCAGGCCGATATGGCAAAAGTAAATCAGGCATGGAACACACCAAAGGATACAAATGGAAATCAGATATATGCAGAATAATATTATATTGTTATTTAATCGAGGAGCGAAATGATGAAAAAGAAAAAAATCGCATTAACAATATGTGCAGTTGCAATAACAGGAGTTCTTGCTGTTGGAGGTTCACTAGCATATTTTACAGATCAGACACAACAAGTTAAAAATGTCTTTACCACAAATGATAAAGAATTAAAGGGAAGAATAGTTGAATCGTTTGATGAAAAAAAAGCAGAATCCTTTTTGCCAGGAGATGTTGTTTATAAAGTGCCTACACTTACAAATGATGAGAATTCTATCGACGCTTGGGCGGCAATTAAGGTGGATATTCAGATAGATGGCAGAAATGTATCATACAATGATTTTAAGAATAATTACGCGCTTATATCGTATATGTCCAACGCTGGTTTCAATCTTAATGATTTTGAGTTGATTCAGGGAGAATATGAGAATACTGATTCATTAGTATTTATCTACAAAAATGTTCTTTCTTCAGGAAGTTCGACAGCAGCTTTATTTGATAATGTATCAGTGAATGCTGGTGTTAAAACGGTTGTAAGTTCTAAATATAAGACGGAGAATGTCTATCGAGAGGTTGAGAGTGGTACGTCAGATGCTGTGCAGCTTGATGATGGTAAATGGTATGTAAAGGTGGATTCTGGTCGAGAGATTTATGATAGCAGCACAACATATTACATTAAAAATAGTTCTGGAAATATGGAAGCTGTAGATGTAAATTATGAATTGCCTAAGTTTGAGGTAAAAGTACAAGGATATATGATACAGGCTGATAACGTTGATTATGCTACAGCCAAGAGTGAATTGATTGCATTAATTGAAAATAATGCTAATAATTAAAGTGGAGAAAAGGTTATGAAGAATAAGAAAATTATAATTGCATTAGCTTCAGTTGCGATAGTTGCGGTAATCGCAATTGGTGGTACATTAGCTTATTTTACAGATTCAGATATTGTTGATGATTCACTGAATGCAGGAAAAGTTAAGATATCTATTACTGAGAAGACTGCTGATACAAGTGCGGTAGTTGTAAAAGATGGTAATGATGTAGTGACAGGGATTGAGTATTCAGGCATTATGCCAGGAGACACATTAAGTAAAGAACCTGTAGTTGTAATAGCGGATGATTCTCAGAAGGCATATATCAGAGCGAAGATAGAAATTAATGGTGTCAATGGAGATTTTTCAGAAACAGATGGTCTTTCAGATTACTTAAGCCAGGTGACGTATAATACATCGCAGTGTAATTGGGTTCTTGGTAATGATGGATACTATTATTATCAGAATGTGGCAGATCCAGCAAACAATAATAATATATCTGTTTTTACTGAGACTTATATACCAACTTCGTGGGGGGCAGAAATAAGAAACAAATCGTTTGAGGTAAAGATTTATGCCGAGGCAATTCAGTCTGATTATTTTACTCCTGTTAGAGATTCTAATAATAATATAATTGGATGGAATAATTAAAATGAAAATAGCAAAGTGTTTTAGAACAGTAGGAACAATACTGATTATTATTGTAATATTGCTTTGTGTACCATTAGTTTTGCCTAAAATGTTGGGTTACCAGGTGTGTGAAGTTGTTACAGGAAGTATGGAACCTGAATTACAGGTGGGTAGTGTTGTATATATTCAAAAATGCGATGCCAATCAAATTAAGGTGGGAGATATTATTTCTTTTTATGTAGGAATTGATGAAGAGAATATTATCTCCCATCGTGTCGTTGAGATAAAAGAGAATCAGACTTTTGTTACCAAAGGTGATTCAAACAATTACAATGATGACAGTGTTGTTGATGCAACACATCTGATTGGTAAAGTTAAATTTAAAATTAATAATATTTCATGGCTTGTATATTTGTTTGATTCGATAACGGGGATAATTATTGTTTGTGGAATTATAATTATATCCCTGTTCTTGAATATATCATCAGATATAATATCGCGCTCTATTACAAAAGAAAAAAATGATGATGATTCGAAAAATGAATTGTCTGTTGATGCCGGCAGTAATAGCTGTCAGAGTAATAGTATTCAGAGCAATAATGCAAAGCCCAATGAAACTAAAAAAAAGTACAATTATGTACTAGGAGGGATTGGAGGTATATTGATTGTAATTTCAATTGTGAATATTGGCATTATAATAAAGGACTACAATTCTTCAAATAAATTGTATAATAAATTAAATAAAGATTATATAATTGAAAACAGAGAAAATGTGAAAGATTCAAAGTCATATTGGTACAATGACATATCTGTAGATTTTGATGAACTTAGCAATATAAATAAAGATATTGCAGGATGGATATATTTTGAAAATAATGATATTAGTTATCCGGTTATGTATTCTGGTGATGATGAAACCTATTTGAGGAAATCTTTTGATGGAACAAACTCGATTGCTGGCTCGATTTTTATGGAGGGTATTAATAATCCTGAATTTACGGATGTAAATACAATAATATATGGACATAACATGAGGAATCTAAGCATGTTTGGATTGCTGAAAAAGTATACCAGAGACGACAAATATTATGATTCAAACAAGTATTTTCAGATTATTACTCCAAATTATGCTTATAGATATTTGATTTTTGCATATGAGACTGTTGATGAAGACAGCGATATTTATCAGATTTCATTTAATAATGATTCCGATTTTGAAAGTTATATTGATACAATAAGAACTATGTCAGAAAAGGAAACTGATGTTGATGTCCGGTCAGGTGATAAAATAGTGACATTATCCACGTGTTCTACGCTTTCTTCTGATAAGAGATTTGTTGTTCATGCGGTTAGAGTTGATGAACATGCTATTAAATGATATACTACTATGAGGTAATGGCTGATGAATTAGGTTATTGGTTTAAGAATACATTAAGCAGGAAAATATATAATAGTAAGAGGATTATAGCATGAAAAAAGAAGATGAATTGATTAGAAATATTCCAGAGATGATTAAAGAGACTAAGTCTGGCAAATTAAAATGGAAAATTATCGGACAGACTACTGAATACAATGATTTATCACAAAAGCCTAAAGTATCCGAAGAAGGTACAGAATGGATCGTGGATGAGTGTTATATTTCATATGAATGTGAGTATAAAGGTGAAGAATTTTTAATGATAACATATGAGATGATACACAGTTCAGGAGATAAGAATCGTACAACTAATCTTATATTTATGCCACCACTGGGAATTAGATTTTTTGACATTCATGCATTATTGCCATATGCAATTACAGCGTCTCAGATGTTAGTGTATTCTGTCCATACATTATGGACAGCTATACTTGAGACATATAAGGAAAGACCAGAACAGATAGCGTTTGATATGAGTCCTAGAGAATTATCCATTGATGAAGAGGATATAGATATTCAATAATTTAACAAAGACTGACATTACATCTATAGCGCCTGGGTGATATTATTGTCCAGGTGTGAGAGGGGATGTCAGTCTTTGTTATTTTCTTATTAGATATATGCAAGTATAAGCATATGCATTTTGAATTATTAATTATTTTGAGAAAGTATACGTTTTACTTCTGATATAGTAAGGTCATTTTCAAGTGCAATTTTTTTTAAATCTTCATATTCATATTTTTGCTTATGAAAACCATAGCCATCGCTGATTTTAAGTCTTGCGTTGCCGAGCGTTGATGTTACCTCGCTTTGTTGTTCGGATAATTTGAATCTGTCATATTTTATGTATCGTATTCCCCGCGTTGAGGTATGTTTAAATATCAAATCCCTGAATTTATTAATGTCCTGTGCATGGCAGAAACAGTTGACTTGTACTCCAGGCCGATTTTTCTTCATCTGTATATTAGAAAAAGTGACATCTAAAGCACCATTTTTTAATAATATTTCCATTAGAAATCCTAAATCTTCTCCAGTCATGTCATCGATATTGCAAGATAATTCTATAATGGAATCTGACAGAGGAGTACTGTTTGTGTTTTCCTCTTCATAAAAAATTCTCACACAATTTGCAGCTTCAAGTTCTTTAGTTCCAAGACCAATTCCAATTTTTGAAATTTTCATAACTGGCATGCAATCGAATCTAGTTGCAAATGTCTTTAGGATAGCAGCCCCGGTAGGAGTGCACAATTCTGTGTATATATTTCCAGTGTAAAAAGGAACGTCTTCAAGGATTTTGGCTGTAGCAGGAGCAGGTACTGGTAAAATTCCATGTGCACATTTAACAGTTCCGTTGCCGACATGTATAGGAGATGCAATAATTTCGTCAACACTTAGCATATGAAAAAGTAACGAACATCCCACAACATCACACATTGCATCAAGAGAACCAACTTCATGAAAGTGAATATTATCAAGAGTTGAGCCATGTACGTAAGCTTCTGCTTCGCCGATGCATTTATATACATCTATAGCTTTATTTTTTGCTTCAGTGTCTATCTGCAGAGAATTTATATGTTCTAGTACGGATAGATATGAGTGATGTTCATGATGTTCATGTAGATCATCGCCCGGCATAGAAGAGAGATGTTCATGATGTTCATGCAGCTCATCGCCCGGCATAGAAGAGTGATGTTCAGGATGTCCATGCAGCTCATCGCCATGCATAGAATGTTCAGTATCTCCGTAAATCGTAACATCCATGTGTGTTCCCATGATATTGCATCTTGAATCTGATATTGCCTTTACGGATATTGTATCTGGAAAAATAGAATTCATGGTTGTTATAAAATTTTCTTTTTGTTTATTATCGAGTAATTCATATAGTGCGCCCATCAACATATCGCCGGCGGCACCCATTTTACATTCAATGTATAATCTCTTCATATTGCAAGCTCCAATTGTAGTATAGATATAGATAACTATTGTTAGAATTATTATATAGCATTTTACAATTCATGTCTTGTGAAAATGCACAAAAAAAGAAAACTCAATTTGTGAAACTGGTTTATTGATAATGGTTTCCATTCTTGTTACAATTCAAGTATAAAAACTTAAAATTTAAAAATAGTTTCCGAAAGGCGAAAGTTATGGGTGTCGAAGATTGCAAAGAGAGAATTTTAGAGGCGACAATTAAGGTTTTTAACAAAAAAGGCCTCAAATTTACTATGGATGATATTGCCACAGAGTTGTCAATCAGCAAAAAAACAATATATAAAGTGTTTAAAGATAAAGAGACGATGTTTTATGATATGGTTGATTATTGCTTCGATGCAATAAAGGAAAGTGAGGCAGCGGTTGTCGAAGATACTACCATATCTACAGTTGAGAAGGTAAGAAGAATTCTTAGTGTATTGCCAGAGGGATACAAAAGTATAGATTTCAGACAACTTTATGAGCTCAAAGCTAAATATCCTAAGACGTATCTGAGGGTTGAGGAAAGGCTTGAGTCGGGATGGGAGAATACAATTGCTCTAATCCAGCAGGGAATAGAAGAAGGTGAAATTCGTCCTGTTAATATTAGTATTTTGAAGACTATGATAGAAGCGACTCTTGAGAGGTTTTTTCAGAGAGATGTTTTGATTGTAAATGAAATTACATATGCGGATGCACTTGAAGAACTGGTAAATATAATAGTTGATGGAATAGGTATTAGAAAGAATTAGCTGAATTATTTATATTTTGAGATAATTATAAAGAAAGCAATACCATAAAAGAAAGCAATACATAAAAGAAAGTAATACCATAAAAGAAAGCAATACATAAAAGAAGGCAATACAATAAAAGAAAGTGATTCAATATAAGAAATGGAGAAAATATGGGCAGAATATATTTGAATAATGATTGGCAATTTATACCTGAATTTAGTGATGAAATCAAAAACATGGATTGTACTTTGGAGTTAGAAAACGTCAGGATTCCACATACGACAAAAGAGGTTCCATTTAACTGTTTTGATGAATCTGTTTATCAGATGTTATGTGGATACAGAAGAATTTTAAATGCGCCTGAAGAATGGAAGACGAAGAGAATTATATTGCATTTTGATGGCGTGGGACATTCAACAGAAGTATTTATTAATGGAGAAAAGATTAAAGAGCATCATTGTGGATATACCGCTTTTTCGGTAGAACTTACTAAATACATCAGATACGGTGAAGAAAACGTAATAGCCGTGAAAGTGGACAGCAGGGAGAGTCTGAATTATCCACCATTTGGATTTGTTATTGATTATATGACATTTGGTGGAATATACAGAGATGTATATATAGAAGTAAAAGATCAGGACTACATAGAAGATGTATTTGTAAGAGCTGAATTTGATTCTCAGGCTGAACTTACTGAAACTGCGTCAGAAGTGAAACTTGTTACAAAGATAAATCTAAATATAAGAAATACAGCATCATCAGCGTTTTTTATAAGGGGATATCTTACAAAAGAAAATAAGAAAATTCTTCTTGGGGATAAGCCTATAGATTCCAAGGACATGTTATTTACAAAGCCGCTAAAAAATATAAATCTATGGAGTGTTGATAAGCCGGAGTTATATATCATTGAATATGAATTGTATAGAGATCATGAATTGGTGGATACATATTTGGTAAAATTCGGATTCAGGGAGTGTGAATTTAAAACAGATGGATTTTATTTAAACAGGAAGAAAGTAAGAATATGTGGTCTTAACCGCCATCAGAGTTATCCTTATGTGGGATACGCTATGCCAGAGTCAATGCAAAAATATGATGCAGATATTTTGAAGAATGAATTGGGGTGCAATGCAGTTAGAACCTCACATTATCCACAGTCGCAGTATTTTATTGACAGGTGTGATGAGATAGGACTTCTTGTATTTACCGAGCTTCCAGGCTGGCAACATATAGGTGATGCCAAGTGGCAGGATCAGGCTGTAGAGAATGTAAGAGACATGGTTATGCAATACAGAAATCATCCATCTATTATATTGTGGGGCGTCCGTATAAATGAATCTGGAGATAATGATGCATTTTACACCAGAACAAATCAGACTGCTCATGAACTTGATGAGAGCAGATGTACTGGCGGTGTAAGAGCTATGAAAAACAGCAACCTTCTCGAGGATGTATACACATACAATGACTTTATTCATGTAGGAACTAATGCAGGTTGTGAACCGAAAAAAAATATTACCTCAGATATGAATAAGCCATATCTTGTGAGCGAATATAATGGACATATGTTCCCGACAAAATCGTTCGACTGTGAGGAGCATAGAAGAGAACATGCAATTCGTCATGCAACAGTACTTAATGAAATAAGCGGACATGATGATATAGTGGGAAGTTTTGGCTGGTGTATGTTTGACTATAATACGCACAAGGATTTTGGAAGTGGAGACAGAATTTGTTACCATGGAGTGATGGATATGTTTAGAAATCCAAAGCTTGCTTCATATGTATATGCATGTCAACAGGAGAAATCTCCTGTACTTGAAGTCAGTTCATCCATGGATATTGGAGAACATCCAGGCTGCAACAGAGGTTTCACATATATTTTCTCAAATGCAGACAGTGTAAAGATGTACAAGAATGATAAATTTATAAAAGAATATACTGCTAAGGATTCACCATATAAGAATTTGAGGCATGGTCCAATGCTCATTGATGATTTTATTGGGAATCAATTTATTGAAAACGAGAACTTTAGCAGAAAACAAGCAGAAAAAATTACATGTGGATTAAATTATGCTGCTACACATGGATATGATAAGCTTTCATTTGGGATGAAGTTTACGATTTTTAGTTGCATGATTCTTAATCACATGAAACCATCAGATGTAGCACATTTATACAACAAATATGTGGGTGACTGGGGAGGAACCTCTACTGTTTATAGATTTGAAGCAATAAAGGATGGAAAAGTAGTAAAGACTGTTGTAAAAGAACCTATGACACATATTCATCTCGAAACCAAAGTAAGCAACAGAGAATTAAAAGAGGGTAATTCGTATGACGTATCCGAGATAAGAATAAAAGTGTTAGATCAGAATAACAATCAGATGTATTACTATAGTGATTCCTTAGAGATTAAAACAACAGGACCGATTGAGGTTATAGGTCCCAAAAATCTGGCGGTCAGAGGGGGCATGTCAGGTACTTATATAAAGACAATTGGACAGGCTGGTGAGGCGGCTGTTGTAATTGGAAATGCACATGTGGGATATGAGCAGATTAAATTTGATATACATATATAAATAAATTGCATATCTAAAGCATGACTGGATTTAAGCGCATATAGCTATATACATAACTAAAATTGCATAACCAGAAGCATGGCTTGATTCAGGAGTGTAAATAATGGAGGACAACATGAACGATAAATCCAAAGTGATCTTTGGAAATGAAATAAAAAGCAAAGACTACAAAAAAGCATTAAAGTCAAAGAAAAAGTATGCCAGAAAATTTGGAGACGATACGAGTAGAAGTTATCAGGTCAAAATCCAAAAGAACAAATATATTGGAGATTCACTTGGTGTTTATAATATTTTGATTGGAGATTTAAAGCAGAACGCACATTATGATGCAAAATGCAGTGTTGATGATTACAAGTTTGACGAAGAAAAAGGAATCATAGTTGGAAATATAAGGATGGGATTTGGCCATTATCGTATATCGATGGCGATTGCATCGGCAGCTAAATCAATGGGATATATCCCGTATTGGATGGACTTGAATTCTTATAATGAGACAACATGCACAAAAGTTATTGGCGCCCAGAATGATTTATATTCGCTGGGATCAAGACTTTCTAAGAATGCACTTTTTAATAAATTAGTATGGGAACCTATGAACTATGAAGGTTTTAGAGCTTTATCATATAATTCGTCAGACCAGAAAAATGCAGAATTGATGGCATCGGTATATAAGAACATACCGAAAGATATTCCGGTAATTGGAACACATGTGTGGCCATCGCAGGCAGCTATTCACGCAGGCATGAAGAATGTGGTAAATGCAATTCCTGATAACTGGCCAATGGCACTGCATCTATCAGAGGGGGCAGTTCATACTATTCAGTGCAAAAATTCATATATAGGATACAGAATCCTTAATGGAATGAATAAAAAGAAAATAAATAATCCTATGCCCCAGGAAGCGCTTGTATATACAGGACATTATATTGACCACGAACTGGTCAGCAATATTGAAAATGACTGCAATATGCGGGTTGAACGAAAAAGAAACGGCAAGCCAATGCGATTTCTTCTTACAATTGGCGGTGCGGGTGCGCAGCGTGAGATATTTGCAGCGATTATTAAATATTTATTACCACATATCAAAAAGAATAAGGTCTGTTTGTATGTCAATGTAGGCGATTATAAAAATGTGTGGGATGAATTGATAAAAGAAATTCCACAGATGAAGGAAGTTTCAACAGAACACTTTAATGATTGGAAAGATACGGTTGCATTTTCAGATAAAGCAATGAATCCTGATGAAAACATTACAGGGATACATGGATTCTGGCATGAGAATATTTTTGAAGCAGTTTACTGCACGAATCTTCTTATGAGAAGTTGTGATGTACTAGTGACTAAGCCTAGTGAACTTGCATTCTATCCAGTTCCTAAACTTTTTATAAAAAGAGTAGGAAAGCATGAAATGTGGGGAGCAATCCATTCAGCGGAAATGGGAGATGGAACCTTGGAATGCAGGGATATTCCACATACATTACAGATGATTGATTTGTTTGTGACCTCAGATCTGCTTGAAGAAATGTGTGACAGCATCAGAATGAATAAATCAATTGGACTTTATGATGGTGCTTATAAAGTGGTGGAACTTGCAATGAGACTAAAGAATAATTAATCAGAGGTGAATACGATGAAACTAAAAAAAGAACAAAAAGCAGCATTTGGATTTGGTGCATTTGGAAAAGATGTTGTATATATGTTTGTTGCCACATATTTATTAAATTATTACAACGTGGTACTTGGAATGGATTCAGTTTTTATAGGCGTTGTGATGATGGCAGCGAGAGTATTTGACGCATTTAATGATCCATTTATGGGAATTATAGTTGCAAAGACAAAGACGAAGTGGGGAAAATTCAGACCATGGATTTTAGCCGGAACAGTGTTAAATGCATTTACAATTTATGCGCTTTTTGCGACACCAGCAAGCGATAATCCTAATTCAGGCATGATGAAGAGCTGGCTTATAATTTTCTATTTTGCATGGGGGATTACATATACACTTATGGACATTCCTTTCTGGTCAATGCTTCCTGCAATCACAGATTCAGGTAAGGAAAGAGAACAGCTTTCGTCACTCGCAAGAACATGCGCAGGCATAGGAGACGCCCTGCCAACAGTACTTACAATGGCGATAGTGCCTGTCCTTGGTGCAGGAACAGCAACAGCGAATATGAGAATTGGATATAAATGGTGGGCACTTATTATAGCAGTAGTTTTTGTTATATCTGAGCTGGTATGTGTGTTAAATGTTCCAGAGAAAGTAACAGAGCAGAACATGACAACAGCTAAAGTGGGAGATATGTTTAAATCTCTTTTTAGAAATGACCAGGCAATGACTGTGGTTGGCTCGATAATATTAGTGTATGCATCAATTAATATCTGTGGAAATCTTGTATTATATTTTTTCCAGTTTGATGTAGGAAACGCTGGTGCATATTCCGCATTCGTAGCAGTTGCATTTGTTGCGCAGGTGCTTACAATGATGATAATTCCTATACTCAGAAAGTATTTTTCGAAGAATCAGCTGTATATAGCAGGATTTCTTGTGCAGATTTTTGGATTTATTATTATTCTGCTTATGTCATTTACAGGAATGTATACATCTGATAAATGGTATGTTTTGTGTGTACCAGGAATATTAATATATGCAGGATATGGCATGCTTAATGTTATAATGACAGTATTTTTAGCAGATACAGTTGATTATGGACAAGTTAAAAATGGAACAAGAGAAGAATCAGTTATTTTTTCAATGCAGACATTTACAGTAAAACTGGCGTCAGGTGTGGCGGTACTTCTTGCAGGATTTGTTATTAAATGGATAAAACTTGATACCGCTGATAATGCAGTAAATTCAATATCAACATTGCAGGGGTTAAGACTTTGGATGACAGTTCCATCAGTAATACTTCTTATCGTTGGAATCGTATTATATAAGTCATTCTATAAGCTGGATGATAAGAAAATGGAAGAGATAAAAAAGCAATTAAAATAGTTTTAGGAGAGGAGATACATATGATACGTCAATTTGGAAAGTTATTTGTACTTGATACATTAAATACTACATATTGCTTCAGGGTATTAGAAACAGGACATCTTGAGCATTTATACTATGGCGCAAAGATTTATATTGATTCTGAAAAAGAAGCTGATGTTCTGGCGGAAAAGCATGCATTTGCTCCGGGAAACACAAATATATATGATAGTAATCATGCGCAGTTTTCGCTTGAAGATATGAGACTTGAGATGTCATCATATGGGAAAAGTGATATACGTGAGCCTTTTATAATTGAAAGGCATTGTGATGGAGGCAGGACATCTGACTATTTGTATTCATCTGCCAAAATCAGTGAGGGGAAGACACCTCTTAATACCCTGCCATCTTCATATGATGATGACAAAAGAGTTGATGAACTTGAAATCAAGCTGACTGATAAAAATTATGGAATGACACTTCGGCTTAAGTATTCTGTATTTGAGGAGAGGGATGTCATAACAAGGTCATCTAAAATAATCAACAGCAGTCTAGATAAGATTGTAATTGAAAAAATAATGAGTAATCAGATTGATTTTGAGACAAGTGGTTTTATTCTTACTACGTTCAACGGAAGCTGGGCACATGAGATGAACAGGTATGATACAGAGATTAAATCAGGAAAGACTATCAATTCCTCTTTTACAGGAAGTTCATCAAACAGAGCAAATCCATTTGTGATGCTTTCAACTAAGGATACATCAGAAGACAGTGGTATATGTTATGGATTTAATCTTGTCTATAGCGGTAATCATTATGAGGCTGTTGAGGTGAACAGCTATCACAAGACACGATTTGTTTCAGGAATTAATCCTGAGGGCTTTGAATATACGCTAGAACCTAGAGATGAATTTGAAGCACCTGAAGCTGTTATGACATTTTCAGAAGATGGATTCAATGGAATGAGCCAGAGAATGCATGAATTTGTCAAAGAGTGTATTGTGAGGGGCACCTGGAAAAAGAAAATCAGACCAGTTCTGTTAAATAGCTGGGAGGCTGCATATTTTGATATCAATGAGAATAAATTACTTAAGCTTGCAAAGGCTGGAAAAGATGTTGGAATAGAACTTTTTGTGATGGATGATGGCTGGTTTGGACACAGAGATGATGATAAGCAGTCGTTAGGAGACTGGTATGTCAATAAAAAGAAACTGCCAAATGGATTGGAAGGAATATGCAAAAAAATAAATGATTTAGGACTTATGTTTGGCATCTGGGTTGAGCCTGAAATGGTAAATGTAAACAGTGAATTATACAGGAATCATCCAGACTGGGTGATGGAGATTCCAGGCAAACCACACTCAGAAGGAAGGAACCAAAGAATACTTGATCTGGCAAATCCGCAGGTTGTAGATTACATGATAGAACAGATGATAAATATTTTTTCATCTGCAAATATAGAGTATGTAAAGTGGGATATGAACAGAATTTTCTCTGATTACTACTCACAGTATCTTAAACCTGACAGGCAAGGTGAGTGTGCGCATAGATATATGCTTGGATTGTACAGGATGATGAAGACATTGACAGAAAAATTCCCTGACATTTTGTTTGAGGGGTGTGCAGCTGGAGGTAACAGATTTGATCTTGGCATATTGTCATTTTTCCCACAAATATGGGCAAGTGATGATACAGATGCAGTGTATCGTGTGGATTGTCAGACTGGTTATAGCTATGGATATCCGATGTCGACAGTTACAGCACATGTTTCAGAATGCCCTAATCATCAGACACTGCGGACAACTCCGCTTGCGACAAGATTTAATGTGGCAGCCTTTGGAATATGTGGATATGAGTGTAATTTATGCGATATGAAAAAGGAAGAACTTGATGAAATAAAAGCTCAGATTGAGCTATATAAGAGATGGAGAGATGTAATACAATTTGGTTCATTTTATAGAGGGCGAAGTGGGAACATAACGGAATGGACATGTGTTGGTGCAGATAAAAAAGCGGCAGTTGGAATGATAATGCAAAAGCTTGTTAAACCAAATGATGTTTTTGAGCAGTATGCACCTAAGGGACTTGATAGTAAAATTAAGTACAAATTTTCTAACAGAAGCATGAGATACAATGTAAAGAATTTTGGAAATCTGGTTAATACTGTTTCGCCTGTTCACGTGAAGCAGGATTCTATAATGCACAATATAATTGCCAAATTTGTGACAATGCCTGGTGAGACAGAAGAATATACAGCATCGGGATCGGTTCTTATGTCGGGTGTAAAATTACATCAGGGATTTGGTGGAACAGGGTACAATGAAGATGTAAGATATTTCCAGGATTTTGCATCAAGAATCTATTTTATGGAGGAGATACAACAGTAGAATTGATAAATGTCTGTTTTGGCAGGTCCCAAGTTCAAAAGTCTTATCGTGCAAGCGCGAACGACTTTTTGACCTTTTGACCCTGATATCTTATAATAATTATATTAACAAAATAAACAGGTGGTGGAACAATGAGAAGACGAAATGCATATGCTGTTGTAACCGGTGCCAGTTCTGGAATTGGAGAAGAATTTGCAAGGAGACTTGCAGCAGAAGGTTATGACCTGGTACTTGCTGCACGTAGAATAGAAGTTCTTAATGAACTTGCTGCCAGATTAAAGAAAATAGGCACTAGAGTAATAGTTGTAGAAGCTGATTTGTCAAGTATCAGTGGCTGTGATAAATTGCTGGACATAATTAAAGGATTAAGAGTGCATATGTTTATCAATAATGCAGGATTTGGAGATTGCGGATATTTTATCGAGCAGGAGATAGGCAAGGAACTTGCTATGATTGATGTCAATATCAAAGCAGTTCACTATCTGACGAAGAAAATGCTTAGATATATGAATCAAAATAATGGTGGATATATCTTGAATGTAGCAAGTTCGGCAGGACTTATTCATGCAGGTCCATATATGGCAACATACTATGCGACAAAGGCATATGTCACTAGTCTTACGAGAGCTATAGCAGAAGAGTTAAAGGAACATGGCAGCAATATATATATAGGTTGTCTGTGCCCGGGACCTGTTAATACATCTTTTAATGAGGTTGCTAATGTCAACTTTGCACTAAAAGGAATATCAGCATCATATTGTGTAGACTATGCAATTTCCAATATGAAAAAGAGAAAGGTTGTCATTATTCCGACTGCGTCAATCAAACTTGCTTTGTTTGGAGAGAGACTGATTCCCGACTCTTTGTATATTAAGCTGACAGCTCATCAACAAAAAAAGAAACTTTGATTAAAAATTTCTTGACATGCATACTTTATTGCTTTACAATGATGTCAAGTTAAAGATAGAAGACAAAATCAATGAGCGAAAGTAGTAAGCTAAGTGATTTCTTTCAGAGAGTCTGCGGCTGGTGTGAGCAGATAGAATAGTTTAGTCGAATGGATTCGTTAGATTCGAAGTGAATTTAGTAGCGGAGACGTTTCCCCACGTTATCGGGGTGAGATATCGAAGATATTTATCTTCCGTATCGTAGAGGTTGCATAATTGGTGGCAGATTTCCGATTTGGGAATCTGCTTTTTATTTTTTTATAGGATAATATTCAAACCAATGCAGCAAAAAAGGGTGGCACCACGTTAATTCGTCCCTGACAAGATTGAGTTCTTGTCAGGGGCTTTTTGTTTATTTGAAAGGCGGAAATATAATGAAAAGAAGATTGAAAGTATACAAGAAAACAGTAAGTATTGTAAATGAAACTGCGACAGAGATGTACGAGAATCTTGTAGGAAATGATAAAGGCTTCCTGCTCGAGAGTTACGATAAGAACTATGACAGATTTACATTTTTTGGTGCAAATCCAGAAGAGATAATTACCTCAAATGGTAATTCTTTGATAATTAGTAAGAACGATGGAAGTAGAGAAGTCAGAGAAGGAAATCCACTTTTACTTCTTAAAGATTACTACAGTGAGTTTGAAATTATAAAAGAGAATGATGAATTGACTTTCTCAGGAGGACTTGTTGGAACTCTTGGATATGATTTTGTCAGGTATGCTGAGGAACTTCCTGATGATAATCCAGACGAGATTGGAATTGAGACTATTCAGATGATGCTCATGACAAAATTTATCATGGTTGACCATATTGCAGAGACTTTGACGGGAATTGTACTTGGAGAAGATTCACAAGAAGGAAAAGAAAAAGCATTAAAAGAGATAGCTGAGCTAATAGAAAAAGCAAGAACCAATAAAGGTCATAAGGAAAAACGCAAATTTTCACATGACGGAGTGATTGTAAAACAGTCAGACACATTAGAACAGTACAGCAAAAAGGTAAACAAAATAAAAGAGTACATAAAAGAAGGTCATATATTCCAGACAGTATTGTCGCAGAGATGGACTATAGAGACAAAGCAGACGGGATTTGAACTCTATAGAGAATTAAGAGAACTTAATCCTTCGCCTTATTTATATTATTTTAATTTTGGAGACTTTGAGGTAATCGGAAGTTCACCAGAGATGATAGTAAAAAAGCAGGGTAACAGAGTGTATACATGTCCGATTGCAGGAACAAGACCAAGAGGTGCAGATGCAGAAGAGGATGCATTACTTAAGGATGATTTATTGCAGGATGAAAAGGAACGTGCAGAGCATGTAATGCTTGTAGATCTTGCTAGAAATGATATGGGAAGAATTTCAGAATTTGGAACTGTCAAGGTAACACAGTTTATGGAAGTACAGAATTATTCACATGTGATGCATATTGTATCAATGGTTGAAGGAAGAAAAAAAGGAGAATTTCATCCATTCGATTTAGTATCATCATTTTTACCAGCTGGTACATTAAGTGGCGCTCCAAAAATCAGGGCGATGGAAATCATAGATGAACTTGAGGATACAAGACGTGGACTTTACGGTGGTGCAACAGGATATATCGATTTCTCAGGAGATATGGATTTTTGCATTACAATAAGAACCATGATAAAAAAAGGCAGCAAAGTATATCTTCAGGCAGGCGCAGGAATAGTAGCAGACTCAGTGCCTGAGAATGAATATAAAGAGTGCTGCAACAAAGTTATGGCACTTGCCAAGACATTAGTTGAGGAGGAAAACTTATGATTTTATTAATAGATAATTATGACTCTTTTACATACAATTTATATCAGTATATTGGAATCTTTAATGATGATATCATGGTTGTAAGGAATGACAAAATTACAATAGATGATATAAAGAGGCTTGATCCAGAGAGGATAGTTCTCTCGCCAGGACCGAAGAATCCTAAAGATGCAGGAATTTGTATGGATGTGGTTAGAGAGTTTGTAGACAAAAAGCCGATACTCGGCATATGTCTTGGTCATCAGTGCATAGCGGAAGCATTAGGCGGGACAGTTTCGTATGCTAAGGCACTTTTCCATGGAAAGCAGTCAGCTATTGTACATGATGGTTCAAGTGTATTTACTGGAATCGATTCACCTATAAAGGTGGCAAGATATCATTCACTTGCAGTTATAGAAGAAGATTTACCGGAAGAACTTGGTGTCTTAGCAAAGACTGATGATGGTGAAATAATGGCAATCAGACATAAAGAATATCCGGTTGTTGGACTACAGTTCCACCCTGAATCAATCTATACAGAACACGGAAAACGAATAATAGAGAATTTTGTAAATGGAGTAATGTAGGTGGCGGTATGATATTAGATAAGATAGTTGAAGACAAAAAAGTAAGACTTGTTGAACATAAAAAGAATATTTCAGCATCAGAAATGAAAAGAATGGCAGATGAGGTGCAGACCAGAAATCCTGATTCGTTCTACCATAATCTTAAAAAAGATGGATTGTCTATCATAGGAGAGTTCAAGAAAGCGTCACCTAGCCTAGGAAATATAACAAGTAAAATTGATTTAATGGACAGGATAGATGAGTATAACGCTTCTGTGGATGCAATTTCCTGTCTTACAGAGGAAGATCATTTTAATGGAAATGTGGAGTATCTCAAACAAATAAGGGCGAAATCGCAGCTGCCGATAATAAGGAAAGATTTCATGATAGATGAATATCAGTTCTATGAGGCTAAGGTGATAGGTGCAGATGCAGTGTTGCTTATAACTGCAATACTTGATGATGTTATGATGAAGGATTTCTATCAGCTTGCCAGGGAGTTGGGGCTAAATGTCTTAGTCGAGACTCATGATGAATATGAGATAGAGAGAGCATTAAAGATAGACCCGGGAATCATCGGTGTAAACAACAGAAATCTCAAAGATTTTACAATATCACTTGAAAATACCAGCAGGCTAAGAAAATACATTCCAGATGATAAGGTATATATTGCCGAGAGTGGAATTATGAATGATGATGATGTCAGATATTTAGCAAAGGCCGGGGTTGACGGATTCCTGATTGGAAGGGCTTTTATGGAAGCTGAAAATCCCGAAGCTTTAGCGAAGAGATGGAAGAAAATCTTTAGTGAGGTTTAAAGATTATGGAAGTTAAGATTTGTGGACTGACTAAGAAAGAGGACAGACTTTTGACTGGTCTAAAGATATAAAAGATAAAAAATGGTGAAGAATTTTATAAAAATAGCAAAACGAGGAGAATAAATCATGAACAAAAAAGCTTATTATGGAGAATATGGTGGACAGTATGTATCAGAATCACTTATGAACACATTAAATGAAATAGATGACGCTTTTGAAGAGGCAATACATGACCCTGAATTTCTTAAGCAGTATCATTATTACCTTAAACAGTATGTGGGAAGAGAGACACCTTTGTATTTTGCAGAGCGCTTAAGCGAGAAATATGGTACAAAGATTTATTTGAAGAGAGAAGATTTGAATCATACTGGTGCGCATAAGATTAACAATGTTATTGGACAGATCCTGTTAGCAAAGAGAATGGGAAAGACAAAAGTAATTGCAGAGACTGGTGCAGGACAGCACGGAGTTGCAACTGCAACAGGAGCAGCACTTTTTAACATGGAATGTACTGTCTACATGGGAAAAGAGGATGTTCAAAGACAGGCACTTAATGTTATGCGTATGGAAATGCTTGGTGCAAAAGTTGTAGCAGTAGAATCGGGCAGCAATACTCTTAAAGATGCTACAAATGAAGCAATAAGAACATGGGCTAAGACTGCAGAAGATACTTTTTATATAATAGGTTCTGCAATTGGACCATATCCTTATCCTAAGATGGTAAAGGAGTTTCAGTCGGTAATAAGCCGGGAAGCCAAAAAGCAGCATTATGAGGTTGAGGGAAGACTGCCGGATGTCGTAATGGCATGCGTGGGAGGCGGTTCTAATTCTATTGGAATGTTTGCTGATTTTATAGATGAAAAAGGAGTTGAACTTATCGGAGTAGAGGCTGCTGGTAAGGGGATAGAGACAAAAGAGCATGCTGCATCAATGGCGAAAGGAACTCCTGGTGTGTTACACGGAACACGTTCGTATCTGTTACAGGACGAGGATGGAAATATACAGCTGGCACATTCTATTTCGGCAGGGCTTGATTATCCAGGTGTGGGACCTGAACATGCATATCTTCATGATACAGGCAGAGCACAGTATGTTCCAATTACAGATACAGAGGCGATGGATGCGCTTATGGAACTGACACAGATGGAAGGAATTATCCCGGCTATTGAGAGTGCCCACGCTGTCGCATATGCAATCAAAAAAGCAAAAGAAATGACACCAGAGCAGTCTATGATTGTCTGTTTGTCAGGACGAGGAGATAAGGATGTAAATACTATCTCAGATTATCTGGCAGGAAAGGGATATTTAAACTAGGAGGTGCAATATGAATCGTATAGAAAAAAGATTAAATGATTTAAAAAATCAAAACAAAAAGGCATTTATTACATATATTACAGCGGGTTTTCCTGATCTCGAGAAGACGAAGGCAATTATAAAAGCGCAGGAAGAGGCTGGAACAGATATTGTAGAGATGGGAATTCCATTCTCTGATCCTATAGCAGATGGTCCTGTTATACAACAGGCGTCATATGAGGCTATTTTAAATGGAGCAAGTCTCCGAAAAATATTCAAATGTTTACAGGAAATGCGTGATGGTGGATTACAGCTTCCTATAGTTTTTATGATGTACTATAACACTATAGTCCATTATGGAATTAAAGAATTTGTTGCAAAATGCCATGAAGCAGGAGTCGATGGAATTATAGTGCCTGACCTTCCATTTGAGGAACAGGATAATCTTTTAAATGAATTAGGTGATGATGACAGAACTATTTTAATCCAGCTTGTGTCACCGATTTCGGGAAAGAGAGTTCCAATGATTCTTGAAAATGCAAGGGGATTTGTATATTGTGTTTCATCTATGGGTGTTACAGGTCAGTCTGCAGATTTCCATAAGGAGGTTATTAATTACCTCAAATACGTAAAAGAAAATTCTAAAGTACCTGTTATGATGGGATTTGGAATCAGAACAGCAGCTGACGTCGAGCCGATGAAAGATATAATCGATGGTGCAATAGTTGGAACACACTTTATCAATTTGCTTAGAGATAGTAATTTTGATGAAAATAAAGCAGCCGAATACAGCAGAACATTTAAAGAGGAACTTAACAGAATGTAAATAATTAAAATATTGGAAAGGACAAATATTATGATTAAAGAAGCTATAATTAAAATTGTCACAAAAGAAGACCTTACATATGATGAGGCATATCAGGTTATGAATGAAATAATGGATGGACAGACTAGTCCTACTCAGAATGCAGCCTTTTTAGCAGCTCTTTCGACAAAGAGCACAAAGGCTGAGACAATCGATGAGATTGCTGGATGTGCTGCGGCAATGAGAGAGCATGCTTTAACTGTGGATGCAGGGGATATGGATACATTTGAAATTGTGGGAACTGGTGGTGATGGAGCACAGAGTTTTAATATTTCTACAACATCAGCTTTTGTAGCTGCAGCAGGTGGAATGAAGGTATCAAAGCATGGTAACAGGGCTGCATCATCTAAATCAGGTACAGCTGACTGCTTAGAAGCTTTAGGAGTAAATATTAATCAGGATCCTGACATGTGTGTTAAGCTTTTAGAGGAGACTGGACTTTGCTTTTTCTTTGCACAGAAATATCATTCATCCATGAAATATGTAGGTGCAATCCGAAAAGAATTAGGATTTAGAACTGTATTTAATATATTAGGTCCACTTACAAATCCAGTACATCCAAAGAGACAGCTGCTTGGAGTATATGACGAATCGCTTGTTGAGCCACTCGCACGCGTTCTTACAAGTCTTGGTGTCAAGAATGGTATGGTAGTATTCGGAAAAGAAAAATTGGATGAAATATCAGCTGCTGGTTCAACTATTGTATGTGAATTTAAAGATGGAAATTATGATACATATGAGATTAAGCCAGAGGATTTTGGACTTACAAGCTGTAAGAAGGAAGATCTGGTAGGTGGAACACCTGAGGAAAATGCGCAGATTACAAGAGATATCCTAAGTGGTAAGGAGCGTGGACCTAAGCGCACAACAGTACTTCTTAATGCAGGTGCATCATTATATATAGGTCAAAAAGCAGATACACTTGCAGATGGAATTAAGCTTGCAGGAGAACTTATTGACAGCGGTAAAGCGTTAGAAAAACTTGAGCAGTTTATCAAGGCCACTAATGCGTAAACAATTTAACTGAGTATATGTAATCAGGACTCGCAATTTTTGCGGGTCCTTTTTCTTTTTTGACTAAATAATGATAAAAATTTAGTTGGTTTTAACAATTTACATGACATACAAAATCTTATAAAATATAGAACGAAAAAATACGAAAACAGATATAAAATTATTTGATGAGGGTTGATAATGGATAGAAAATACATGATGTATAATAATTTGTTTTTGGGCGCCAGCTACACCAGGGAGAATACTACTTTTTCTGTGTGGTCGCCTAAAGCTGATAAAGTTGAACTGAATCTGTATAAGACTGGGAATGGTGATACTTTAATAGCATCAAAGCATATGCAAAAAGGTAATGACGGTGTATGGAACATTACACTTTCAGGAGATTGGAATAAGGTGTACTATACCTATCAGATAACAATTGCTGATAAATCTGTTGAATCGCATGATCCATATGCGGTTGCATGCGGTGTGAATGGTGACAGATCTATGGTGATAGATTTGCAGACAACAGACCCGAAAGGGTTTGACGATGATGCAGGACCAATATACAAGAACAAAACAGACATTATAGTTATGGAAATTTCTGTTGCTGATTCTACAGGAGATGATTCTTCAAATGTGGATAATAAAGGTAAGTATCTTGGACTTACAGAGACTGGAAAAAAATACAGTAAAGATGTTCCAGCTGGTTTAGATTATATTGAGGATATGGGAGTGACTCATGTTCAGATAATGCCATCGTATGATTTTGCCAGTATAGATGAAGCGGCCTTAGATAAGAAGCAGTATAACTGGGGATATGATCCATATAATTATAATGTTCCAGAGGGCTCATATTCGACAGATCCTTTTAATGGTGAAGTAAGAATTAAAGAATTCAAGCAGATGATACAGGCATTCCACAAAAAGAAAATTGGTGTAATTATGGATGTTGTGTATAATCATGTTTACGATATTGAAGGAAGCTGTTTTCAGAAGACAAATCCTGATTATTATTTTAGAATGAAGAATGGTGAATATTCAGATGCATCAGCCTGTGGAAATGAATTTGCATCGGATATGCCTATGGCACGCAAGTACATAATAGATTCATTATGTTACTGGGTGAGAGAATATCATATAGATGGATTTAGATTTGATCTTATGGGAGTGCTTGATATTGAGACTATGAACCTTGCTGCGAGAGAACTTCGCAAAATTAATCCAGACATTATTATGTATGGCGAAGGCTGGACTGGTGGAAGTTCAACTATCCCAGAGAAGAAAAGAGCACTCAAATGCAATACAAAGAAGTTTGATGGTATTGGTGCATTTTCAGATGATTTCAGAGATTCTGTAAAAGGGCATGTTTTTGAATTTGAATTGCCTGGATTTGTAAATGGTGAAGGTGCTGAGGCAGATGTGGTTAAGCAATGCATTCTTGGCTGTAAATGGTCTGACAGGGCAGATAAAGTCATTAACTATGTTTCGTGCCATGATAACCTTACACTCTGGGATAAATTTCTGGTATCAAGTCCGGATGCTTCTGATGAGGACAGACTCAGGATGAATCGCCTTGCTGCTGCGATTACTTTTACTACGCAGGGAATTCCGTTTCTACAGATGGGAGAAGAATTTGCAAGAACCAAGCATGATAAAGAGGGCAATGTGATTGAGAATAGTTATAACTGTTCTCTGGATATAAATAGTATCAAGTATGATGAAGCTCAGAAAAACAGTGGGCTTCGCAATTACTACAAGGGACTTATCAGATTTAGAAAAGCACATGACGTACTTTGCATGAATGACATGGATGAAATAAGAAAGAGCATCACTTTTATAGCAGATGAAGAAACAGATATGATTGCATATGTGCTTTCAAATAAGAATACAAAGATGTTTATAGCTTTTAATCCAAAGAAGACTCCGGTCAGCCTTGATTTGCCTGAAAAGGGCAGATGGAATGTCTATGTAGATGCAGATGCCGCAGGAACAGAAGTCTTAGAGGTAATAGAAAACCAGACACAAATCAGTCCGATTTCATGTCTGGTTGCAATCAAAAATTAGTGAGTTGATTTATTTATATAATTTGTTTTATACTTTGAGTATACAATTTTCTGACTCTGGTACAGACCAAAATATCCAGAAAGCATATAGCTGAAAGAAACCGATAATAGGAAATATGGCATTCCGTCGTATCCGAACAGTTCAAAGCTTATAAGAAGCGATGAGATAGGGCAGTTTGTTACGCCACAAAAGACGGATGTCATACCTACGGCAGTACATAATGTGGGTGAGAAACCGAGCAGATTCCCAAACAGACAGCCAAAGGCAGCACCTGTACAAAATGATGGGACAATTTCACCGCCTTTGTATCCAGCACCGATTGTAAGTGCTGTAAGAATTATCTTGAGGATAAATGTCTCCGGGCGGACGGTTCCGTCGATACATTTTGCTATGATTGCCATACCTGTTCCACAGTATGTCTGTGTTTGAAGCAGCAAAGTGATTATTATTACAAGACAGCCGCCGACTAATATACGTAGGTATGAATTTTTGAAAAAGCGTTTATATGTTTTTTCGGTAAGATGTATTGTTACGCAAAAGGCAATGCTTACAAGTGCACAAAGTATAGCAAGTATAGATATTTTGATTGCATTCTCAACGTTAAATACAGGAATGTTATCGATGATAAAAAATTCATTCTTGACATCAAAAGATGCCGCAAGTCCTTTTGCAACCAAGGCACTTATGACACATGGAATTAAAGCGGTGTAGTACATAACACCTACACTTATCATTTCCATTGAAAATATAGCGGCTGCCATTGGAGTTCCGAATAAAGCAGAGAATGCAGCACTCATTCCACACATGATCATGACATGCTTGTCCTTTTCATCGAATTTGAAAAACTTGCCGATTGCATTACCAATGCTTCCGCCGAGTTGTAAGGCAGCACCCTCACGACCAGCCGAACCACCACACAAATGTGTGATCAGAGTCGAAATAAAAATAAGTGGAGCCATTCTAAGTGGTAGTTCATCACCAGAATGGATTGCAGATATGACAAGGTTTGTTCCTGTATCATTTGCATCTTTGAATAAGTGGTACAGACCAACTATAACAAGACCGCCTACTGGAAGAAAATATAAAAGCCAGTGGTGTGTGAGCCGCAGGTTAGTGACCTCGACTAAGCCAAAGTAAAAAGCTATACCGCAAAAGCCTACAATTATACCTACAATAATTGCAAAAATTACCCATTTTATAGAAGTAATTAAGCGGTGTAGATTATGATAAATTTTATGTTTGATAACATCATTCATTTTGCCACCTCATCTGTATAATATAAAATACTAACATTGTGAAAACTTTTTTACAATATAATTGTTGTGGCTATTAATAAATGTTATAATAAATATATACAATATTCAGGAGGAATTATAATGAGAACAAGTGGTATACTTATGCCGATATCTTCTTTGCCATCACCATATGGAATAGGAACAATGGGAAAAGAAGCAAAGAAATTCGTTGATTTTTTGGAGAAAGCTGGACAGAAATACTGGCAGATTCTTCCAATTTGCCCGACTAGCTACGGGGATTCTCCATATCAGTCTTTTTCAAGTTTTGCTGGAAACCCTTATTTTATTGATTTGGAGTATTTATGTAAACAGAAGCTTCTTAAGAAGAAAGAGTGTGAGTCATTTAATTGGGGTAAGAGCGAAAAGTACATAGACTATGGAGTTATGTATGAATCAAGATATGCTTTACTTAAGAAGGCACATGAGAGATTTGAGAAAGTTGTTCCTGACGATTATGCACAGTTTTGCGAGAAAGAGAAGGAATGGCTGGATGAATATGCTTTATTTATGGCATTGAAGGATGCTAATGATGGTGTAGCCTGGTTTGAGTGGGATGATGATTTGAAGCTCAGAAAGCCTGCTGCTATCGAGAAGGCTAAAGCAGATTATGCTAAGGATATTGAATTCTATAAGATGCTCCAATATCTGTTTTTCAAACAGTGGAGAGAGTTAAAAGCCTACGCTAATTCTAAGAATATAGAGATTATTGGTGATGTGCCAATCTATGTTGCAGGAGACAGTGCTGATGTATGGGCAAATCCTAAGCAGTTCTATCTGGACAAAGATTTAAATCCAATCGAAGTAGCAGGCTGCCCTCCAGATGCATTCTCTGCTGACGGACAGCTTTGGGGAAATCCATTATTCAGATGGGATGTTATGAAGAAGGATGATTACAGTTGGTGGACAAAGAGAATATCTGCTATGGCTAAATTATATGACATCATAAGAATTGACCATTTCAGAGGATTTGATTCTTACTATGCTATTCCTGCAAAGGATGATACTGCTAAGAACGGAAAATGGAAGAAGGGACCTGGAATGGATCTTTTCAATGTGCTTGAGAAAAAGCTTGGAAAACTTCCTATCATTGTAGAAGATTTAGGATTCCTTACTCCATCAGTTATCCAGTTGCTTAAGGATTCTGGTTTCCCAGGTATGAAAGTTATCCAGTTTGCCTTTGATTCAAGGGAAGACAGTGATTACCTTCCACACAATTATCCAAAGCATTGTGTTGTATATACAGGTACACATGATAATGATACAGTTATGGGTTGGATGAAGACAGCACCAAAGAATTCTGTGAAATTTGCAAAAGAGTACCTTAATCTTACTAAAGAAGAAGGTTACAACTGGGGTATGCTCAGAGCAGCATGGTCATCGGTTGCTGATATGGCTATTGTCCCAATTCAGGATATTCTTGGACTTGGTTCAGAAGCCAGAATAAATACACCTTCTACTATTGGCGAGAACTGGAAGTGGAGAGCATTACCAGGACAGATTGACAATAGCACAGCCAAGAAGTTGCGCAAGTATATGGTTATGTATGCACGTCTTAATGAACCAGTTTCAGAAGAAGAGGACGACAAAGAGACAGAGACTACAGAGACTAAAAAAGCTTAAGAGCTTAATAGAATTCTATTTAACATGAATAAATATACTTCCTATCTCATATATTGCTAATATATGAGATAAGGGGGTATTTTTTATGGAAAAATCAGAATTTGATTTATATAAAGATATTCAGTCCAGAACGAACGGCGAAATATATATTGGCGTAGTAGGTCCTGTTAGAACTGGCAAATCTACATTCATAAATCAATTTATGGAAAAATGCGTTATACCATATGTGGGTGAGAATTTTGCAAAGGAACGTATGGTTGACGAGCTGCCACAATCAGCACAGGGAAAAACTATTATGACAACAGAGCCTAAGTTTGTTCCGCAGGATGGAGTGGAAGTGAAACTAAATGATGATAGCTCTGTCAGAATCAGGCTTGTTGATTGTGTCGGATTTGCAGTAGATGGTGCAAGTGGGTATATGGAAGGTGAGAATCATAGAATGATTAAAACACCTTGGTATGACGAGGATATATCATTTGAAGATGCGGCATTTATTGGAACACAGAAGGTTATAAAAGATCATTCCACTATTGCAGTTATGGTAACAACAGATGGTTCATTTGGTGATATACCAAGGGGAAGTTATGCTGAAGCAGAAAAAATTACAATAAAAGAGTTAAATGATGCAGGTAAACCATTTATAGTTGTCTTAAATACTGTTCATCCATATTCAAACGATACAATAGAAATAAAAAATGAACTTGAAAATAAGTATGATGTTCAGGTTATTCTTATGAACTGTCTTCAAATGAAGCGGGAAAATGCATTGAAAATATTAGAAAAAGTTCTGATGGAGTTTCCAATCAGCAAAATAAATTTTAGCATTCCAAAATGGACAGAGATGCTTGGAAATGATTCTGAAATCAAAAAATATATAATTGGATATGCGTCGCAGATAATCAGTTCTGTCAGAACGATGAATGATTATAGAAATTATATGGAGACAAAAGAACCTGAAAATGGTGAAATGCATGATGTTATTACATGTTGCACGACAAGCCGTCTTGACAGAAGCAATGGAAGTATCGATATCAAGCTTGAAATAAATAATAAATATTATTATCAGAATATTTCCCAGATGGCAGGGGTAGAAATTGACAGTGAATATCAGATGATTTCTTTAATAAAGCGGCTTACAGCAATAAAGAATGAGTATGACAAAATAAAAGACGCTGTCGAAAGTGTTGAAAGCAAAGGATATGGTGTTGTTATGCCATCACTTTCTGATATAACAATGGAAGATCCGATGCTGATTTCGCACGGAAATAAATTTGGTGTAAAAATGAATGCAATATCGCCATCGATACATATGATACGAGCCAATATTGAGACTGAAATCGCACCTATAGTGGGAAATAAAGAACAGGCTGAAGACCTTATTACATATATTAAAGAAAATAATAAGAATGGTGAGGGGCTTTGGACGACAAATATTTTCGGAAAATCAATTGGAGAATTGATGGAAGATGGAATCAGAAATAAAATAATGCAGATGGATGACGAGTGCCAGATAAAATTACAGGATACAATGCAAAAAATTGTAAATGATAGTAATGGCGGAATGATTTGCATTATAATATAAAATATTGATATAATATCTTACAGATGAAAATTTTGGAGGGGCAAATGAATAATGCGTATGAAAAATTATTAAAATGTTACAACAGTGTAAAGAACAAAACAGATTTTAAACCGAAAATAGCCCTTGTTCTTGGGTCTGGACTGGGAGATTATGGTGATTGCATAAAGGTAGAAGCAGTCATTGATTATCATGATATAGATGGATTTCCGACATCTACAGTTGAAGGACATAAGGGACGTTTTATTTTGGGATATGTAGGAGATGTTCCTGTAGTGTGTATGCAGGGCAGGGTTCATTATTATGAAGGATATGATATGACCGATGTTGTTCTTCCGACAAGACTCATGAAAATGATGGGGGCTGAGATTTTGTTTCTTACAAATGCTGCTGGTGGGATTCAGCTTGGAATGAAGGCTGGAGATTTGATGCTTATTACAGATCATATTTCCTGCTTTATTCCGTCTCCGCTTATAGGAGCGAATATTGAAGAACTTGGACCAAGATTTCCCGACATGAGTAATGTCTATGATAAGGATTTACAGAGTCTCGTAAGGAAATGCGCTGCAAAGCTTGACATAGATATAAAAGAAGGCACATATGTGCAGCTGACAGGACCTGCATATGAGACACCGAAAGAAGTTGCCATGCTAAGAACCATAGGAGCTGATGCGACAGGTATGAGTACGGTGTGTGAGGCTATGACGGCTAACCATATGGGAATGAAGATACTTGGAATATCGTGTATATCAAATTTAGCGTGTGGAATTTCACCGGTACCACTATCACATGAAGAAGTACAAAAGACAGCAGATGAAGTTGCACCTAAATTCAAGGCTCTTGTAACAGAGATAATTACTACGCTTGGAAAGGAATATATATGCAGATAATTTTTATTCATCACAGTTGCTTTCTTGTAGAAGTTGATGACAAGGTTTTGATATTTGACTATTTTAATGGAGATAAAGTAGATGGTTTTAAATTTACAGGGAAAATTCCAGAGTACTCACCAGATACTTTAATTTATCTTTTTGCAAGTCATTCACATAAGGATCACTATGATTTGGATACATTGCGATGGGCGGACAAATACAAGAATATCAAATATATTTTTTCAAAAGATATCAGAATAAGTCCTGCTTTTTTGAAAAGGCATGGAATTGATCCAGAGGTGAGAAAAAGAGTTACATTTGTTGCCCCTGAATCAAAGTATGAGGTGGATGATATTAAGATTACGACACTTCGTTCTACCGATGCCGGGGTTGCTTTCTATATTTCGTTTAACGGAGTAAATATTCTTCATTGTGGAGATTTGAATGATTGGCATTTGGAAGGTGCAGGAGATCTTATTAATGGCAGAATGCGTAAAAATTTTATGTATGAGATCAGAAAAATGGAGGACAAGCCAATAAATATTGCATTTGTGCCTATGGATCCAAGACTTGGGAACGCACAATTTAACGCAGTAGATGCTGTACTTAAAAATACCGATGCAGAGTTTGTTTTCCCTATGCATATGTGGCAGGATTATTCTGGTATAGCAGAATATAAAAGACGTATTTCTAATCTCGGAATGGCTGAGAGAATTATGGATATTTCAAGAGAAAATCAAGTGTTTCCATTTGGAGACTAAATATTGAAAAATTTTCTTGAATACTATATAATATTTAGATGTATTTTGAAACGGAATGGAGGACAAATAATGACAAATTTCCTTTTATGTGTTTTACAATATTTATTAATTATGATTATTTTAGCAGTAGTTGGATTTTGCGGTGGCAAAGTAGGTGTTGCATTACGCAAAAAGAAAGACTCTAAAATAGACGAATAGATTTTGGAGGATATCAGTAATGAAGAAGAATTATGGCGTTAATGAGTTACGTCGAAAATATCTTGAATTTTTTGAGAGTAAGGGACATCTTGCTATGAAGAGCTTTTCATTGGTTCCACACAATGACAATAGCTTACTTCTTATCAATGCAGGTATGGCACCACTCAAGCCTTATTTTACAGGTCAGGAAGTACCACCACGTACAAGGGTGACAACATGTCAGAAGTGTGTACGAACTGGTGATATTGAGAATGTAGGTAAGACAGCCAGACATCTTACATTTTTCGAGATGCTTGGTAATTTCTCGTTTGGAGATTATTTTAAGCATGAAGCTATAGCATGGTCATGGGAATTTCTTACAGAAGTTTTAGGACTTGAGAAGGATCGTCTGTATCCATCTATATATGGTGAGGATGATGAGGCTTTTGATATCTGGACTAAAGAAATCGGTGTGGATGCTGATAGAATTACAAGATTCTACAGAGATCCAGAGACAGGCGAGTGTGATAATTTCTGGGAGCATGGTGCAGGACCATGTGGACCATGTTCAGAGATTTACTATGACAGAGGCGAGAAATATGGTTGCGGAAGTCCGGATTGTAAGGTTGGATGTGAATGTGACCGCTTTATGGAAGTATGGAACAATGTATTTACACAGTTCAATGGTGATGGACATGGTGGGTATGAAGAGCTAGAGCATAAGAATATAGATACTGGAATGGGTCTTGAGAGACTTGCTGTTGTAATGCAGGATGTAGATTCTGTTTTTGATATTGATACAATGAAGGCTATTAGAGACAAAGTTTGTGAACTTTCAGGAAAAAAATATCAGGTGGATGCACTTGATGATGTTTCAATCAGACTTATTACAGATCATATCCGTTCATCTACGTTCCTTATTTCTGATGGTGTAATGCCATCTAATGAAGGAAGAGGATATGTACTGCGACGCATTATACGTCGTGCTGCAAGACATGGCAGAATGCTTGGCATAGATGGAACATTCCTTGCTGCAATTTCACAGGTAGTAATCGACGAAAGTAAGGATGGATATCCAGAACTTGAGGAGAAGAAAGACTTTATCCTTAAGGTTCTGACACAGGAAGAAGAGAAGTTTGCAAAGACTATTGATCAGGGACTTGTTATTTTATCCGAGATGGAAGACAAGATGCAGGAAAAGGGTGTCAAGGAACTTCCTGGTGAGGATGCTTTTAAACTCTATGATACATATGGATTCCCAATAGATCTTACAGCAGAGATTCTTGAAGAAAAAGGATTCTCATATGATGCTGATGGATTTAAAAACTGTATGGAAGAGCAGAGAAAGAAAGCCAGGGCAGCTCGTAAAGAGACTAATTATATGGGCGCAGATGCAGATGTATATAACGATATTGAATCTGAGATTGTTACAGAGTTTACAGGATATGACCGTACTACCGACACAGACAAGGTTGCGATACTTACAACTGAATCTGAGGTTGTAGAGGCATTGTCAGACGGAGACAGAGGTTCTATTATTGTATCAAAGACTCCTTTCTATGCTACAATGGGTGGACAGCAGGGCGATAAGGGTATTATCACATCTGCCGGTGGAAAATTTATAGTAGAAGATACTGTTAAGGTTGTTGGAAACAGATATGCACATGTTGGATATGTTGCAGAAGGAATGATAAGAACTGGTGAAGAGGTTACTTTATCTGTTGACGAGAAGCTTAGAAGCATGACATGTAAGAACCACTCAGCTACACATCTTCTTCAGAAAGCACTCAGAGAAGTTCTGGGAACTCATGTTGAGCAGGCTGGTTCATATCAGGATAGCGAGAGAACCAGATTTGATTTTTCTCACTTCTCAGCAATGACAGCTGATGAATTAAAGAAAGTAGAAGATATGGTAAATGCCAAAATAGCAGAAGCAATACCTGTTACAACAGAAGTTATGACTGTTGATGAAGCAAAGAAAACGGGGGCTATGGCTTTGTTTGGCGAGAAGTATGGCGAGAAAGTCCGTGTAGTTTCTATGGGGGATTTCTCTAAGGAATTCTGTGGTGGAACACATGTTAAGAATACATCTGATATTGCAGCATTTAAGATTTTATCAGAAAGCGGTGTAGCGGCTGGTGTGCGTCGTATAGAAGCATTGACAGGTGAGAATGTTTTGGCTTACTATGCTAAGCTTGAGCAGGAACTTAATGAGGCAGCTAAGGTTGTCAAGTCTACACCTGCTAATCTTGTTGAGAGACTCGAGAAGATGATGGCAGAAATCAAAGCTTTACAGAGTGAGAATGAGTCATTAAAGAGTAAGGCAGCACAAGATGCTTTAGGTGATGTAATGGATCAGGTTGTTGATGTAAATGGTGTTAAGCTTTTAGCTACCAGCGTATCTGGTGTAGATATGAATGGACTTCGTGATCTTGGAGATCAGTTAAAGGACAAGCTTAAAGATGGTGTTGTTGTTCTTGCATCTGAGAAGGATGGAAAAGTAAATCTTATCGCTATGGCTACAGAATCAGCTCAGAAAGCCGGTGCACACGCAGGAAATCTCATTAAAGCAATTGCCGCTAAAGTTGGTGGTGGCGGTGGTGGACGTCCGAACATGGCGCAGGCTGGTGGTAAGAATCCGGCAGGAATTCCTGATGCAATAGCAGGAGCTAAAGATGCATTAACTGATATGATTAAATAACATATTTTTATCTATAGTAAGTATTTTGATGATTAAAGGTGTAAAAGGTATCGTCGAAATGTCATAGAAAAGGCATCGAAAGCATCGAAAAGTTGATTTATTTTAAAATATGTATTGACAAATCATAATAATCGGCTATAATACTTTTTAGTGCAAATTAAGAATTACCTTACAGTTGATGCACAATACACAACTGGAGGGAGGTTAGGTGTGAGCTATGTCTAGTGTTATCGTAAAAGAAAATGAGACTTTAGATAGCGCTTTACGCAGATTCAAGAGAAACTGTGCTAAGGCTGGTATCCAGCAGGAGATTCGTAAGCGTGAGCATTACGAGAAGCCATCAGTAAAGCGTAAGAAGAAATCTGAAGCAGCTAGAAAAAGAAAATACAATTAATGTATTCAAAAAGACTATCGTATTACGATAGTCTTTTTTTTACATAATAGTATAATTTTCCTGCAACGTAAAAGAATCCGCAGGGATACTATAATTTTGGTTGTTAGCAGTACAATTCTGTTTGTATAGTTAGCAGTATAATTCTGTTTGTATAGTTAGCAGTATAATTCTGTTTGTATAGTTAGCAGTATAATTCTGTTGTTTTGTATAGTTAACAGTATAATTCTGTTTGCAATATTTGACAAATAAGAGTAAAATATAATGTCGTGAATTTTAATATGTTAATAGTTCACTACTAGGAGCTTAAGTGGTTATAATAATATGATTAAAGGGTAAAAGGTATCATAATATTAATATTATAGAATAGGAGATAGAAGAGATGACAAAAATTGATATTTTTTCAGGATTCCTTGGAGCTGGAAAGACAACTCTGATTAAGAAGATGCTAGAAGAAAGTTTTAAAGATGAACAGATTGTTTTAATAGAGAACGAATTTGGTGAAGTAGGAATCGATGGAGGATTCCTTAAAGATTCAGGTATTGAGATTTCGGAGATGAATTCTGGATGCATTTGTTGTTCTTTAGTTGGAGATTTTGCAGCTAACCTACATGAGGTTATTGAGAAATTCCATCCAGATAGAATTCTTATTGAGCCATCTGGAGTTGGAAAGTTATCAGATGTCATGAAATCTGTAATTGATATAGAAAAAGAAGAGGATGTTAAGCTTAACGGACTTGTTACCGTTGTGAATGCAAAGAAAGCAAGCAAGCAGATGAAGGCTTTTGGTGAGTTCTTTAATAACCAGATTGAGTATGCTACAACAGTTATTTTAAGCAGGTCACAGGATGCAACACCAGAGCAGCTTGAGTTCTGCGTTAAACAGATTCAGGCGCTTAACAAGAATGCAGCAATTATTACTACAGACTGGAACGCTATATCTGGTGAGAAAATTCTTGAGGTTATTGAAGGACAGGATAATCTAGAAATTAAGGTTCTTGCAGAAGCAAGAAGTGCGCATGATAAGGCAGAGCATGACCATGAGCATCATCACGATCATGACCATGAAGAGCATGAGCATCATCACGATCACGACCATGAAGAGCATGACCATCATCATGAGCATGACCATGAAGAGCATGACCATCATCATGATCACGACCATGAAGAGCATGAACATCATCACGACCACGAGCATGACCATGAAGGGCATGAACATGGACCAAATTGTACATGTGGATGTCATGACCATGAGCATCATCACCATCATGCAGATGAAGTATTTACAAGCTGGGGCAAGGAAACTCCTCATAAATTCGAGCGTGCTAAGATTGAAGAGATATTAAAGAGCTTTATTGATGATGATAGAATTTTACGTGCCAAAGGTATGGTTGAGGGCGTAGATGGCAAATGGATTTACTTTGATATGGTTCCAGGAGATTATGAACTTAGAGATGGCGAGCCGGATTATACAGGACGTCTTGTGGTTATTGGAACTGAAATCCATGAGCATGAGCTTGAAGAAATATTTGGTATTGCGTAATTAGGAGAGGATAGATTTATGGCAAAAGAAATTCCAGTATATTTATTTACAGGTTTTATGGATAGTGGTAAGACCTCGTTAATACAGGAAACTTTATTTGAAAATGACTTTGGTGAGGGTGCTAAGGGTTTACTTATTATGTGTGAAGACGGCGAGGTCGAATTCGATGAAGACAAGCTTAGCACTATAAATTTCAAACTTACGTCAATAGAATCAGAGGAAGAGTTTAATAAGCAGAAGCTTGAGCAGTTAAACACAGAGTATATGCCAGAACAGGTATTTATTGAGTATAATGGTACATGGGGCATTGATAAGATAATTGAGGCAGAGCTTCCGGAAGGCTGGGTTATAGTTCAGTCACTTGCCACTGTTGATTCTACAACATTTGATCTTTATATGAACAATATGAGAGCTATGATGCAGGAGCAGGTATTTGCCAGTGATGTTATCATTTTTAACAGAACTGATGATGATACTGACAGAGGTCATTTAAGACGTACTGTTAAGAATATAAATAGAAAAGCTCAGATAGTATATGAGAAAAAAGATGGAACAATAGACGAAAGACCAGAAGAACTTCCATTTGATATTAATCAGGATGTTATAGAGTTATCTGATGCTGATTATGCTATATGGTATATGGATGCTATGGAAAATTACAAAAAATACGATCGTAAGAAAGTTAAATTCCGAGCTTTGGTATACAATCCTGACAAACTAAAAAAAGGAATAATGGTACCTGGTAGATTTGCCATGACATGTTGCATTGAGGATGTGACATTTATTGGATTTAAATGCAAGTATGATAAAGAGGATGAATTGCCACATAAATCATGGATAGATATAACTGCAGAAATTCATGTTGAATTTGCAAGAGAGTATAAAGGAAAAGGACCGGTTCTTTATCCGATAAGTATAGAGCCTGCCGAGAAGCCAGAGGATGAGCTGGTATACTTCTCATAACATATATATATGTCTTAAAATCAAAAAAATATTGATAATTTTTATCTATTCTATTACAATAGAAGGGCGTGTTAAACGCTCTTTTTTTGGATAGGAGTGACTGTTCAGTTATTATACATACCTATATTTGTTTTGAGCAGCTGCTAATATAACATAAAATAAAGTATATTAACATACTTAGGAGGGAAAAATGTATCCAATAGTTAGAAAAGAAAAATTGCAGGATAACATCGTTCTGATGGATATCAAAGCACCTAGAGTTGCAAAAGAGTGTCTTCCAGGACAGTTTATTATTGCAAAGACAGATGAAATAGGAGAGAGAATTCCGCTTACAATCTGTGATTATGACAGAGAAAAAGAGACTGTAACAATTGTTGTACAGACAATCGGAGCAGGAACTGAGAGAATGATGTCTCTTGAAGAAGGAGATTCCTTGGAAGATTTCGTTGGACCACTTGGATGTCCTTCAGAACTTTGTCTTGAGGAGAATCTTGAGGAGACAAAGAAGAAAAAGATTATTTTTATAGCAGGCGGTTTAGGTACAGCTCCTGTATACCCACAGGTTAAGTGGCTCAAAGAGCACGGTGTGGAGGCTGATGTTATTATTGGTTACAGAAATAAAGATTTACTTTTCTATGAGAATGAGATGAAGTCGGTAGCTGCTAACGTATATGTTGCTACTGATGATGGTTCATATGGTTTCCATGGTAATGGATGCCAGCAGCTTCAGGCGCTTGTTGATGAAGGAAAGAAATATGATACATGCGTAGCTATTGGACCAATGATTATGATGAAATTCGTCACAATACTTACCAAACAGCTTGGAATTCCAACAATCGTATCTATGAATCCAATCATGGTTGATGGTACTGGTATGTGCGGAGCATGCCGTCTTGTTGTCGATGGTGAGGTTAAGTTTGCATGCGTAGACGGACCAGAATTTGATGGACATCTTGTAGATTTTGATCAGGCTATGAAGAGAATGCAACAGTATAAGACAGAAGAAGGCAGAGCTAAGCTTGCTTATGAAGAAGGCGCAACACATCATGGTGGATGCGGACACTGCGGAGGTGACAAGTAATGGACGTTGATGTTTTAGTAAGAGTACCTGTTCGTGAACAGGAGCCTAAAGTTCGTGCAACTAATTTTGAAGAAGTTTGTTACGGATATAATGAAGAAGAAGCAGTTGCAGAGGCTTCTCGTTGTTTAAATTGTAAAAATGCCCAATGCATGAAGGGATGTCCTGTGTCTATTAATATTCCTGCATTTATCGCACAGGTTAAGGAACGTAATTTTGAAGCTGCATACCAGATTATTTCTGAGTCATCTGCACTTCCAGCTGTTTGTGGCCGTGTATGTCCACAGGAGAGTCAGTGTGAGGGTAAATGTATCAGAGGATTCAAGGGCGATCCAGTAGCTATTGGTAAGCTTGAGAGATTTGTAGCGGATTGGGCTAGAGAGAATGGAATTAAGCCAAAGTCTGCAGATAAATTAAATGGCAAGAAAGTCGCAGTGATAGGTTCTGGTCCAGCAGGTCTTACATGTGCAGGAGATCTTGCGAAACTTGGATATGATGTGACTATCTTCGAGGCACTTCATGCAGCTGGCGGAGTACTTAGCTATGGTATTCCGGAATTCCGTCTTCCAAAGGATAAAGTCGTTGCGGCTGAAGTTGAGAATGTTAAGTCATTAGGCGTTAAGATTGAAACTAATGTTGTAATTGGTAAATCTGTTAAGATAGACGAGCTTATGGAGCAGGAAGGTTTCGAGGCTGTATTTATTGGCTCAGGAGCTGGTCTTCCAAGATTCATGGGAATCAAAGGGGAGCAGGCAAATGGTGTATTCTCTGCTAATGAGTTTCTTACAAGAAATAACCTCATGAAAGCTTTTAAGGACGAATATGAGACTCCAATTTCTAAAGGTAAGAAAGTAGTAGTTGTTGGTGGTGGAAATGTTGCTATGGATGCCGCAAGAACAGCACTTAGACTTGGAGCTGAAGTTCATATTGTATATAGACGTGGTGAGGAAGAACTTCCAGCACGTAAGGAAGAAGTACATCATGCTAAGGAAGAAGGAATCATCTTTGATTTGCTTCAGAATCCAACAGAGATTCTTGTAAATGAAGAAGGATGGGTAAAAGGAATCAGGATTATCAAAATGGAACTTGGAGAGCCTGATGAATCAGGACGTAGAAGTCCACGTGAGATTCCGGGTTCAGAGTATGAGATTGAATGTGATACAGTTATCATGTCACTTGGTACATCTCCAAATCCACTTATTTCTTCTACAACAGCTGGACTTGAAATTAACCGCAGAAAATGTATCGTTGCTACAGAAGATACAGGTGCTACATCTAAAGATGGAGTATATGCTGGTGGAGATGCTGTTACAGGTGCTGCAACAGTTATTCTTGCTATGGGTGCTGGAAAAGCTGCTGCTAAGGGAATCCATGAATTTTTATCAAATAAATAAAATCTGAATTGATAGATTAATAACAGAGGTGTTGCCATTTGGTGATGCCTCTTTTCTTGGTTGTGACTTGTTAGTTCAGATGCAAACTTGACACTATTCTGTCAAGTCATGCGCCATAGTGCTAATTATTGAGTGATTACAGCCACTGCCGCATAGTGGCATTTTAAATGAACTGTAACTATGACTTTTATATAGAGTAAAATGTTTCATAATATTGCAACATATATGCAAATCGTTTATAATTTAATGGGTTATATTTTGCAAATATATCTATTTTATAAAGGTGGATATATTTTAGAACATTGAGGTTTTAATTGATGAATATGACTAATTATAGATATGTATAGAGGTAAGTGGAGTGCGTAAACGAATAAGGCAGATTGCCAGAGGAAAATTCGAGTACGCGAAACCGATTGTTACTTTTTCAGAAGAAGCTTTAGAGCTTCAAATTACGGAAGGAAGAGACGAGACTGGAAGCTTCACAATTACATGTAATAGTGAAGAACCTTTACGCGGAGTAGTGTATTGTACTCAGTCTAGGATGGAATGTCTTACTCCTCAGTTTGAAGGAAAAGAAATTCGGATTCGTTACCAATTTCATAGTAAGGGTCTTGTTGAAGGAGACGAGATTGAAGGAGCATTTGTGATTGTATGTAATCAGAGCGAATACAATCTTTCTTTTTGTGCCACAATTTCAAGAATGTATCCTTCTACTTCAATCGGTGTTGTACATAATCTATATGATTTTGCATGTCTGGCAAAAGATAATTGGGATGAGGCATTCCAGTTATTTTATCATAAGAATTTTACAAATATTATTAATTCAAACGAAATAAAAGAGGCTCTTATATATAAAGGTATTGTATCGGCAAAGCCTTCGCAGCAGAATCTTGAGGAATTTCTGATTGGGATACAGAAGAAGGATGTTATCAAGATTACTGTAGACAAGACAGACGAGGAGTATTACGAAGTTACTGATGCTATCAGTGAGATATGCAATATAAAAAAGAGTAATTGGGGATATATTGAGATTAATGTAAGTTCAGATGCTGAATTTATAAGAATACCACAGACTCGGATTACGACAGAGAATTTCCTTGGCAGCACATATCCCCTTGAGTATGTTATTGACCCAGATGCTATGCATGGGGGAAGAAATTACGGAAGAATATACATAAAGAGCGCATATCAGACGCTTACTATATCTATTGTAGCAGATTGTGAGCCAAAGATAGAAGAGGTGATGGAGTCCACAAGATTGCAGATTAAGCAATGCAAGGTTGGAATTATGGAACTGTATCAGGCATACAGACTAAAGCGCATTGTTACCGGTGTATGGGCAAAAGAGACAATTGATGTCTTGAATCATATGCATGCACTCATGCCTGATGAGAAGATGTATGTTCTTATGAAAGCTCAAGTTTTTATTATAAATAAACAACGACAGGAAGCTGAGTGGATATTAGACGAATTTAAGCGGGAATGGTCAGATTATAAGTCTCCTATATGGGGATATTATTTATATCTTATGACGCTTATGGAAAGAGAACCATCTTATGTCGACAGGGTGATGCATGAGATTGAACTTATATTTTATGACAATCCTGATTCAGTTTTACTTTTCTGGGTATTATCATTTTTGCAGGAAAAATATATAAATAATAATGCTAGAAAATTAAAAGATATTGAATACTGGGTATTAAATGGCTGTTCATCGCCATATTTATATATCGAAGCTTTTTATCTTATGTGGCAGGATCCATATCTGATATCAAAGCTTGGAGATTTTGAAATCAGAATACTCAGATGGGCAATCAAACACAATGCCCTGACCAAAGAGATTGTCATGCAGATATATCAGGTTTTAGATGTAAGCGGTGAGTATGATCATGTGATATATCAGATGTTATGTAATATTTATAAGATAGATGAAAGACCTGAATATGTAGGAATTATTTGTAGTTATCTGATTAAAAATCAGAAGTATGATGGGAGATATCATGAGTGGTTTGAAAAAGGAATTGAAGCAGAACTGCGAATAACAGGTTTGTATGAAGCTTATTTATTATCACTTGATGATAGAGAGATTACATCGATTCCGAAGATTATACAGATGTATTTCCGGTATGAAAGTACATTGTCATACAAGAAGATGGCTGTGCTCTATAATAATATAATAGCAGAGAAAGACACAAATAAAGAAGTATACGAGAAGTATCGTAAGACAATGGGTAAGTTCGCAATGGAACAGGTTGAACAACGCCATATGGATGACAATCTTGCGGTAGTATATAAAGAGATGCTTGATCTGGGCTTTGTGAACGAGGAGATTGCACATTGTCTTGCACGGATAATATTTACAAATAAATTAGTTGTATTTGATGAGAAGATGGTTCGTGCAATAATCTATCAGCGCCAGATGAAGCATCCGCAGATAGTTCCAATTGTGGATCAGGCAGCTTATTTTCATCTTTTTTCAAAAGATTATGTTATTTTATTTGAAGATGAAAATGGAAGACGTTATACAAGCAGCGTTTCATACAGATTGCAGAATCTCATGGAACCAGAGATGTATATAGATAAGTGTATGAAACTTGCTCCATCTGAATTATCATATATTGTGAGTGTATTTCAGGCGAAGCAGAGTTATCTCACTTTTAGTGATGATGATAAAATTTTTTTCCCATATATTCTTTTTAATGATGATCTTGCTACAGAATTTAAAGCACAGATGACATTTGAAATTATGAGATTTTATCAGGCAGGCGAGTCAGAGGAATATATCATAGAATGCCTAAAAAAGATAGATTTTTCTATTCTGTCTAAAGAAGCTAGAAAATATATGATGGATATGTTGATCTGGTACAGACAGTATGAACAGGCATATGAACTTGTGCAGGATTACGGAATAGATCAGATAGGGGCAGCTACAAAGGTTACATTGGCAAGTCATCTGATTGAGCAAATAAATGAAGAAGATGAGAGCATATTAAGAATCTGTGAGCAGACATTTATTGCAGGCAAATATAATGACAAAATACTTAAGTATCTTGCAGAGTATTATAATGGCCCGACAGATGTCATGAGAGAGATATGGAAAGCTGCAAGAGAGTTCGAAATTGACACATTTGAACTTGAAGAAAGAATTCTGGTGCAGATGATGTACTCGGATGCCTATATGCCACAGGCAGAGCAGATATTTTATAATTACTATGAGAATGGTGGTCGTGAGCTTGTTGTGCTTGCCTTTTTATCGGATAGTGCATATAAGTATTTTGTACATGATGCAGAAATTGATTCTACGATTTTTGATATTATCCAGTCTCGGTATGAGTTTGGACTTGAACTGAATGATGCATGCAAATTAGGAATTCTAAAGAGATTTTCAGAGGTTGCACAGATAAGTGAATCACAGTATCAGATTGTTGATAAGTTGCTGGCTGAATTTACATGTAGAAATATGAATTTTGCTTTTTATAAGAAGTTTGACAGGAAACTTATTCTTAAGTATCATCTTTACGACAAAGTATTTTTGGAATACAAAACCAGTCCTCATAGTCATGTAGTTCTTCATTATAGCAGAGATGAGGATGGGGAAGAATTCTGTACAGAGGATATGTCAGATGTGTATGAGGGAATATTTGTTAAGCCGTTTGTATTATTCTTCGGAGAAATGATTCAGTATTATATAACTGAAGAGAAGGATAATCAGGTTGAAGTCACAGAGAGCAACCGAATATCGAATAATGATGTATATGGTGAAAAAGATAATAGCAGATATAATCTTATTAACCAGATGCTTATTTCAGTTACGTTGCAGGATGAAGCTTCATTGTATAAGACTATGAAGCAATATTCTGGATTTGATGAAGTGACAAAAAAGGTATTTAATTTATTGTAAGGATAAGGCGGATGGAACAGCAGGTGAATGTTTTTTCATATCTTGGAATAGATATTAATGATAAATATGCGATGGTGAGTTATTACCAGACAAATATGAATGAGCCGGAGACAGTTGGAACTGTTGCTGGCAGTGAATTGTTTCAGATACCACTTGTTCTTGCAAAACGCAAGGAAATTGGACAATGGTATTATGGTGATGATGCCAGGAAAAAGGCAAAGAATACCGAGATGATAGTAATAGATTCGCTGCTCAACCGTGCAGTGGCTGGTGAGAAGATTGTCATTGAAGATATAAGCTATAATGCAGAGGAATTACTTGCTCTTTTTCTTAAGAAGGTTATTTCGTTGCCGCAGAAGCTAGGGAGATCGGTCTCATTTAATAAAGTTGTAATAACCTTAGAACGTCTGACTAAGGAAAATATGGACATGTTCTGGCGGATTGTACCAAAAATGGGATTGTCTGCTGAGAACTTTATGGTTATAGACCATAAAGAGAGTTTCTATTATTTTGCGTTAAGCCAAAATGAAGGCTTGTGGCTGCATGATGTTTTTTTATTTGAGTATGAGAAAAGTGCATTAAATTATATGTGGCTGCAAAGAAACACAAGAACAGTCCCACAGGTTGTTTCGATTACAGAGAGCACAAGGCAATCAGTTCTTGGAGAGCAGGATACAGAATTTTTACAGATATTGCAGAAAGCATTTGAAAATAAAATCGTTTCTACAGTATATCTGGTTGGCAATGGATTTGATGGAGACTGGATGCGGGCATCGCTTTCGTTTATGTGCAGGGGCAGACGTGTTTTTAAAGGTATGAATCTTTATTCAAAAGGGGCGTGTTATGCAGCGGCCGCAAGAGCGATGGAAGATAAGTGGAACTTTATCTATATGGGTGAGAATGAGATGAAATTTAATCTTAGCCTGAAAGTAAGAGATAGAGGAGAACTTGCTTTTTATAATCTTATCAGTGCGGGTAAGAACTGGTTTGAAATAAGTGGAGAGTGTGATGTGATTTTGTCAGATACCACTGCCATAGATTTTTGGAAACAGCTGCCCAACAGCAGAGAGGCTGTCATAGAGACCTTGGAACTTACTGATATGCCAAAGAGACCTGATAGAACAACAAGAATTCATATTCAGGCGAAGCCGATATCTGACAGTAAGATACAAATAACCATAAAGGACGCAGGGTTTGGAGAATTATTTCGTGGTACAGATAAAGTCTGGCATTATACAATGGCAATGTAGGAGTAAAAATGAGTGAATTGTTATTATGTAATCAAAAAATAGCTGAGATTCCATATTATATAGAGGGTATATCTATAAATATATATTCATTAGAGGAATTGTGCTATTATATCATGAATAATACATATCTTATTGACAAAGATTTTGCAAATGCGCAGCTATGTACATGGATAGAAATGCAGATGAAACAAGTTGAACTGGCAGAACAATTAAGAACAGTTATGAGTGAAAACGGTTCATTAGAGCAGTTTGTAATGTATATACTTGATTCCTGCTCATATTGTACAAGACAGGAAAAGGCACAGATAGTCAGTGAACTTGAGATTTTGCAGGAAAAGTCAGATTTTGAATGTAGTAAGATACGTGCAGACAAATTAATGGAGAATGAAAAGTATCTTAGTGCTATATATGAGTATAAGAGATTACTGGAATTAGATGAGATTAAATCAGAAAGCGATATTTTAATCGGCAATATATATCATAATTTAGGAACAGCCTATGCGAGATTATTTTTATTTGACAATGCAATTGAAGCGTATACGGAAGCATATTCACATAATCAGAATAAAGAATCGCTTAAAGCGTGTCTTATGGCAGATAGATGTAATCATGATGAAGATGGCTTTAACAGGACAGCGAGAGAAAATCTGATTTCCGATATGGAGATACAGGAAATTAAAAACGAACTTTCTATTGCGAGCAGGAATGAGAAAACTGTTGAATTTGAGGAAAAATTAGAAGCAATAGCGTTGCTTGCAGATAGAGATAAGAATAGATATAAAGAAGAAATTTCAAAGTTGATTTTTGAGTGGAAAGAGCAATACAGACGTATTAACAGGGTGTGATGATTAATGATTTTTTCAAGATTATTTAAAAGAAAAAAAGATACAGATAAATATGAACGTTTAGCTGAAGAGAATCATTATGTAGCATTAGAAGAAGAGGTGGACACTAAGAGCCATGTCGTAGATATGTGCGAAGAGATTATTGATGTTGCAAGGGAATATGAGGATTCAAGAGCTGAGTACGAATTAGTGACTTCATATCTCAATGATATTCAGATTATTGAAGATCTTGATGATGAAGAGAAGAATAAAATTGTAGCGATAGCTATGAATGTTTCAAAGCTTAATAAAGCAAGGGATGAATTTCTTAAAACAGAACACAAATTATCAGATAATCAGTTTGCGCAGATGCAGGAACTTGAAAATGAAATTCCAAATAAAATCAAACGTTTAAAGTCTAACGAGGAGTATCTGGACAAAGTAAAGCGTGACATGAAATATCTCGAAGGAGAGAAGACAAGCTGGAAGATAAACAGGGAGGACTGTATTTTACAGCAGAAGAGACTTAGAAATATATCAATTATGCTTATGGCATTTTTTGTATTGGCAGCCGTTGCTATTTTCGTTACATCAATACTGCTTGATATTGATACACGCCTTTTTATGGTTATTGTTGCTTTTTTTGCAGCACTTATTGGGACATATGTTTTCTGGAAATATCAGGATTACAGTAATGAAATCAAAAAGTGCGATGTTAATTGGAATCATGTTGTTTCATTGGAGAACCACGTTAAAATCAAATATGTAAATATCAAGAATGCTGTGGATTATACATGTGAGCAGTTTCATGTGAGAAATGCATATGAACTCAATTATAATTATGAGCAGTATATGGATATGATAAGAGAAAGGGAAAAATTCAGGAGGACAAACAGTGACCTTGAGCGATATAACAATCAGCTTATAGCCGCATTGCATGAGAATAATCTGTATGATTCAAGAGTATGGATTAATCATTCTAATGCACTGATTGAGAAAAATGAGATGGTAGAACTCAAACATGATTTACTTGTCAGACGCCAGAAACTGCGTGCTCGTATGGAATTTAATATAGAATCTATGACAGAGCTAAGAAGCAGTATTTTAATACATAAAAATGAACTTGGAGACAAAGTTGAAGCGGTCAACCGAATACTAAACAGAATATCGCAGATTAATTCTGCTGACTTATAAAGATTTGTTATATTAACAAATCTTTTTTTTATGCATAAAGTATAAAAATGATTTGTATATAAAAGGAGCAATATGGATACAAGAAATCAGTATTTGGCGATTGCAAATGTGTTGTGGCAGACGTTCGATAAAACATATGAGCCAGAAAAGGCACTAATGGCAGGAACGATATTTCCAGAACTTGATAAACCATTTTTAGGAGACAAAAAAATAGCTGGAGGTATGAACAGATGGCAAAAATAAATATGATAAACAATATGGATAAAGACCAGCTGATGAAATTTATATATTGTCTTGGTTTTTGTGCTGATGATATGCAACTGTATCTTGATACGCATCCTGACGATGCAGAAGCAATAGAGTATTTTAACCAGTGTAATGAGTTGCTGAAAAAATCACGTAGAGAATATGAGATGAAATACGGCGCACTTTTATTATGCGAAAGAGATAGCAGTGACAGTTGGGATTGGAATATGGGCAAAATGCCATGGGAAGGAGTAAGTAATTAATGTGGAGATATGAAAAGAGGCTGCAATATCCAGTAAATATCAAGGAACCAAATGCTAAAATTGCAAAAATTATAATGTCTCAATATGGTGGACCTGATGGTGAAATGGGAGCATCATTGAGATATTTGTCGCAGAGATATTCTATAGAAGATAAAAGAGTGGCAGGTTTACTCACAGATATTGGTACAGAAGAGCTCGCACATCTTGAGATTGTGGCAGCAATTATCAGGCAGCTGACGAAGGGACTTAGTGCAAAAGAACTAGAAGATGCAGGATTTGATGCATATTATGTGGATCATACAGCAGCAATCTGGCCGCAGGCAGCGGGAGGAATACCATTTAATGCGTGTGAATTTCAGTCAAAAGGAGATACAATCACAGATTTGACTGAAGATTTAGCCGCAGAGCAAAAGGCAAGGACTACGTATGATAATATACTGAGACTTGTAAAAGATCAGGATGTCTGTGATCCTATAAAATTCTTAAGAGAGAGGGAAATTGTGCATTTTCAGCGTTTTGGTGAGGGAATCCGTATGATAGAAGATAACCTTGACAGCAAAAATTTCTATGCATTTAATCCACAGTTTGATTGACACCTTAATTTGTATTATTTATAATGAAGAATAGCGAATTTAGATAAAGAAGAGGAGAAATACAATGAGTAAAGTAAGAACAAGATTTGCTCCTAGTCCAACAGGAAGAATGCATGTAGGTAATTTAAGAACAGCATTATACGCATATCTTATTACAAAACATGAAGGTGGAGATTTTATTCTTAGAATAGAGGATACAGATCAGGAACGTTTAGTGGAAGGTGCTGTCGATATTATTTATCGTACACTTCAGAAGACTGGACTTATTCACGATGAAGGACCTGACAAGGACGGTGGTGTAGGTCCTTATGTTCAGAGCGAACGTCAGGCACAGGGAATCTACCTTGAATATGCTAAGAAGCTGATAGATAAGGGTGAGGCATATTATTGTTTCTGTGACAAAGAAAGACTTGACAGCCTTAGAACTGAGGTGGCAGGTAAGGAGATTTCAGTATATGATAAGCATTGTCTTCATTTATCCAAGGAAGAAGTAGAAAGAAATCTTGCTGCTGGAATGCCATATGTCATCCGTCAGAATAATCCAACAGAGGGTACTACTACTTTTGAGGATGAGATATATGGTGATATCACAGTTGATAATTCAGAACTTGATGATATGATTCTTATCAAATCAGATGGTTTCCCAACATATAATTTTGCCAATGTTGTAGATGATCATCTTATGGGAATCACACATGTTGTAAGAGGAAATGAATATCTGTCATCTTCCCCAAAATACAACAGATTATATGAGGCATTTGGATGGGATGTTCCTGTATATGTTCATTGTCCACTTATCACAGATGAGTCGCATCAGAAGCTTTCAAAGAGAAGCGGACATTCTTCTTTTGAAGATTTGATCGAGCAGGGCTTTTTGACAGAGGCAGTGGTGAATTTCGTGGCGCTTCTTGGATGGAGCCCGGCAGATAATCAGGAGATTATGTCCCTTGACGAGTTAGTTGAGAAGTTTGATTATCACCATATGAATAAATCACCAGCTGTTTTTGATTTCACTAAGCTTAAATGGATGAATGGTGAGTATATCAAGAAGATGGATTTTGATGATTTCTATAAGATGGCTGAGCCATATATCAAGGAAGTTATCACAAAAGATTATGACTTAAAGAAGATAGCTAAGATGGTTCAGACCAGAATAGAAATTTTCCCTGATATTAGGGAGCATATTGATTTCTTTGAAGCACTTCCAGAGTATGATATTGCAATGTATACTCATAAGAAGATGAAGACAAATTCTGAGACATCACTTGAAGTGTTGAAGGATATTCTTCCATTACTGGAATCTCAGGAGGATTATTCAAATGATGCGTTATATGCTACTTTATGTCAGTATGTTCAGGAGAAAGGCTGCAAGAATGGCTATGTAATGTGGCCAATCCGTACAGCTGTATCTGGAAAACAGATGACTCCTGGTGGAGCTACAGAATTAATGGAAGTACTTGGTAAAGAAGAATCTATTGCAAGAATTAAAAAGGGAATAGAGCTTCTTTCAAAGTAGAAGGAAATATATGAATTTTAACAAATCTCAGGCATGCGCTATCCATCATAAGGATGGCGCAATGCTCGTTTTAGCAGGTCCGGGAAGCGGTAAGACTGCTGTTATCACCAATAGAACCAGGAACTTAATAACAGAACATGGCGTATCACCATCAGAGATACTCGTTATTACATTTACCAAGGCTGCGGCTGTTGAGATGAAAGAAAGATTTACCACGCTTATGCAGGATGGTACATGCAGGGTATCGTTTGGTACGTTTCATGCAATATTTTTTATGATACTCAAACATGCATATAAATTTAACAGTTCGAATATTATCGGTGAAGAACAAAGATATGAATTTATGCGTGAAATTATCTCTTATTATAATCTTGAATATAAGGATGAGAATGAGTTCATAAATGATATTTTTTCGGAAATAAGCAAAGTGAAAAACAGCCGCATAGATATTGAGAATTTTTATTCCAGCAATTGCGGAGAAGATATTTTCAGGAAGATTTATAAGGAATATGATTCAAGATTAAGGCAAAGCAGACTTATAGATTATGACGATATGCTTACTTATACATATGAGCTGTTTTTGGCAAGAAAAGATATATTGCAGGCATGGCAGAATAAGTATAAATATATATTGATAGATGAATTTCAGGATATAAACAGGATTCAATATGAGATTATAAAAATGATGGCTGCACCCAGAAATAATTTGTTTATAGTAGGAGATGATGATCAGTCGATATATCGATTCAGGGGTGCAAGTCCGGAGATTATGCTTAATTTTACAAAAGATTTTCCAGAGGCGAAGACAGTACTTCTCAATACAAATTATCGATGCGGGCAGTATATTGTTGAGACTTCAAAGAATCTTATTTCACACAATAAAAAGAGATTTTCCAAGGATATAATTGCAAACAAAGAGGATGATACTCCAGTAAAATATATAGAATTTGAAAATCGCAAAGATGAGAATTTGTACATAATCAAATTGATTGATCAAATGTTAAAAGAGGGCAGTGAACTTAAGGATTTTGCAGTTTTGTATAGGACAAATATGCAGCCTCGTGCACTTTTGGATCAGTTTATAACCTATAATGTTCCGTTTAAGACTAAAGACAGAATGCTTAATTTATATGAGCATTGGATAGCTAAAGATATTATGACGTACATCAGGATCTCTAAAGGAAGCAGAAGCAGAGCCGATTTTCTGAGGATAATGAATAGACCTAAGAGATTCTTGAGCCGTAATTCGTTGTGCGATGCTGAGGTGGCTTTTGATGAGTGGATAAAGTTATTTGATGAACAGCCATGGATTGCAGAGCGTATAGAAAAGCTTGAATCAGATATAAAGATGATATCGAAAATGAATCCATATGCTGCAATTAATTATATAAGGCGTGGAATTGGGTATGATGATTTTCTGGATGAATATGCGCAGTATAAGGATATAAATAAAGACGAACTTGTGGATATACTTGATGAAATACATTTTAGTGCAAAAGGTTACAAGACGCTTGAAGAATGGCAGATGCATATTGACAGGTATGAGCTTGAGCTTAAAAAGCTTGCAGAGAGAAGGGAAAACAATCAGAATGCTGTGACGCTTGCAACTTTGCATAGTTCTAAAGGGCTTGAATTTGATAATGTATTTATTATAGATGTGAATGAGGGAATCATGCCTTATAAGAAAGCGGTATTAGAACAGGATGTAGAGGAGGAGAGAAGACTTTTTTACGTTGGGATGACCAGAGCGAAGAGTAATCTTTTTATTTGCTCAGTTAAATCAATACGAGACAAGGATACACAGATTTCAAGATTTATAGAAGAGACAAAAAATAAGAGTTCGTAAGAACTCTTATTTGTATTGTGTATGAGATTAAAAAGATTTACATTGAATCATATAATTCTTCATCTAATATTTCGTCAAATCTGTCAGCCGCAACATCGTATTCTTCAGGATCATCAATATATTCAACAGAAGGCAGACCTTCTTCATCTTCAAAGTAACGATATAGATATACGTTGCCTTCTTTATTGTCCTCACCATTTTTATCAAGAGGAAGAAGTGCAATATAATCTGTATCATCAACATCAAATATAGTAAGAATTCTACATTCAACCTCGCCATCGTCAAGTTCTAAAGTAACTCGGATATCATCAATTTCATCTTCAGTTACTGGTGTTGGGTTTGTTTCTTTGGTCATATAAACCTCCTTTATACAATTGCTTCTATATATATGTCAGGATGTTCTTCCAGACTTAAGAAGCTGCCATCCTTATTAAGCTGAACTACAGGTCGTGTGAGTTTTTTGGTGATGTATATAATCCGCGCAACCTCATCATTGCTTAGCAGAACCTCACAATTGAGATAAGAGTTAGCGATTCGCTTTAGAAAACTATAGATGAATTTTGGATTATATTTACCTAACCCTTCTTGTTCGAAATTGGCAATTACATCAAATGGACATAATGCTCCACGATAGCATCTGACCGAAGTCATGGCATCATATACATCGGCAATGCATACAATAGATGAAAAATCATCTAATTTATCACCTGTCAATCCGTAAGGATATCCTGTTCCGTCAAATCTTTCATGGTGTAGCAAAACAGCCTTTTTAATATTCTCGTCGATATCCTGGTTCTTCACAATAGAATAGCCAAATTCAGGATGTTTTTTCATGAATTCGTATTCCTGCGGTGTAAGCTTTCCGGGTTTTAATAAAATATCATTAGGAATCTGGCACTTGCCAATATCATGGAGAAGACCGGCAAGAGTCAGGTCGTCAAGAGCTTTTGCAGACATACCCATCCATGTACCTATAAGTCTTGAAATTATAGATACATTGATACAATGCGCATATGTGGAATCATCAATTTCTTTCATGGAGTGTAACATTCCAAAAAGAGAATATGTCATTGCGTTCTGCTCATACAGTCTGACAGTATCATCAATCAGAGATGGCTGATCAATCGGAGTATTCTTAAGAATGATGTCATTAAAACTATTCTCAAGTAACTTAGTATTTTCTTGATATAATTTTTTGAAGTTATTAAATTCTGCGGTTGAAATAAGCTTAGCTATATGGGATTTTTCAATCTCTGACTTCTTCTGCATTGATTCTTTCGTAGCAAGCGGAATATTATCATCATCAATAATAAAAACAGAATTTATTTTATAATATAATAAATGGGAAATCATTTGCCTTGTAAGACAGGAATCGGCAGCTACAATAAGCTGTCCCTTTTCTGAAAAAACATCTTTGGCAATAATCATTTCCTGTTTTAGATCTGAGGTTTCAATCTCTCTCATTGATTTGTTATACCTCCATGTATTATATAGAATATTATAAAAGATATAAAATATTTGTCAATTACTTTAAACATATGTATAATTATAGTAATCGTGCAGAGTGTTAGTGTTCACACCTGACAATGTGAACAGTAACTGAAGAGTTGCTAATCTGCAAGTGCGTTAAAAGTCTGTGTTAATACATGCGGCTTGCAAATACATCAATGATAGGCGGTGCAAGATGAAATACACTATTACAGAAGGTGATTATTCAAAAATGGGAGTAATAAAGACTCAGGAGAATGTAGTTTTCACTTTCGAAGGCGAAAAGGAAGATGATTGTAGAGTTGTATTGATTAACAGGACAACTCATCATAAAAGTGTAATAGAAGTTCCAGCAGAGTTCTGTCTTGGTTCGCTTAGATCTATAGCAGTTTCGAATCCTGATATGGAAAAGTTCGTATATTATTATGAGATAAATGGTCAAAAGAAGATAGATCCATATGCTACAAAGATAATAGGAAGAGAAAAGTGGAATGACCAGGCAAGAATACAGAATGACTATGAGATATTCTGTGCTTGTCAGTTGAATGATTTTGAGTGGAATGGTGATATAGCTCCAGAGATACCTAAGCAGGACATGATTATGTACAAGGCCAATGTACGTGGCTTTTCTAAAGGTGTGTCAAAGCTTGGCAAAAAGGCGGGAACATTTAGAGCTATAACAGATAAGATAGAATATTTTAGAAATCTTGGTTTTACAAGTTTACAGCTGATGCCTGTATATGAATTTGAAGAGATGGTTATACCACCTAAAGTGACGGTTCCTGATTACATCAAATGGGAAGTTAAAGATGAGGATAGTATTGTACCATTGAAAGAGGAACACAGGGAGAGTAAGGTGAATTTCTGGGGATATGGTACCGGAAATTACTTTGCGGTTAAATCCTCATATGCATCAGATCACAAAAATGCTTCATATGAATTTAAGGAACTTATAAGGGAACTCCATAAGAATTCAATGGAATGTATTATGGAGATATATTTTGAGAGAGGGACAAATCATAATCTTATATTAGATGTGCTCAGATTCTGGGTAAGAGAGTATAGGGTAGATGGCTTTCATCTTTTGGGAGACGAAATTCCTATTACCGCAATTGTTCAGGATGTTATGCTAAGCAGGACTAAAATTCTGTATTCTGATTTTAATGAATATAGCGTTCCTCAAAAGGGCGAGTATAAGACGTTGTTTCTTGATAAAGACGAATATTTGTATCCAACCAGAAAGTTATTGAATCATATGAATGGTGGAATGAGAGCTTTTCTCGATCAGCAGCGAAAGCAGGGAGAAAAGCTTGGATATATAAATTATATTGCGAGCAACAACGGATTTACACTTGCTGATTTATTCATGTACAACGACAAGCATAATGAAGCAAATGGCGAAGGCAATCTTGACGGAAATCAATGGAATTTCAGTAATAATTATGGTTGTGAAGGTCCCACACGAAAGCGGTTTGTGTCAGAAATCCGTAAGCTCAAATGGCGAAATGCAATGATGATGCTATTCTTGGCTCAGGGTGTTCCTATGGTCTGGTCAGGTGATGAGATTGGAAACAGCCAGGAGGGCAACAATAATGCGTACTGTCAGGATAATAAGATAGGCTGGATTAATTGGAAAAATGATAAACTGGCCATTGAAAGACAGATGTTTCTTAAGAAATTAATTGAATTTCGAAAGAAACATTCGATTATAGCATCGAAAATGCCTTATCATTTTAATGATTATGGAGCTTTTGGATATCCCGATTTATCATATCATGCACAGAATGCATGGGCATCTGATGCTGATCTTGACAGATTGTGTATAGGACTTATGTATTGTGGTGATTATGCACAAGATAATAGCTGTAATGATGATGTGTACATCGGATATAATTTTTTCTCACGAAAGAATATGCTTGCGCTGCCTGCTCTCAAAAAAAATAAAAAGTGGTTCCTTGTTGCAGACAGTTCGAAGAAAAATGAACAGTTCCTGGAGCATATTGTTGAACTAAAAGATCAGCATATTATGATTATGGAGCCACAGGCAATATGCATATTGGTAGGTAGAGAATGAAAGCTTGGAAACATTTTTGTACAATAACAAAACATAGACATCTTGTGATGGCCGGATGCTTTAAGATAGGGCTATATAAGCAGGGCTTGCTGCATGATTTGTCTAAATACAGTCCGACAGAATTTGTTGTAGGCTGTAAATATTATAAAGGATATATGAGTCCGAACAATGCAGAGAGAGAGGCGGTGGGCTATTCTTCGGCATGGCTGCATCATAAGGGACGCAATAAGCATCATCTTGAGTATTGGATAGATTATGATATTTCAAAGGAATCTTCAAAGACACATTCAGCTATGGTAGGAATGAAGATGCCACTTAAATATGTCTGTGAAATGTTTGTTGACAGGGTGAGTGCGTCGAAGAATTATCAAAAAGATAAGTATACCGACCACAGCCCTCTCGAGTATTACAATAGAAGTATTGACCACTATCTTATAAATGAGGATACTGCGGCACTTCTTGAGCTTTTACTGAATATGCTGGCAGTCAAAGGTGAGAAGGAGACCTTTTCCTTTGTAAAGAATCAAATTCTGAAAGGAAAGATCCCATATGAGAAAAACGCATTAAATAAAATCAAAGATACACTTCATGTCTGAAGGTAAAGGGATGCTAAATTGCATCTCTTTTTTAGTTATTGGGTGATAAAATTGTAATTTGCTGGAATGTAGTGCCTGTCTATCTATATAATCGATGTCAGGATTGTAAAGAAAATCGCCAATTAATGGGTGAAGAATATACTTCATATGTACACGTATCTGGTGTGTGCGTCCGGTTTCTAATTGAAGTTCAACCAGTGACAGATCTTTTGTTCTGTCATAGCCTATAGTTCTATAATGTGTTACGGCACGTTCTCCATTCTTAAAATCTACACATCGTTCAATTGTGGATTCTGATTTACGACCAATTGGTGCTGTAATTGTACCTTCGTCTGGCGTATGCCCGGTACAAATTGCAGTATAAGTACGATGCAACTGTCGATTTGCTACCTGCTTTGAAAGAATAGCACCACTCAGGGAATTTTTTGCTATTATTGTAAGTCCTGATGTGTCACGGTCTAACCTGTTTATACAGCGAAATACAAAGTTATCATCTCTGTAATAATACATAACCGCATTTGCAAGTGTGTTATCATAATTATTGATTGATGGGTGGATTGGCATATTGGCGGGTTTATTTATAATAAGTATGTCTTCGTCTTCGTATATAATGCCAAATTCAAGATTGCATGGGATAATATCTGAACTTTCGTCTGTCTCATCAATGATAAGTTCTAGTACATCTCCTTCATGCAGATGGTCTATTACATAAGACCATTTGTGGTTGATGCAGATGCCGTTTTGCGTCTTTTTCATGTTTGTGATGACTCTTCTCGGAAAATCATGTTCTTTTAAAAATTGTGTAATTGTTTTATTGTCGTCTTTTACTGATATCTGGTAGTTTAATAATCTTTTCATACCACAAGTATATCCAATTTCACTTGGAAAAGCACGAAAAACATTTTTCTTTCATATCATGTATAAAGAAACAATTTAGGTGCACGTGTGAAAGCATTCTTACCACCTTTGTCACACAGCGAAGAAGCAGATTGTATTAAACGGCTGGGGGAAAATGATATTGATGCACGAAATGAATTGATTCTTCATAACATGCGTTTAGTTGCACATGTGGCGAAAAAGTATGTAGGATCTGAAGAGGATCAGGAGGAACTGATTTCTATAGGAACTATCGGACTTATTAAGGCGGTATCATCTTTTAATACAGACTATGGAAGCAAATTTTCGACCTACGCAATCAGGTGTATTGAGAATGAGATACTTATGTATTTCAGAAGTAAAAGAAAATGCAAAAATGACGTTTCGTTATATGAGCCAATTGGAATGGACAAAGAAGGAAATCAAATTCATCTTGTGGATGTGATAGAGAATAATGAAAAAGAAGTATATGAAAGGGTGCAGCAGAAAAGTTATATTCTTAAAATAAGCGAGAATATAGTAGATATATTAAATGAAAGGGAGCTTGAAATTATCTGTAAAAGATACGGTCTTTATGATGGAAGGGAGTATACACAAAAAGAGATAGCAAAGAAAATGGGGATTTCTCGCTCGTATGTATCAAGGATTGAAAAAAAAGCATTAGAAAAATTAAAAGAATTTCTGTAAATCCTTTGAAAAAAGATAGAGTATGTGATATTCTATCTTTATCTTTTTTCAATGCATTAATCTATGCGTATTTCCATTGTAGATTGGAGAAAAATGTATAGTTGTATTAGAACATCTTTATTAGAAGGGATTAATACTGTTCCTATCAATGTTGAGATTGATGTGAGCATGGGACTTCCTGTATTTGATATGGTTGGATATCTCGCGTCCGAGGTAAGAGAGGCTAAGGAGAGAGTTAAGACATCCTTGCATAATTGTGGAATTGATCTTCCGGCCAAAAGGATTACAGTCAATATGTCACCTGGTAATATCAGAAAGAAAGGAACCTCGTTTGATTTACCGATAGCGGTAGCGATTCTTTGTGCACTTGGCGTCATCGAGCAGGAAAAAGCCAATGATTATCTGTACTTTGGAGAACTTAATCTAAATGGAGATATATTGCCGGTAAAAGGTGCGCTTCCGATTGTGTGTGATGGTGTTAAAAATGGAATAGATAAATTTATTCTTCCACTTGGAAATAAAAAGGAGGCATCATTGGTGGATAATGCGAATATATATGCATTTTCAAATATAAGCCAGTTGATAGAATTTTTTTCAAATCACATATACAGTGAAGAAGAGTCTACAGAAGAAATTACAGATATTATGTATAACGAGAGATTAAATAAGCTTGACTTTTGCGAAGTGAATGGACAGGCATATTTAAAGAAGTCGAGTATAATATCTGCTGGTGGAATGCATAATATGCTTTTTATTGGACCACCTGGTGCAGGCAAGACAATGATTGCGGAACGTGTGTCGACTATTTTGCCGTCACTTACAATGGATGAAAGACTAGAATTGTCCAAGATATATAGTGTGTGTGGACTTTTAAAAGATAACGTACTGGTGTCTCAGAGACCATTTAGAAATCCACATCATACAATTACGAAAGCGGGGCTGATCGGCGGAGGTACGAATGTAACACCAGGGGAAATAAGTCTTGCGCACAATGGTGTTTTATTTTTGGACGAGTTTACTGAATTTCAGAAAAATGTTATAGAACTTTTGCGAGAACCGCTTGAGAATAAAGAAATCAATCTTGTAAGGGGGACAAACAGTGCTACATATCCAGCGGATTTTCTTCTTCTTGCGGCAATGAACCCATGTAATTGTGGATATTATCCGGATAAAAACAGATGCATATGCTCAGAATCAGATTTACGAAGGTATCTTGCGCGCATATCAAGACCTATACTTGACAGAATTGATATCTGTGTGGAGGCTCAACAGCTGAAATTTGCAAGTATTCAGGAGAATGCCAACAATTTATCCTCCGAATCGATGAAACAACAGGTTCAGAAATGTTTTGAAATTCAAAAAGAACGTTATAAGAACGAGAAGTTTATACATAACAGCCAGATTCCATCATCACGGTTGAAGGAGTACTGCGAATTATCTGTGCAGGATCAGCATTTTATGGAAGAAATTTATGATAAGTATATGCTTACAGCCAGGACATATCATAAGATACTTCGTGTTGCGAGAACTATTGCAGATGTGGAAGAGAGTAAATCAATTCATCACAATCATCTGGTTGAGGCAATAAGATACAGAAGTTTGATAAATGACAAAAAATACTGGGGAGGGCTGGCGTGAAATATTATAACTGGCTGTGTTCCCTTTATGAACTCAGCAACAATAAAAAGAACAAATTGTTCGAATGTGGTATAGGAGCGCATGAACTGTATCATATGGACAGTACAAAGCTTAATAAAATTGATTTCTTGACAGACAAGGATATTGATAGAATTATTTCAAACCGCGAGGAATATGATATTGACATAAAGTTTGAACAACTTCAGACAAGTGGTATAGATTTAATTACAATAGAACAGGAGGACTTTCCGGATAAACTTAGAAATATTAACAATTGTCCATATGGTCTTTATTATATTGGAGATTTACCCTCTAAAGATGAAAAGCTGATAGCTATTGTAGGGGCAAGAAATAGAAGCGTATATGGTCAGGAGGTGGCGCATCGTATTGCGAATGAGCTGTCAAAGAATGGCTATTCAATTATTAGTGGGATGGCACGGGGGATTGACAGTGACAGTCATAAAGGTGCAATTGATGCGCACAGAAAAACATATGCTGTTTTAGGAAGTGGTGTTGATGTCTGCTATCCAACACAGAATAAATACCTTTATAATCAGATAATTCAAAATGGAGGCGTTCTATCTGAGAATATGCCTAAAACTCCTGCACAGGCGAGGTTTTTCCCTCTTAGGAACAGAATAATATCTGGATTGTGTGATGCACTTATTGTTGTAGAGGCAAAATCAAAAAGTGGTTCACTTATTTCAGCTGATTATGCTATTGAACAGGGGAAGGATGTTTATGTCGTGCCAGGAAGAATTTCTGACTCTTTAAGTGAGGGCTGTAACAGGCTTATAGACCAGGGGGCACATATTATTTTAAGCATAGAGGACCTGCTTGATAAATTGGATATTTCTACATATAATGTCTGCACTCAGATAGACTTTAAGAAAAATTTACTTGAAAAAGAAGAAGCGTTGGTGTATAGTTTACTCGATTTTCGTCCTATCGGAATTTCTGGTATGATGGATGAAGTTGATATGGAATTAAGTAGATTACTTGAAATATTGGAGAAGCTTCAGAATATTGGATTTGTAAAAGAAATTGTTCCAAATTATTTTGTTAAAGCTTTGTGATTTGTAGAAGGAGTTTGGAAATGGCTAAGTATCTGGTTATAGTAGAGTCGCCTGCTAAAGTAAAGACAATTAAAAAATTTCTTGGCAAAAATTATGAGGTAATGGCATCTAATGGACATGTGAGAGATTTGCCTAAAAGCCAGCTTGGAATAGATGTTGATGGAGATTTTGAGCCTAAATATATTACAATCAGAGGGAAAGGTGATATTTTAGCAGCACTTAGGAAAGAAGTAAAGAAAGCCGATAAAATATATCTTGCGACTGACCCTGATCGTGAAGGGGAGGCTATTTCATGGCATCTGAGTACAGCACTCAAGCTTGAAGATAAGAATGTAAGCAGGATCAGCTTTAACGAGATTACTAAGTCAGCTGTCAAAGAATCCCTTAAGAATCCGAGACAGATAGATATGGATCTTGTAGATGCACAGCAGGCAAGACGTGTTCTTGACAGAATGGTTGGTTATAAGATAAGTCCATTACTCTGGGCAAAAGTAAAGAGAGGTTTAAGTGCAGGTAGAGTACAGTCTGTTGCGCTTAGAATCGTCTGTGACCGTGAAGAGGAAATTAATGCATTTATTCCTGAAGAATATTGGTCACTTGATGTATCTTTGAATGCAGATGGTGAGAAGAAACCGCTCATTGCTAAATTGGTTGGAAAGAGCAAAGATAAGATAGCTATTTCGTCGAAGGAAGAAATGGATAAGGTTCTTGCCGAACTTGAAAATGAAAAATTTGAAATCCTTGATATAAAAAAGGGTGAGAGAACAAAGAAAGCGCCTCTTCCATTTACGACAAGTACATTACAGCAGGAAGCTTCAAAAGCACTTAATTTTCCGATTTCAAAGACAATGAGAATTGCACAGCAGCTGTATGAAGGTGTTGATATAAAAGGGCAGGGAACTGTCGGTCTTATCACATACTTAAGAACAGATTCTATCAGAATTTCAGAAGAGGCTGATGCTATGGCAAAGACTTTTATCTCAGAGAATTATGGAGATAAATATTTGTCATCAGGTGGAAATAAGGACAAGAAATCACAGAAAATCCAGGATGCACATGAGGCAATCAGACCTTCTGATATCAATAGAACACCATCTGATATCAAAGAGTCATTAAGCAGAGACCAGTTCAGATTGTATCAGTTGATATGGAAGAGATTTGCTGCCAGCAGAATGGCAAATGCTATATATGAAACTACTACTGTCAATATAGGCGCTGGAGATTATAGATTTCATGTATCCACATCGAGAGTTTCGTTTGACGGATTCAGACTTGCATACGTGGAGGCTGATGATGAAAAAGAGGAGAAACAGGTTACTTTTAAGAGCATAGATGAAAATACCCAGCTTACGTTTGAAGAATTTGATCCTAAGCAGCATTTTACACAGCCGCCAGCACATTATACAGAAGCGTCGCTGGTTAAGACACTTGAGGAGCTTGGAATAGGAAGACCAAGTACATATTCACCAACAATTACTACGATAATTGCACGTAGATACATTACCAAAGAGAATAAAAATCTTTATGTGACAGAAATAGGAGAAGTTGTAAACCAGATTATGAAGGATTCATTTCCGTCAATTGTTGATGAACACTTTACAGCAAATATGGAAACTCTTCTTGATGGTGTGGCAGAGGGAACCGTTAACTGGAAGCAAGTTGTAAGAAACTTTTATCCTGATTTAAAACAGGCTGTAGAGGCAGCAGAAAAAGATCTTGAAAAGGTTACTATAGAAGACGAGGTGACTGACGAAGTATGTGAATTATGCGGAAGAAATATGGTTATAAAGTATGGACCACATGGCAAATTCCTTGCTTGTCCTGGTTTTCCAGAATGTAAGAATACCAAACCATATTATGAGAAAATAAATGTTGCATGTCCTAAATGCGGTAAGGACATTGTTCTTAAGAAGACCAGAAAAGGCAGAAAATATTATGGCTGCATAGATAATCCTGAGTGTGATTTTATGAGCTGGGGAAGACCTGTTGCAGATAAATGTCCTCGTTGCGGTGGTTATATGGTTGTTAAAGGAAATAAAGTAGCTTGTGCCAATGAACAGTGTGGCTACGTTACAGATATAAAATCAAAACAATAGACGCTAATTCATTGAATAGTCTCGAAATATGTGCTATTATTTAATAGTTACTGTTGAAACATTAATAGGAGGTTAGTTGGGCATGAGCGTTCAGCTACTTGATAAAACTAGAAAAATAAACAAATTACTTCATAATAATAATTCATCTAAAGTTGTCTTTAATGATATCTGCGATGTACTTACTGGAATTCTTGAATCAAATATTCTGGTAATAAGCAAAAAAGGAAAGGTACTTGGCTCTAGCGAATGTAATGGAGTGGAAGAGATTCATGAGCTTATTGTTGATGAGGTCGGTGGATATATAGATCCACAGCTTAACGAGCGTTTACTTGGAATCTTATCAACAAAAGAGAATGTCAATCTTGAGACTTTGGGATTTGGAGACGAATCTAGATGTTGCAGAGCTATTATCACTCCAATTGATATTGCAGGAGAAAGACTTGGTACTTTGTTTGAATACAGAAGCGACAGAGAATACAATATCGATGATATTATTCTTACAGAGTATGGAACAACAGTTGTCGGACTTGAGATGATGAGATCTGTCAACGAGGAGAGTGCTGAAGAAGAGAGAAAAGTGCAGATTGTTAAATCAGCAATAAGCACATTATCTTTCTCAGAACTTGAAGCTATTATACATATAATAGATGAATTAGACGGCAAAGAGGGCATACTTGTTGCAAGCAGAATTGCAGATCGTGTTGGTATTACAAGATCTGTTATTGTTAATGCACTTCGTAAGTTTGAGAGTGCAGGAGTAATTGAATCGCGTTCATCCGGTATGAAAGGTACATACATCAAGATAGTTAATGACTATGTATTTGATGAATTGCAGAACATAAAGCGTAAAAACAATAGATAGTAATTGATATCAGCTAAAAGGACTTATGTATATAGGTCCTTTTTTGTGTTTTCCGTTGTATGTTCTCATTATGTGGTATTTATTTTGACAAAAAAACACAATATCATGTAAAAAATGACAAAAACTTCTTGTGTTTTTTAAAATATAAATTATAATAAATATGATAGAGTACTTATGTATGCAAAATGGAGGGATATATATGGTAAATACATCAGCGTTTGATTATATAAATGTACTTACAAAAGCTGCAGATGCCAGCTGGACACGCGAGAGTCTTCTTGCTAACAATATTTCAAATGTAGATACTCCTGGGTACAAGAGACAAGATATTGATTTTGAGTCTGTTCTCAGTCAGGAATTGGGCAGATGTAAGCATTCATCATTGGATGAGAAGATGAGTGAATTACATATGGATCACCTTGATCCACAGGTTTACACAGATTATGAGAATTATTCTTATAGATTAGATGGCAATAATGTAGATATAGACACAGAACAGGTTGAACTTGCTTCTGAGCAGATAAAGTATCAGGCACTTACTCAGGGGATTACTTCGGAATTCCAGAGAATGCAGGATGTAATTAAATAATACACAGGAGGATAGATATGGGTTTATTTCAAGCATTTAATATAAGTGCGTCAGGAATGACAGCACAGAGATTTCGTACAGATATCATTGCTGAGAATATTGCAAATATAAATACTACATCTACAGCAAATGGGGAACCATACAGAAGAAAAATAGTTACTTTTTCAGAGAAGAACGTTACTCCTTTTAGTGAGTTTTATTCAACATCCAGAAACAAGGCTGTCGGTAATGGTGTTAAAGTAAGCACGGTGACTGAAGATTACAGCACAGATTTTACTATGGAATATGATCCATCTAATCCTGATGCAGATGCAAATGGATATGTATCATACCCAAATGTCAACACAGTTACAGAGATGACAGATTTAATAGATGCAACAAGAGCCTATGAAGCTAATACTACTGCATTTGATGCGGCAAAGAACATGGCACAGGCGGGATTACAGATAGGAAAATAATACAGAGGGTGATAAAAGATGAATATAAGTACGATTGATGGGGTCTCTTTAGAACAGTACAGTGATTTTTTTAAATCAAATTCTATTACTGAAAAAAAAGAAAGCGATAGTTTTGATAGTATTCTTTCTTCAATTATGAATTCTGTTAATGAGACAAACACATTACAGAATAAGGCAGAGGAAGCAGAAGTGCAGTTTGCATTAGGTCAGTCTGACAATACACATGATTTACTGGTTGCAGAGACAAAAGCGTCTGTTGCGTTGCAGTATACAGTAGCAGTTCGTGATAAGATTATAGATGCATACAAGGAATTAATGCAGATGCAGATATAATAAATATTGTTTTAACATGATAATTTACTATTGTGCATGAGGTGAAGACAGATGCCAGAACAATTACAAACAATTCTTAATCGAATTGTTGAATGGTGGAAAAAATTTAACAACAAACAAAGAATACTTCTTATCAGTATTATTGCAGTTATTATATTTGCACTTACATTATTATATTTTTTGATATCACAGCCTAAATATGTTCTTCTTATTGAATGTGAAGATTCGGCGCAGGCAGCAACTGTAAGAGATTTGCTTGACAGTGATTCAAGTATTGACTACAAAGTGGATAATGAACTTAGATTTGAAGTTGAAGAGTCTGATGAAGTGAATGCGGAGATGCTTTTAGGCCAGAATAATATACCATCAGCAGCATATTCCATTGACAATGTAGTGGATGGAAGCTTTTCACGAACAGAAGCAGACAAGCAGAAACTTTACAGAGAATTTTTAAATGACAAGTTTGCAGATCATCTTGCCCGTTTTGATTTTGTTGATTCGGCTAAGGTTGATATTGACCTACCAGATGATGATGGAACTATTTTATCATCTAAACAGGAAGCGAAAGCAGCTGTTGTACTGACTTTGAACAAAGATATTTCAGAGGATCAGGCATATGCAATTGCAAGACTTATTGCGACACAGGTTGGAAATGATACAACTGAAGGAATTACAGTGTTAGACCAGAAAGCTAATGTACTTTATTCTGGTGCTGATGTGAAGGCAGGCACAGCTTCATCATCATCCAAGCTCAGTTATAAGGAAAAAGCTGAAGATTTAATAAAGAACCAGATAAAGAAAACTCTTGAAAATTCAAGTGTGTTTTCAAATATCGAGATTGCAATGAATCTTGATGTGAACTTCGATGAGCAGAAGATTGCAGAAGAAGAATACAGCCATCCAGAGGGTGGAACAGACAGCTATATATCGCATCAGTCAAAATATGAGTCTTCTACTACAGGTGGATCAGGTGGTGTACCAGGTACGACATCTAATAGTGATGATACAGGTTATGTGACACAGGATGATAACACTTCTTCAAGTGATATATCTGATGTGGATACAGATTATGTAGACAATAAGAAGATTACTGAGACTACCAAGAGTGGTGGAGATATCAATTATGATACATCTTCGGTTTCGATTGTTGCGACAAGGTATGTTGTATACGATGAACAGTCACTAGAAGATGATGGCACTCTCGGTGCTGATATGACGTGGGAACAGTTTAAGAGTGCGCATAGTGATCCGGTTAAAGTTCAAAATGTTGATACAGAATTTGTGGATATGGTTCAGAATGCTACTGGTTTCCCAAATGCTAATATCACATTTATGGTTTATGAGCAGCCAGAATTCGTAGACAAAGATACATCAAGCAGATCACTTAGTGATATATTACAGATTATCTTGGCAGTTGTTATATTTGCATTGCTTGGATTTGTAGTATTTAAGAGTACAAGAACTGCAAAACAGCCAGAACTTGAACCAGAATTGTCAGTTGAGGATTTACTTGACTCTACAGCAGAAATGACAGAACCTTTAGAAGATATTGGTTATACGGAAAAATCTGAAACTAGACTTATGATAGAAAAGTTTGTAGAGGAAAATCCGGAAGCTGTAGCGCTTTTGCTTAGAAATTGGCTTAATGAGGATTGGGAGTAGATATGATAGATGATTACAGTGGCGTTCAAAAAGCCGCAATCTTATTAATTACATTAGGACCAGAAAATGCTGCTGTTATCTTTAAGCATCTTAAGGAAGAAGAGATTGAAGAGCTTACGCTTGAAATAGCAAATACACGAAGCGTGTCTCCGCAGGATAAGGAAGATGTATTAGAGGAGTTTTACCAGGTATGTCTGGCACAGCAGTATATCGCGGAAGGCGGTATTGGATACGCTAAAGAATTACTCGAGAAAGCTTTGGGTGATGAGAAAGCTCAGGGAGTTATTGCCAAGCTTACTGCGTCATTACAGGTTAGACCATTTGAATTTGTCAGAAAGACAGATCCTAGTCAGTTACTTAACTTTATACAGGATGAACATCCGCAGACGATTGCTATGATTTTGTCATATCTGCCGCCACAGCAGGCGTCTATGGTGCTAGGCGCGTTGCCACCAGAAAAGCAGGCTGATGTTGCTAAGCGTATTGCACAGATGGATAGAACATCACCGGATGTCATCAAAGAAGTTGAGAGAGTACTTGAACGTAAACTAGCTTCGCTTGTAAATCAGGATTACACAATTGTCGGTGGAATAGATTCCATTGTTAATATTCTCAACAATGTTGATAGATCCACAGAAAAACATATTATGGAATCTCTTGAAATTGATGATCCTGAACTTGCAGATGAAATCCGCAAGAAAATGTTTGTATTTGAGGATATCTTACTTCTCGACGATCGTGCTATTCAGCGTGTTCTTAGAGAGGTTGATAACGCAGATCTTGAACTTGCACTTAAGAGTTCAACAGAAGAAGTTCAGAATGTTATTTTCAAGAACCTTTCTACACGTCTTGCATCTATGATAAAAGAGGATATGGATTTCATGGGTCCTGTACGTATGAAGGATGTTGAAGAGGCACAGCAGAAGATTGTTGGAATTATTCGTAGACTTGAAGAGGCTGCGGAAATTGTTATTTCTCGTGGTGGAGGTGACGATATAGTTGTCTAATTTGTTAAAGCAGTATTATGTTACAAATCCATCTGGAACAGTAAGAGTTATAGATTCTAACAAGAGAGCTGACATAGCAATCAAAGAACATTCAGTTATAGGATTTCAGCCTCTTAGTTTTTCGAGCTTTGATGAGCCTTCTGATGAGCAGAGTGAAAATGAAGAAGTTACGGAAGGAAATGAAAGTACATCGATAAGTGAAGAAAACGAAGCTGCTTCTGAAAAAATACAGGATATGTTGGATGCAGCACAGAAACAAGCTGATAGTATAGTACTTGATGCGCAGAATCAGGCTAAGCGTATTTTGATAGAAGCTAATAAGAAGGCTGAGCGTATTTTTGATGACAATAAGAAAAAGGGCTATGAAGAAGGCTCGAATGAGAAACTCGCCGATGTTATGAAAATGCAGGAGAATCTCGAAAATGAAATTCAGACACGGCGAGAGGAATTAGAAAGTGAATATCAGCAGAAATCAGATGAGATGGAAAGCGATATTGTAGATGCAATCATTAAGGTATTTGATAAAGTGTTTAAAATTCAATTTGATGATAAGAAGGAAATGTTACTTCATCTAATTAAGAATACACTTATGAACGTTGAGGTTGGTAAAGAGTTTAGAATCCATGTATCACAGAATAATTACAAGTTTATCAATTCACACCTTGATGATGTGAAGCAAAATATTGGTAATGATGTAAATGTAGAAGTGGTAAATGACGCAAGCCTTGGAACTGGTGATTGTCATATAGAAACTAATTTTGGTGTGTTTGATTGCGGAATTGATATGGAATTGAACAACCTTATTAAAGATATTAAATCTTTATGCAGCTAATATTAGGGGTGTTACAGTGATTGAACAGGCAGAGAAATATTTGCAGCTACTCGATAGAAGATATTATAAGTGCTTTGGAAAAGTTGCAAAGATAGTTGGACTTACAATTGAATCAATAGGACCAGAGGCTAGGCTGAATGATCTTTGTTGGATTTATTTAGATTCAGAACGTCAGGAATATGTTATGGCGGAGGTAGTTGGATTTAGAGATAATCGATTGATTTTGATGCCTTATGATACTGTCGAAGGTGTAGGAGTTGGGTGTATCGTAGAAAATACGGGACATCCATTATCTGTTTTGGTAGGAGAAGAACTTCTTGGACACACAGTAGATGGAATCGGAAGAATTACTGATAGCGATGATAAAATTAAATTATCAAAGAAGTATCCTGTTGAGGCATTGCCACCGGATCCAATGAGAAGAAAAATCATCAGTGAAGTTTTACCACTTGGTGTAAAAGCAGTAGATGGATGTATTACACTTGGAAAGGGACAAAGGATTGGTATCTTTGCAGGTTCGGGTGTAGGTAAGAGTACTTTGCTAGGAATGTTTGCCCGCAATACAAAAGCAGATATTAATGTGATTGCCCTTATTGGCGAGCGTGGACGAGAGGTAAGAGAGTTCATAGAAAGAGACCTTGGAGCAGAGGGAATGGCACGTTCAGTGGTGGTTGTAGCTACTTCTGATAAGCCTGCGTTGATAAGAAATAAGGCTGCAAAGACTGCAACTACTATTGCAGAATTTTATAGAGATCAAGGAAAAGATGTACTTTTGATGATGGATTCGTTGACTCGTTTTTCAATGGCACAAAGAGAAATCGGCTTGGCATCTGGTGAACCGCCGGTTACAAGAGGATATCCACCGAGTGTATATTCTGAAATGCCTAAATTACTAGAAAGAGCTGGAACATCGGATAAAGGTTCAATAACTGGATTGTATACAGTACTTGTTGATGGAGATGATTTTAATGAACCAATTACAGATACAGCCAGAGGTATTCTGGATGGTCATATAATCTTAGACCGTAAGCTTGGTCATAAGAATCATTATCCGGCAATTGATATTTTACAGAGTATTTCCCGTGTAATGAGTGCAGTTGCATCGAAAGAACATAAGGCTTTAGCCAGTAAGCTTAAATCTGTCCTTGCCACATATAATGAAGCGGAAGACCTGATTAATATAGGAGCATATAAGAATGGCTCTAATCCAGATATAGATTATGCTATCAAGAAGATTAGTGTAATTAATGAGTTTTTGTGTCAGGGTACAGATGAAAAATTCCAGTTTGATGAGGAAATATCCTTGTTAGAGGATGTATTTAAAGATTGATAGAGGCATAATATGGCAAAATTCAATTATAGAATGCAGAATATTCTTGATATAAAATCAAAACTTGAAACACAAGCGAGAAATGAATATGGAATTGCAAACCAAAAATATCTCGAAGAACAGGGAAAATTACAAGAATTGATGGTCAGGCGGACAGTGTATGACCAAAAGCTTAAGGATTTGATGAGTGGCTCATTGAATATTAAAGAAATTTCCAATGCGAGAAATGATGTTAATAATATAAAGACAATGGTTCGTCGGCAGATGATGGAAGTTCATAAAGCTGAAATTGTTCTTGAACAGAAAAGAAATAAATTGAGTGAGAGAATGAAGGAAAGAAAGACACATGAGAAGCTTAAAGAACATGCATTTGATGAGTTCAAAGTTGAAATACAGACTTCGGAATCAAAAGAAGTTGACGAACTTGTAAGCTATACATTTAGTGCAAAATAATGGAGAACATACATGGCTAATATTAATGAAGATGAAGAAAAGACACTTTCAAAGAAAGAATTAAAAGAGCAGAAGAAAAAGGAAAAGGCAGAGAAAAAAGCACAGAAGAAAGCCGCTATGGCAGAAAACGGTGATACGGAGGACAATGAAGAAGAAAGCTTTGGATCTAAGCTTGGATTGTTTTTTATAGCATTACTTATCCTTATTATCTGGTTAGGAATTATTGCAATACTAATTAAGAGCGATATAGGTGGTTTTGGATCAACTGTCCTTTCACCTATGCTTAAAGATGTGCCTGTTATAAATAAAATTTTACCTGCAAGTGATTTTGTTGAAGATACACAGAGCACAGAATATCCTTATACTTCACTTGATGAGGCGATTGCAAAAATAAAAGAGCTTGAACTTGAATTAGACGAGGCAACAAGTTCGGGAACCACAGATTCAAAGAAAATCTCAGAGTTAGAGGATCAGATTAAGGAACTAAAGAAATACAAAGAGGAACAGGCAGAATTCGAAAAAGAAAAACAAAAATTCTATGAAGAGGTTGTTTTTTCAGATAATGCACCCGATATAGAAGAATATAAGGCTTATTATGAGAGTATTGATTCTGAGAATGCAGAAGTCTTATATAAGAGGGTTATAGAACAACTTCAGGAAGATGAAAAAATACAGGAATATGCGGCAACATATTCTTCTATGAAGCCTAAAGAAGCAGCTGCAATCTTTGATTCTATGACCAAAGATTTAAAATTAGTTGCCAAAATCCTTATGGCCATGGACACAGATGCCCGTGCGGCAATCCTTGGTAAGATGAATACGGATACGGCAGCAAAATTAACACAGATGATGGAACCATAGAATATGGACCATTAAAGAAAGGAGGTAAAATGGCAGGAATTAATTTATTCGATGTTGTTTCAGGTACAGCAAATATATCAGATGCTGGTATGAATTTGCAGAATACAGCAATAGGAAAGACTTCAACTGGTAATGAATTCTCTAAGTTTATTTCTAATTTTTCCAAGTCTGCTGATAACACGGGCAATACTGCAAGCAGTGATATAACTAAAAAGATATCAGTGTCTACAGTTAAGCAGTACAGTGATCAGATTAAGTCTGAGTCAGTAAATCCGCTTAAGCAGAAGATTGATGATTCTAAAGATTCAATTGATGATTTTCAAAAGCAGATAGTTGATACTGTGGCAGAAGAATTGGATGTTGAATCTGATGACGTACAAAAAGTTATGGATGAATTAGGACTTTGTGCATTTGATCTGCTTAATCCACAGAATCTTGCAGAATTAACATCACAGCTTAAAGGAGTAGAGGATACTTCACTTATGATTCTTGATGAAAATTTTCAGGCTGCATTGTCAGATTTGATGGAAATTGGACAGAATTTCATGGAAGAACTTGATATTACAGCTGATGAAATGACAGAACTTGTTTCAATGATGGATGTTTCTGATACTGAGGTTGGTGATGAACTTTTAAATGGGCTGACAAGTAACAGCGAATCTGATTCTTCAAGCGCAGTATTACAAGAAAATACTGTTATAGAAAGTGGCGTTATTAATCGAGATGATGTAACCAAAGAGATTTCTGATAATATTGGCAGTTCATCTGAAGAGGTTACCAATGTTGCATCTGAGGACGTTGATATTACATCTGATGAGGCGGTTGGCGATTCTGCAATTACAGATACTAAGCTGGAAGTTGAAAATGATACATCTGATGATAGTGCCAACTTGGAACAGGAAGATGATTCGGAAAGCTATTTACAGACAGGTAATTCGGTTGAGGAGTCATTAGATGATACATCTAAGACTAATGTAAATCAGTTTGCTAATGAAATAAGACAGACGGCGGATGTTATGGTTAATACAAACCAGGTTACAGAGACACCATTGACTGATGCGTATATTTCTGTTGACACCATGGATATTATAGACCAGATAGTACAAAGCACAAAAGTTACTATTGACAATGAAGTTTCAACTATGGAAATGCAGCTTAATCCAGAGAAACTTGGAAAGATATATCTTAATGTCACATCACGTGAGGGCAATATTAATGCACAGCTAGCTGTTTCGAATGAAGCAGTAAAGGAAGCATTAGAGTCTCAGATAGCTACGCTTAAAGAGAATCTCAATCAGGCAGGTGTCAAGGTAGATGCGGTAGAAGTTACGGTGTCTTCGCACGAGTTCGAGAGAAATCTTGAGCAGAATCATTCAAGAGAAGAACAGGAAGGAAGCAGACAAGAAGAGAGTGCTTCACGAAGAAGAAACATACAAATGTCTTCGCTTGATGAATTATCAGGAGTGATGTCTGAAGAAGAAACTCTTGTTGCACAGATGATGATTGATAATGGTAACTCTGTAGATTTGACAGCATAAAGGAGATTTATATGGCAATTACAGCACCGGTTGTAGATGGTAAAGTACAATCAAAAATAAACGAGACAACCAAAAAGACGGAGAATCTTGGTGGTTCAAATATGGGCTATGATGAGTTCTTAAACTTGTTATGTGCCGAGATGCAATATCAGGATCCATTAGAGCCTACTACAAATACAGATTATGTTGCACAGATGGCTACTTTTTCGCAGCTTGAGGCTACATTATCAATGAAAGATACTATTACTGAATCAGCTTCTGTATCCGAATCAACAGTTGCCAATGCGCTTGTTGGTAAAAGCGTTAGTGTTAAAGATTCAAAAAGTTCAACTGGATACACAACAGGTAAAGTCGATTACGTAATGTACAAAGATGGAGAGGTATATCTTTCAATTGGCGAAAGGTTATTTAATATTTCAGATCTTGAATCAGTTGCTGATGATACATATTATGATGCGATTGTACAGGCCAAAACAATTAATTCAATGATAAATGAGCTTCCAAAGCTTGAAGAACTTACTGTTTCATATAAGACAGCGATTCAGCAGATAAGAGATGTATATAATGGATTAAATTCTTATCAGCAGAGTTTTGTAAGCAAGGATGATCTTGATACATTGAAGAGATATGAAAGTAAGATTGAACAGCTCGAAGAAGAGCAGAATAATGCCGGTACAGATTCTGGTAATGATACAAATACCGACAATACCACAGATACTGATAATACCACAAATACTGATAACAACACTGGCACAGATAGCAATACAGGGACTGAAACGGAGGTATAATATGAATTCTATTTCCAAACAGTTTTATTCTATTGAGCAGGTAAATGACCAGTACTTAAAACAAAATACTACTGGGAATGCCTCAAAGACATCTGATGTATCTTTTGAGGATATATTAAAAAGCAAACAAGAGGTCAAGTTTTCAAAGCATGCCTCTTTACGATTATCTGAGAGAAATATTTTACTCACAGATGAACAAAGCGAGAGATTACAAAATGGTGTAGAGGCGGCAAGTGAAAAAGGTATTAAAGAATCACTTGTACTTGTTGATTCGCTTGCTTTTATAGTAAATATTCCAAACAATACTGTTGTTACGGCAATGGATAAAAATGAAACAAATAACAATGTTTTTACAAATATTGATGGCGCGGTAATAATGTAGCTGGACCTTATGGAAGCTATTGTTTCTGAATGACAGATGAAACAACACCCCGCCCATCCATCATAGGAGGGTAAAATTATGATGAGATCATTATACTCTGCTGTGTCCGGACTTAAGACACATCAGACCAGAATGGACGTTATCGGTAATAATATCGCTAACGTTAACACAGAGGCATTTAAGGCATCTTCTGTTAGATTTAGTGAAATAATGTACCAGACAACATCAAGTGCATCAGCTGGAAATGGCGCTACAGGCAGAGGCGGCGTTAACTCAAAGCAGATTGGTCTGGGAGTTTCAACAGGATCTACAACTGTATCTATTACATCAGCAGGATCAGCTGAGACAACTGGCAATCCATTCGATTTGAAATTAACAGACAAGCAGTCTACTAATTTCTTTATTGTAAGCGATGGTACAAATACATATTTTACAAGAGCTGGAGATTTTTATGTAGATGGAAATGGATATCTGTGTATGAGTTCTACAGGATACACCCTTATGGGGTGGCAGGTTGATCCAGCTACTGGAGAAATTAAAAAAGATACAGTATCTTCACTTCAGGTAATGTCTCCGGATAATCAGACATCAGCTCCTGAGGCAACAACAAAGGCTTATGTATCTGGAGTTTTAGATAAGAATGATACTGGTGCGGCAAGCGAGACAGGATATATGATGTCTCTTGGATTTTATGATGACCTTGGTTATTCATACACAGCTAAATTCTCTGTAAAAGAGATAGCTGGTAATGATGGCGCATATACAATCAACCTTACAGATATTGTGGACAGCAACAGTAATTCTATTTTAGTAGATGCTGATGGAAATATAAGACAGGATGCTCTTAACTCGCTTCCAGCAGCAACAAGAACTGCTATTTATGCAGCTGCAGGACTTAATGAAGCCGCAGGATTTCCAACAGACGCTACTCAGTTAGCTGCACTGACAACTGCGACTATGAGCAATCTGTTTCAGGCTAACCAGATTACATTCGATAGAAACGAAGGTAAATTTGTTTCTATTAATGATCCTACAACTGCTGATCAGAATACAGCAATGCTTAATATTTCATCATTGCTCACAGGAAATGTGTCAACGGACGGAAATACAAGTAACTTCTCTAATATAACAGTTGATTTCAGTGCAACACTTAACTACAACAATGGTGGAGTTTCTACGATGAAGATGTTAAAGGGTGATGTACAGGGTGATGGAACAGGTAAAAAGCTTGGTGCACTTACTGGAATTTCTGTAAGTGATGATGGACGTGTGTTTGGTTCATATGATAATGGTAATACAGTTTTACTATGCCAGGTTTCTGTTGCACAGTTTGCAAATGCATCTGGATTAGAGAAAGTTGGAAACAACTGTTATAAGACAACACTTAACTCTGGTGAATTTGATGGTATTGGTGTTGATATATCAGCCGACGGAAGTTCAATTTCTACTGGAGAACTTGAAATGTCAAATGTTGATTTGTCTGCGCAGTTCACAGACATGATAATTACCCAGAGAGGTTTCCAGGCAAACTCACGAGTTATCACAACATCGGATACATTGCTTGAGGAATTAATCAATCTTAAACGATAATATAATATTTTATTGATAGATATTGGGGGATGGAAAATACCGTTCCCCAATATTTGGTATGAAAAAAATAAATATTTTTACTTTTTTTGGACAAAGAAAGTAGACAAGCTGTTTAAAGTTTAGTAAAATCATAATAAAGACATTTTATGACAATTTATGTATTTATTTGTCATATGTTATCAAAATAATACAAATTGGAAGGTGTATACAATTGGATATAGCGTCACTTATTGGTGTAATTTTTGGTTTTAGTATGGCTCTTCTTGGAATTATAACTAGTGGAGGTGTTTCTAGTCTTCCTAATTTCTTTGATCTGCCATCGATTTGTGTAACAATTGGAGGATCATTGAGTTCTGTACTTGGTAGTAGAAAACTGCCAGAGTTTATTAATGGACTTAAATCGACAGCATTGCCTTTTAAAGAGACTGCAAAGGATCCGGGAGAGACAATCAAGACGATTATCAATCTTGCAAATGTCGGTCGAAAAGAAGGACTTTTAGCGCTTGAAGAGGCTGCAAATGGAATCGAAGATGATTTCCTTAAAAAAGGAATTATGCTTGTTGTAGATGGAACTGATCCTGAATTGGTAAGAGGAATACTTGAGACAGATCTCATGTGTTTAGACGATAGACATAAAGGGGTTATTTCATTCTGGGAGTACTGGGGTGAAATGGGACCAGCCTGGGGTATGATTGGTACATTGCTTGGTCTGGTTAATATGTTAAATGACATGGAAGATGCTTCAAAGATTGGTCCAAGTATGGCGGTTGCCCTTATTACTACATTGTATGGTTCACTTATTGCAAACTGGATTTGTTCGCCATTTGCAAGTAAACTTAAAAATAATAACAATACTGAGATTACTTTAAAAACTATAACAATAGAAGGTCTGTTATCAATACAGGCAGGAGAGAACCCTAGAGTAATCGAAGAAAAACTCAAATCATTCCTTGCTCCTTCACAGAGAGATAATGTTTCTACTGAAGGGGGTGAAGAATAATGGCAATGCAAAGAAAGGAAGATCCACCAAAAGGGGCGCCTGCCTGGCAGTCGACGTTCTCGGATCTTATGAATTTGCTGTTATGTTTCTTCGTTTTGCTTTTTGCAATGTCAACAGTGGATGCTGAAAAGTTCCAGATGGTTATAGCTTCAATGCAAAGCAGTATGAGTATTCTGCCAGCTGGTGGAACTAGTATAGGTGATGGCGAACTTGTTTCGGCAGGTGTAAGTCAGCTTGAATTTTTGGATAGTTATTATAATGATCTTGCAAATTCAAAGAGTCCGAACCAGACAGAGGGGGAAGGCTCGGTTAAGGAAGAGTACAAGGAAGAAGCCTTGAAAGAATCTGAAAAAATGGCAGAGGATATTGAAAACAAAATTAATCAGTCAGGTCTGCAGGATGTTGTTGATGTAGAGTTTAATGCACAGTATGTAAAGCTTAGTCTTAGCGGTGCAATTCTGTTTCCGTCTGGAAAGGCAGAACTGGTGTCAGAGGCGTATCCTATAATGGATAAGATCGCTAAAGTTTTAGATGACTACCAAAAAAATATCATAGATATTGAAGGTCATACGGATAATGTGCCGATTTCTTCGGGTGGTAAATATGAAGATAATAATGTCCTATCTATGTATAGAGCACTTAGTGTTGCGGATTATATCAGAAATAGAAAAGATTCAAAGTTAGACCCTGCAAATATTCAATCTACTGGTAGAGGTGATTATGTACCGGTAGCAGATAATTCGACAGAAAAGGGTCGTGCACGTAACAGAAGAGTTGAAATTAAAATATACAATTCGTATAGTTCAGATTTAGGTGAATGAGAGGTTTAAACAATGAAAAAGAACTTAATATCAGTATTAATTCTTGCATTAGTCTTTGCAAACTTTGTTCTTACAGCATTACTTATGTTTGCTATTTTGCCAGAGACTAAAAAAGCAAACCAGATGATAGAAGCAGTATGTAATGCTGTTGATCTTGAACTTAACAGTGGAGAGTCTACAGGTGCATCTAACACACCTATGGATAAGATCAGCGTATACACAGTTAACAGTGGCGAGAAGATGACTATGAGTTTTGCAAATGGTGAAGACAATAAAGAACATTATCTTGTTGCTACGATTTCACTTTCGATGAATACTGAGAGCGAGAATTACAAGACATATGGAGAGACTTTATCAGAGAAGGATCCTGTGATAAAGAGTACAATTAATGATATTGTAAACAAATACACTAAAGATGATTTCAACAAAGACAGAGATGCTATGTATGATGAAATCCTTAAAAAATTCCAGGATATGTTTGGAGGAGATTTTATAGTAAGTGTTAACTTCTCTGATGTTTTGGTTCAGTAATCAGATATTGGATTATTGATATAATTTGTTGACTAGGTGGTGAAAACTAGATGGGTGATGTTTTATCTCAAAGTGAGATAGACAATCTGCTCAATGCATTAAGTAGTGGTGAGCTAGATGTAGAGGAAATAAAAGAGAATAATGAGAAACAGGTTAAGGATTATGATTTTGCGCGTCCGTCTAAGTTTTCGAAAGAACATCTTAGAACACTTGAGATTATTTTTGAACATTATGGACGTCTGATATCTACTAATCTGCCAGTATATTTGAGAAAAACAGTTCAGGTTGAAGTGATGAACTCAGAGGCAGTTACATATCAGGAGTTTTCTAATGCATTGTCAAATCCAGTATTACTTGGAATTGTGAATTTTGCACCTTTACAGGGCAATATTATTATTGAGATGGCTACTAGTCTTGGATATTCTATAGTAGACAGGATGCTTGGTGGTCGTGGCGATTCTTTAGAGAAAGTTAGAGAATTTTCAGAAATAGAACTTTTGATTATAGAAAAGATATTAGTTGTATGTGTGAATTTGCTTAAAGAACCGTGGGAGAATGTAGTTGATATTCATCCACACCTTGAAAGAATTGAGACAAATTCACAATATGCGCAGATTATTTCACCTAGTGAAATGATTGCTATTGTCACTATGAATGTCAAGATAGGTAATGTAGAAGGTTTGATGAATATATGTTTACCATATTTGACACTTGAAGATGTGATTGATAAGTTGAATACCAGATACTGGTATGCAAATATTCAAAGTCATGATTCGACGGATTATGCTGAGACGATAGAGAGCCTTATTCAAAGGGCAATAGTACCTGTTAAGGCAGTACTGGGAAAGAGTGTTGTATCAGTAAATGATTTTGCAACATTGCAACCTGGCGATATTATCAGATTGGATAGAGAAGTTGAAGATGAGCTTGATGTATATGTAGGCAATATACGTAAGTTTACAGCTTTACCGGGTTCATCAAATGACAAATATGCAGTTAGGATCACCTCAGTGATCAGAGAGGAGCAATAAGATTATGGATGGAGTATTATCGCAGGAAGAAATAAATGCGCTACTCAATGATCCGGGCAGTAATTCTACAGATGATTCAAACGGAGAAACGCTTTCTGACGCAGAAAAAGATGCGATTGGAGAAATTGCAAATATAAGTATGGGAACAGCAGCAACTACGTTGTTTTCCCTCGTGAACCGTAAGGTTGAGATTTCAACTCCGGTTGTTTCGTTTAGTACTTGGGATGATATTGTTGCTGAGTATGAACGACCATGTGTTTTTATTAAGATTGCGTACACAGTTGGTCTTGACGGAAGTAATTTACTCGTATTAAAAGAAAATGATGTTAAGATTATCACCGATCTGATGATGGGTGGTGATGGTTCTAATGTTGATGAAGAACTTACAGAGTTACATCTAAGTGCTATTAGTGAGGCTATGAATCAGATGATGGGTTCATCAGCGACTTCACTTTCTTCAATGTTGAACAAGACTATCGATATAAGTCCACCACAGGCGGATGTTGTTGATTTAAAGGAAAATGTTGATGAAGCAGAAATAGACAGCTTCCTATCAAGTAAATTCGTAAAAATTTCATTTAAAATGGAAATCGGAGATTTAGTTGATAGCGAAATAATGCAGTTGTATCCTTTCTCGTTTGCAAGAGAGATGTGTGAGGGGGTTACAAAGAACATGGAAATGGATAGTAATACAGTTAAGGAAGAAGCGGAAGCGTCAAATCCTACAGCATCACAATCCCCAATGCAGACACCAGTACAGGAGGGAGGCCAACAGCAAATGGGACAACAGATGACAGGACAGCCGATGATGGGGCAGCAAATGATGGGGCAGCAAATGGCAGGACAGCCAATGATGGGGCAGCAAATGATGGGGCAGCCGATAAATGTGCAGCCAGCCCAGTTCTCGGCATTTGGAGCTACTCCAATGGGAGCATACCAGCCTGAAAATATTAATCTTATCATGGATGTACCTCTTGAAGTGACAGTTGAACTTGGAAGAACATCAAAGTCTATTTCAGAAATATTAGATTTTGCGCCTGGAAAGATTATAGAATTAAATAAGATTGCAGGTGAACCTATAGATGTTCTTGTCAACGGAAAATATGTTGCAAAAGGTGAGGTTGTAGTTATTGAAGAGAGCTTTGGTGTCAGAATAACTGAAATTATATCTTCGAATGGACAGGTTATACAGCAGTAGTTGAGGTAGATGGAAGATGAACTTATTACTTTCTGGTTCGTTAGATAGTTTTTTCAAACTTATTAGTTCTATATTGATTTTTATTTTTGTGGTTGCTATTACATATTTTACGACATATTGGATGGCTGGTTTCCAAAAGAAAAAATCAACAAGTAAAAATCTCAAAGTTATCGAGACGGTAAATGTTGGCAGTAACAAATTTGTCAGTATTATAGAAGCAGGAACAGAGTATCTTGTAGTATCAATTGGTAAGGACGAGGTTCGTCTACTTACCAAATTGACAAAAGAACAACTAACTGATTTATCATTTGAGACTGATATAAATCCTGTAGTTATGCAGGAGAGTTTTCAGCAGATTTTAGACAAAATAAAGGACAAAATACCGAAGAGCAGGAATAAAAATGAGTAAATGGAAAAAGATTTATTGCAGATGTTCATTTGCATTTGCAATAATAGTTTTTCTATTTGTTTTATCATTGTATGTTTTCAATCCTTCATATGTATATGCATCTGGTATTTCGACAGACGAGATAACAAGCGAAAAAGATAATATGAAATTGGATGATGATTCAAAAAAAACGACATCAGATACCGATAAAACAAATGGATTATCAATACAATATAATAATGATTCAGGTTCTATATCTACACCAGTTCGAATGCTGTTAGTTTTAACAATATTGACACTGGCACCGTCTATTCTTATATTGATGACCTCATATACGAGAATAATTATCGTGTTGCATTTTGTTAGAAATGCAATAGGAACGCAGACTACCCCACCGAATCAGATACTTGTTGGACTTGCTTTATTTTTAACTGGTTTTATTATGTGGCCTACATTTACGCAGATTAATACAGAGGCTCTTAAGCCGTTAGATGAAGGTAAGATTACAACTGCTGAATTTCTCGAAAAAGCCGAAGAACCTATACGTGAATTTATGTATGGTCAGACGCAGACAAAAGATCTTGCATTATTTGTAAGTATGTCTGATGAAAAGTATGAAAATTATGAAGATGTTCCTTTTATGACGCTTGTTCCAGCTTTTATATTAAGTGAGCTTAGAAGAGCGTTTATAATGGGATTTCTAATATATATTCCTTTTATAGTTATTGACATGGTTGTTTCATCAGTGCTTATGTCAATGGGTATGATGATGTTACCGCCGGCTACTATATCGCTGCCGTTTAAAGTTTTATTATTTATTTTGGCAGATGGATGGAATTTAGTAATAGAAAGTCTGGTAAAGACATTTACATGATGCATTATGTATCAGAAGGAGTTTGTGTATGATTACACAGGAAGCAGTAATTGATATCGCGCATGAGGCGATATATACAATGATTATTTCATCGGCACCATTGTTATTAGTGTCTTTGATAATTGGACTGATTATAAGTATATTTCAGACAGTTACATCTATTCAGGAACAGACACTGACATTTGTGCCAAAGGTTTTGGCAGTGTTTATTACACTTATGATTTTTGGTTCCTGGATATTAGATAATATTTCAGGGTTAATGACCGATTTATGGTCTAATTTTAGTTATTATATCAGTATGGGATAACGTATGATCAACTTTACTTTTTCAATTAGTAATTTTGAATATTTTTTGCTAATATTGGTTCGCATTGCTTCTTTTGTAGCGGCAGCACCGATTTTTGGTGAACGGGGTATTCCTAATCAGCTTAAGATTGGGTTCTCTTTTTTTGTATCTATATTTATGTATGGTATGGTTGAACAGCCAATATTAGAATATAATAGTGTTGTTGGATTTGCTGTCGTTGTATTTAGTGAGGGAATTACAGGGTTGCTTATTGGTTTTGCGGCGTATATCTGTAATTCTATTATTTTGTTTGCAGGTAGTATTATAGACATGGATATTGGTCTGTCTATGGCTACAGAATTTAACCCAGCAATGAGCACAGAATCTACAGTTTCAGGTAATTTATATTATTATCTTGTTTTAGTTTTATTACTTGTCTCAAATATGCATACATATATTTTGAGGGCTGTATGTGATTCCTTTTCGGTGATTCCTATAGGGGGAACTGTATTTGACTGGGATGCACTTTTGACATCAATGACAAAGTATATTACAGATTCATTTGTAATAGGATTTAGAATATTTTTACCATTTTTTGCTGTTATTATGATTTTGAATTGTATTCTTGGAATAATGGCAAAGGTAGCACCACAGATGAATATGTTTTCTGTTGGTATGGAATTGAAAATATTTGCTGGACTTGTGGTTATGCTGGCTACAGTATTTTTACTGCCAGAAGTTGCAAATGTCATATTTGAAGAAATTAAGACTACGGTGGTTGGGTTCATTGAAGGAATGTATTGACATAAATAATCGAAGTGAATATTTTCTGAAGTATGATCTTCAGTTCTTTGCTAAAGAGGGCGAAGGAGGAGAGAAAACAGAGCCAGCCACTGATAAGAAACTCAAAGAGGCGAGAGAAGAAGGAAAGGTGGCTAAAAGTCAGGAATTGACTTTTTCATTCAGTCTTATAGTATTATTCCTGGTTCTTAAATTTTTTGTTTCGTATCTTGGAGAAAAGATGATTGGTCTGATAAAGACTATATATTCTGGAATGGCTGAATTTGTTGATATAAATAATGTGGGATTAACATCTCATGCGGTATCAGCTTATTTCGTTAATATAATTATTCAATTTTTTTTGATTGTTTTACCATTTTTTATATTTGGTGTTATAATAACAATTTTAATCAATATTGTTCAGGTTGGCTGGAAAGTATCAACTAAGATGTTACAGCCTAAATTTGATAAAATTAATCCTATTAATGGATTCAAACGTATATTTTCTTCACAATCAGTTTTTGAATTAGTGAAATCAATCGTAAAGATTGGACTTATTGCGTTAATAGCATATTTTTCCATTAAGGGGCATGCTAATGATTTGTTTATCCTTTATGAAATTCCTCTTAATCAGGCAATTGCTTTAGTTGGAACTATAATTATTGATACTGGACTTAGAATAAGTCTGGTATATCTTATAGTTGGAGTTGCTGATTTTGCGTATCAGAAACATAAATTCAACGAAGATATGAAGATGACTAAGCAGGAAGTTAAGGATGAGTACAAGAACACTGAAGGTGATCCACAGATAAAAGGACGTCAGAGAGCGAGAATGAGAGAAGCTTCTCAGAGGCGTATGATGCAGGATGTGCCTAAGGCAGATGTAGTAATCACTAACCCGACTCATATTGCAGTTGCTCTCAAATATGATGCAGAGGTGAGTAAAGCACCAGTTGTTCTTGCAAAAGGAGAGGAACTACTAGCAAAGAAGATTAAAGATGTTGCTAAGGAAAACAATATCAGTATTGTTGAGAATAAGCCTTTAGCACGTATGTTATATAGTAATGTTGATATAGGAGAAGAAATTCCCGCTGAATTATATCAGTCAGTTGCAGAAGTACTTGCAGCTGTATATCAGGCAAATAATTAAGAAATATAGGAAGGAGGATTTGGAATGATAAAAAAGACAGACATCGGTGTTGGACTATATTTGCTATTTGCAATTATTTTCTTTATTATTCCAATTAATTCCACCTTATTAGACGTAATGCTTGCAATCAATATAGCGATTGCGCTTGCAATTTTGTTTAATGTTTTGTTTGTACAAGAGGTTCTTGATATGTCATTTTTCCCGACATTATTGCTCTTTACAACAATCTTTAGAATTTCGCTTAATGTTTCTTCTACACGACTTATATTGCTCACTGGTAATCCTGGTGTGGTTGTAAATACTTTTGGACAGTTTGTTGGTGGTGGAAATCTGGTTATTGGAGCAATCGTATTCATTGTACTTGTTCTTATTCAGTTTCTGGTTATTAATAAAGGTTCTGAGCGAGTTGCAGAGGTAACGGCAAGATTTACTTTGGATGCTATGCCTGGTAAGCAGATGGCGATAGATGCTGATTTAAATACTGGTGCAATCACAGACAAAGAGGCAAAAATAAGACGAGATAAAATCCAGCAGGAATCTAGTTTTTTTGGAGCCATGGATGGTGCTACAAAGTACGTAAAAGGAGATGCTAACGCAGGTCTTATTATTACAATTATTAACCTTATTGGCGGAACTGCAATGGGTGTTTTATATCAGGGACTTGAGTTTAATGAGGCAATTCAGAAATTTGGTATTTTAACAATCGGTGATGGTCTTGTTTCACAGATACCATCGCTTGTAATTTCACTTTCAACTGGTATTCTGGTTACTAAAGGCTCAAATGAAGCTGACTTCAGTGGTGTACTTGTAAAACAGCTTTTTGGAATACCTCGTGTTATGTATATAGTTGCAGGTGTTATTGTGTTTTTGGGACTTGCTACTCCGCTTAGGGCTGAATGGTGGCTATTCTTAGGTTTAGGAGCTATATTTTTTATAACAGGAAGAAGTATAAGTAACAGTATAGGTGAGGAAAAAATCGAAGAAGAGGTTATGTCAGCAGAGACTGAGGCAGAAGAAATACGAAAGCCGGAGAATGTTGTATCTCTTTTACAGGTTGATCCTATAGAACTTGAATTTGGTTATGGAATTATACCTCTTGCAGATGTAAATCAGGGTGGGGATCTTCTGGATCGTGTTGTTATGATACGTAGGCAGATAGCACTGGAATTGGGTACGGTTGTTCCGATAATACGTCTCAGGGATAATATCCAGCTGAATCCAAACCAATACATAATAAAAATTAAAGGAATTCAGGTTACAGAAGGTGAGATATTATTTGACCATTATATGGCGATGAATCCTGGATTTGTTGAGGAAGAGATAACAGGTATTCCAACTTTTGAACCTTCGTTCCATTTACCAGCTATATGGATTACTGAGAGTCAGAGAGAAAGGGCTGAAAGTTTAGGGTATACTGTTGTAGATCCTCCTTCTATTATTGCAACTCATCTGACAGAAGTTATAAGGAGTCATATTGCAGAACTTCTTACACGTCAGGATGTTCAGAATCTTGTTAATAATCTTAAGGATTCTAATCCTGTCCTGGTTGAAGAGCTGGTTCCAAAGCTTCTTGGACTTGGAGAAATTCAGAAGGTGTTGCAAAACTTACTTAGTGAGGGTATTTCAATCAGGGATTTACTTACTATTTTTGAGACACTTGCAGATCATGCACAGACATCGAGAGATACAGATGTCTTGACCGAATATGTAAGGCAGGCGTTAAAGAGAGCTATCTCTAATAAATATTTCCCGTCTAATGAGGTTACAAGTGTTGTGACGCTTGATCCGAAAGTTGAGCAGGAGATTATGTCTTCTGTAAAGCAGACAGAACAGGGGGCATATCTGACACTTGATCCAGAAAAGACAAAGGCAATAATGAATTCTGTAGAAACAGAAATTAAGAAATTGGAAAGTCTGGGAAAAAGTGCAATAATAATTACATCTCCAATTGTGAGAATGTATTTCAAAAAATTAACAGAGGATTACTTTAAAGATTTGATTGTTGTTTCATACAATGAGGTTGAATCTGATGTAGAACTTCAATCAGTAGGAATGGTGACAGCATAAATGACGATTAATAAGTTTCAGGGAAAAACAAAAGAAGAAGCAATTGAAAAAGCAAAGGCTGAATTTGGCGAAGATGCGGTAGTTATGAATGTAAGAGAGATTAAACCAAAGGGATTATGGGGAATATTTAAAAGCTCTACATTCGAAGTTACAGTGGCAATGCAGGAACGCAATATTTTTTCTAATTCAAACAGGGGTGTGAAGACAGAAATGACTATGCCAGATAAGATTAATTATACTGCAGATGAAAATATAAAGCTTCCATCATATTCTGCGGAGAAAAAAGAAGAAAAAGTTGAAGAAAAACTAAAGGAAAGTATTCCAAAAGAACTTGAACATGTTGAGAACAAAGCTAAGGATAAAAGTAATATCGAAGAGCGTCTTAGTAATCTTTCAAATATTCTTGAAGAGACAATTGGCAAATCTATTGATGATGAGTCAAGGACACCGTCGAAGAGTCCTTCAGGAGAAGAACTTAAATTTGTAAGAGTTTTATATAATACTCTTATTTCTAATGAAGTAAATGAGAAGTATGTAAATCAGATTCTTGAAGAAATAGAGAAGTTCTTAAGGCCTGGAAATAGTGTCGATACTATATTATCGAATGTTTACCAGAAACTTATTCTTCGTTTTGGACAGCCTAAGGGTATTTCGCTTGCAGGAACTAAACCAAAGGTTACTTTTTTTATTGGACCAACAGGTGTAGGTAAGACCACAACCATAGCTAAAATAGCATCAAAATTTAAAGTTGAAATGGGTAAGAAAGTGGCCTTTATTACAGCTGATACATATAGAATTGCTGCAACTGAACAACTTAAGGTTTATGCAAATATATTAGATGCACCTATGACTATTGTATACTCTGCTGATGATATCAATAATGCTATAAACGAGATGATGGATTATGATTTGATTTTTGTTGATACCGCAGGTTTCTCACATAAGAATGATAAGCAGAAAGAAGAAATGAAAGCATTACTTGCTGGTGTTAATGAAGAATACGAGAAGGAAGTATATCTTGTTATAAGTGCTACTACTAAGTATAACGATTTGTTAAATATTGTAGATATGTATAAGGAAATTTCTAATTATAAATTGATTTTTACAAAGCTTGATGAGACCTCTACATATGGTAATCTGCTTAATGTTAAATTATATTCAAATGCAGACTTGTCATATACAACTAACGGACAAAATGTTCCTGATGATATAGAAATTTTTGATACCCAGAAAATCGTTAAACAGCTATTAGGAGGCAATAATAATGGATCAGGCAGAACAACTGCGTAATGTTGTCAAACTTAGGAATCAGAATAACCAAAATTGTGCCAGAGTAATTACTGTAACTAGCGGTAAGGGTGGGGTTGGAAAGTCAAATGTATCTGTTAATCTGGCTGTTCAGCTCCAAAAAGCAGGAAAGAAAGTTATAATATTTGATGCCGATTTTGGATTGGCGAATGTCGAGGTTATGTTTGGTGCCATACCACAGTATAATTTATCTGATTTGATATATAATGGCAAAAATATCAGGGAAATTATTACACCTGGACCACTAGGGATTGGATTTATCTCAGGAGGTTCTGGTATAATAGGATTAAACAATCTGTATAAAGAGCAAATTCTTTATCTTGTTAAATCAATAAATGAGCTTAACGATATGGCCGATTTTATAATTATTGATACAGGAGCTGGAATATCGGATCAGGTTATGGAGTTTGTGCTTGCAAGTCCTGAGATACTTCTTATTACTACGCCTGAGCCTAGTTCGTTGACAGATTCGTATTCACTATTAAAGGCGCTTTATAAGAAACCTAATTTTGTAGCGAACCAGAATCAGGTTCATGTTATTGCAAATAAAGTAACATCATATGAAGATGGTAAAGCGGTATATGATAAATTAAGTTCTGTAGTAGTACAGTTTTTACATGGCGATTTGAACTATCTTGGAATGATACCGCAGGATCAGGCTCTTGAACGTGCAGTTAGGCAACAGAAGACAGTATCGTTATATGAACCAAATTCCAATGCAGCAAAAGCATTCAAAGTTCTGGCTGGCAATTTGCTTGATGGAACGCATGAGCAGGCACAGATTAAATGGGGAATATCGCAGATGTTTACAAATTTTCTAACAAGGAGAAATTAGCACATAGAATTTAGGAGAATGTCGGATGGTTCTTTCAGATTTAATTAATCCAGGAGATAAAATTGATATCCAGTTAACCTATCAGCTTGAACAAAGCAAGATGGGGCAGGATGTGGAAGTCAAAATATACAAGAGCAGTGTATTTGATTTTGTTTCTGATACTGAAATAGAGATAACTATGCCTACAGAAGGTAGTAAAGTAGTTTTGTTTCAGAATGGACTCAGACTCAGAATGCTTTATTATACCCAAAAAGGACTATATGAATGTCTCGGTGTGGTAGAGAACAGATATAAGAAGAATAATATTCTGACTCTTGTGGTTGATATAAAGACTCCACCGCAAAAATTCCAAAGACGTGAATTTTATAGAATTAATTGTCTTATAGATATGCAATATTATAAAATATCAGAGAAAGTTGCCAATTTAGATTCTACAGAGGCTGTTTTTGCAGAGATACAGAATCCCGAATATATAGGGCAAGAAAAGAAGACAAGTATTCAGGATATAAGCGGTGGCGGAATCAGGTTTATTTCAGATGAGAAATTTGAAAAAGATTCTTATATACTTGCGGTAATCAGATTGACAAACGAAAAGATAGATAATACATTTTATTTAGTATGTAGAATAGTATCAAGTGAAGAAGTTGAATACATGACTGATAAATATTCTAATCGTGCTAAATTTAATTTTAAAGATATCAAGGATCGGGAAACGATTGTCCGATACGTGTTTGAGGAAGAACGACGAATTCGAAAGAAAGAAATTGGGTGAGTTTATGAAGAAAAACATTCTGGTTGTTGATGACTCTGCACTCATGAGAAGAGTTGAGTGTGATATAATCAATTCAGATAGTAATTTTCAAGCAATAGACGTATGCAGAGACGGATTAGAAGCTTATGAAAAGCTTAAGACGACGACATATGATGGAGTTGTCCTGGACGTCAATATGCCACGTATGGATGGTTTACAATTACTAGAAAAGTTACAGGAAGATAATATCAGCGCGAATGTTATTATGGTAAGTACTCTTACTACTAAAGATGCAGAAGTTACTATTTTAGCAATGGAACGCGGTGCTATTGATTTTGTAACTAAACCAAACAACATAATAGAAGCAAAAGGTGATGACTTTAAAGATAGCCTGTTAAGCGTATTATCTGCGGTACTTAAGACTAAAGCTTATATTTCAAGAACAGAAAGAGAGCGGCGTAATAATTCAATAAGAAGACCCGTTAAGGAAAGTCTTCGCAGTAATACTTATGATACTAATACAGTATCAGTTACAGGTAAAGTTGCAGCCCCAATTAAGAGACTGAAGGCAACGGGCAAGAATAAATTAGTTGCGCTTGCATGCTCTACCGGAGGTCCTAAAGCACTTCAGAGTGTTATTCCTTTTTTACCTGAAGGATTAGATGCACCGATGATTCTTGTACAACATATGCCTGCTGGATTTACAAAATCAATGGCAGAAAGATTGAATGAAATCAGCAAGATTAATGTTAAGGAAGCGGAGGATGGAGATATCCTGAAAAAAGGATGGGTGTATATTGCACCAGGTGGACATCATATGGAGGTTAGAAAATGTGCGGACGGCAATCATAAGATTGCGTTGAATGATATGCCAGCCATTGGTGGGTTGAGACCATGTGCTAACATAACATATGATTCTCTTAATAAGTCTGGATTTGACGAGATAGTATGTGTTGTCTTAACTGGAATGGGAGCAGATGGTACTAATGGTATATTATCATTAGGAAAGCACAAGCCTATTCATGTTATATCCCAGAATGCTGAAACTTGTGTTGTATATGGTATGCCGAAAGCAATTGCTGAGGCTGGTGTTGTAGATGAAGTGGTAGCCCTTACGGATGTTGCAAAAACAATCACAAAGAATGTGGGGGTAAAATAATATGGATGTAAGTCAGTATCTTGAAATTTTTATTGATGAGAGTTCGGAGCATTTGCAGACTCTTAGCGACTGTATAATGACATTAGAGCAAGAACCAGATAATAAAGATACTATAAATGAAGTTTTCAGAGCTGCACACTCTCTGAAGGGAATGGCCGGTACAATGGGCTTTAAGAGAATGCAGCATCTTACACATGATATGGAGAATGTTTTCCAGGAAGTGAGAAGTGATAAGATATCCGTAGATAGTTCTATGATAGATTTACTTTTCAAATGTCTGGATGCGTTAGATGCGTATCTTGAGAATGTAAAGAGCAGTTCTGACGAAGGTACTGATGATAATGAAATCATCATTAAAGAATTGAATGATTTCATTGCAAAAGCTAATGGAACAGCGCCTAAAGAAGAAACTCCAAAAGAAGACAAAGCTACGGTAACTAAAGAAGAACCTAAAGAAGCAAATGCTTCGTCAGTAGCTAAATATGCAGAAATAGAATTGAATGATAGTGAAGCAAAGGGCGTAAATGAGGCAAAAAACAGTGGTCTTAAGATATATGGAATAACTGTATATGTACAGAAAGATTGTCTGCTTAAAGCGGCAAGAGCTTTTTTGGTATTCAGAGCGGTAGAAGAATTAGGACAGATTGTTGTATATAGACCAAGTTCTCAGGATATTGAAGATGAAAAATTTGAACTTGATTTTAGCTTTTATGTTGCATCCTCAGAAGAACTTGATAAAATTATAGCCGCGGCTATGAATGTGTCAGAAATTGAAAATGTTGTTGGTGGCGAAATTACTCAGATACATATTGAAGGTGAGAGTGTTGAAGAGACGAAAACAGAAGAGACAGCTCCAGCTCCAGTACAGCCAGCAGCTGAGACTAAGCCAGCACCAAAGGAGACTAAGAAGGCTGCTGCGCCAGCAAAGAAAGCTGTTGCAAAGCCAGCTACAAGTAGAACAGTTCGTGTAGATATAGAGAAACTCGATGCACTTATGAATCAGGTGTCTGAGCTTATTATTGCGAAGAACAGCCTAGTTTCTATTAGTGTTTCAGAAGGAAGCGAACTTAATGGTCAGTCTTTCCATGATCAGATTGAGTATCTTGAAAGAATCACAACTAATCTTCATGAATCAGTTATGAAGGTTCGAATGGTTCCTATTGAGAGTGTTACTCAGAAGTATCCTAGAATGATTAGGGATTTGTCGCGAACACTCAACAAAAAGATGCAGCTTACAATCACTGGTGAAGAGACAGAACTTGATCGTACTGTAGTAGATCAGATCGGTGATCCGTTACAACATTTGCTGCGTAATTCGGCAGATCATGGACTTGAAAGTTCTGAACTTCGAGTTCAAAGAGGAAAGCCAGAAATTGGTACGATTTTCCTCAATGCATATCAGGAAGGAAATAACGTAATCATTCAGGTCGGCGATGATGGTAATGGTATAGATACAGAAGCTGTTAAGGCTAAAGCTATTGAAAGAGGAATTGTTACTGCAGAGCAGGCTGAGAATATGAGCCAGAAAGAAATTGTTAACTTCTTGTTTATGCCAAGTTTTTCAATGGCTAAGAAGATTACTGATATTTCAGGACGAGGTGTAGGACTCGATGTTGTTAAATCGGGAATTGAGCAGTTAGGTGGTGACGTTGAGGTTACTACAGAACTTGGAAAAGGAACTACTTTTACAGTAAGACTTCCCCTTACACTTGCTATTATTCAGGCTCTTATGGTTGAAATCAGAGATGAAAAATACGCTATTGCACTTGGTTCAATATCTAATATTGAGAATATACCAGTTAGTGATATCAAATATGTTCAGGCTAAGGAAGTTATTCATCTTAGAGGAAGCGTTATTCCACTTATAAGACTTGATCAGATGCTTGATATCGAACCTATGGAAGAAGAACCAGAGTATTTAACAGTTGTTATTGTTAAACGTGGTGAGGCACAGGCAGGATTGGTAGTAGATAATCTCATGGGACAGCAGGAAATTGTTATTAAGTCACTTGGTAAGTATATTAATGGTAACAAGCTTATTAGTGGTGCTACAATTCTTGGTGATGGTGAGGTAGCCCTGATTCTTGATGTTAATACTTTGATGTAAATAGGGGGACGAACAAATGGCAGATAAAGCTGTATTAGATATAACTGAAAAAGAAACCAAACAGTACATTGTTGTTAGAATTGGTGGAGAAAAATTCGGTATTGATATAGGATATATTGATAATATCGTTAGAATGCAGAAGATTACCAGAGTTCCAAAGGCTCAGGTATATTTTAAAGGAATAATTAATCTTCGAGGTGAGATAGTTCCAGTAATGAGCGCACGAATCAAGATGAATCTTGAGGATGATGTTTTTACAAATGCGAGCAGAATTATCATATTGAAGATAGAAGAAAAAGGTGCTATTGGATTAATCGTAGATGAAGTATGTGAAGTTGTTACATTGGCGGTTGATGAAATAGAAAAACCATCAGATAGTTATAGTAGTGGCAAAGAGGTATTTATAAATGGTATAGGAAAGAATGGAGATGAACTCATTTCTTTGTTTGAAATTAATGCCATTATTGACGAAAGAGATAATAATTAGATTTAATATATAGTGAGGTTTTTACCTCACTATATGCTTTATGGAGGATAAATTATGGGAGATTTTTCTCTGGATAATATTAATGAGATGTGCCTGGATGTCCTAAAAGAAATTGGCAATATCGGAGCTGGCAATGCTACAACAGCTATAGCAGGTATCTTAGGTACATCATTGGAAATGATGGTTCCTAAGGTTGGACTTATGGAAGCTTCTAAGCTTTGTGACTCGATTTGTCCCGAAGAGGAGACAATAGTAGGTATTTTTCTTGAAGTTAAAAATGACATTGAAGGAAGCATGATGTTTCTTATGAAATTACCAGCTGCACATTATCTGGTAAATAAACTTATGATGAGAGAGCCAGATTATAATGAGCCGTTTGATGAGATGGATTTATCTGCAATGAAAGAAATAGGCAATATAATTGCTGGTTCATATCTTTCAGCACTATCTACCATGACTAATCTGGTAATATTACCATCAGTTCCATATATTGCAGTAGATATGGCAGCTGCGATTTTAAGCGTTCCTGCAATTCAGTTTGGACAGTATGGAGATAATGCTTTATTAATAGAAACAGAATTTGGGGATGAAGTAATGATGCAAGGCTATTTTATCTTAATGCCTGAACCAGAATCTTATTACAAATTATTATCATCTCTTGGAATCCAGATGTAGGAGAGTATAATATGGGTGTAACAATCAAAGTGGGTATGGCAGACCTTAAAATTGCCAAAGCTCCAGATTTGCTTACTACTCTTGGATTGGGATCTTGTATTGGACTTACACTTTACGATCCTGTTTCTAAGGTCGGGGGACTAGTTCACTATATGCTGCCTGACAGTACAAAGTTAAAGAATAATACTAATATTGCTAAATTTGGTGATACAGGTATAAAAGAATTGTACAAGCAGATGGTTGCAAATGGTGCAAATCCAAGAAGATTAGTTGCGAAAATTGCTGGAGGAGCAAAGATGTTCGAAGTGAGTGGGCTTTCGAATGTTGGAAATGTAGGAGATCGAAATGCTGAGGAAGCGGTTTTGATATTAAAAGAATTGAATATACCATTGATTGCCAGAGATACAGGACTTAATTATGGTCGTACTGTTGTATTAGATTGTGAAGATGGCTCTTATCTGATAAAATCAGTTGGTAAACCACAAAAAACAATTTAAATAAGGGGATTGAAATGAAGACAAATTATGTTCCGGCTATAATAATGTTGCTTGCAGGGCTGGTTGATAGTGTTATATCTATATATTATAAGTTAGATTTATATTCGTTTACAAAAAGACTCTTGTTGGTTTTGGTTATTTTCTATATACTAGGATGTGTAGTAAAAATAATTCTTGATATCAATTTTCCACTTCCAGATACAGATGCTTCATCGAAGACGGCAGAAGAGATGAAGGGTACCTCTTCTGATAATACAGATGAAACTGATGATGTTGAGAATATTGACACCGGGAATCAGAATGAAGAAAATGACATAAAAGATAATAATACTAATGAAAATGATGCAGAAGAATAATGGGTGGTTTTGTCATGAAGACAGATGATAAAGATAAACTGTGGAAGGATTACAAAAGTAAACCTACACAAGAAATACGTGAGCAGCTTATAATAGAATATGCACAGTTGGTTAAAATTGTTGCAGGACGATTAAGCATGTATCTTGGCTATAATGTTGAGTATGATGATTTAGTAAGTTACGGCGTTTTTGGACTGATTGATGCAATAGATAAGTTCGATTGTGATAAGAATGTTAAATTTGAAACATATGCAAGCTTACGTATAAGAGGTGCTATTCTTGATCAAATCAGAAAAATGGACTGGATTCCGCGCGCTGTAAGACAAAAGCAAAAGAAAATAGATGAGGCTATTAAGAAAATTGAAATGACTACAGGCAAGAATGCCTCAGACGAAGAAGTGGCAAGGGAACTTGGACTGTCAGAAGATGAATATGGAACCTGGCAGTCTCAGCTGAAAGTTACAAATGTTATTTCTTTGAATGAATTTGAGGAAACGGGTCCGGAACCGGTCATGGATGCAACTCATAATTCACACTTTGCAGAACCTGAGGATGTTGTTGCAGAGACTGAATTAAAGCAGATGCTGATAGAATCTTTGGATTTGCTTACAGAGAAAGAGAGAAGAGTTATTGAACTTTATTATTATGAAGATTTGACATTAAAGGAAATAAGTCAGATACTAGAGGTGACGGAATCAAGAATTTCACAGTTACATACTAAAGCTTTAGTTAAGATGAGAAAAAAGATGGGACCGTATATGAATATTCTGACAGAAAATTAGTGGTGGTTATTATGGCTATTGGACCTATTGAATTAAATGGAATGATACAAAGGATGGATGATGTTGGGGTTATAAAAAAGCAAGAGGATATAAAACCTATGCTTGACCAGCAAAATATACAGGTGCAGGTTGACAAACGTGAAGATGAACTTGCGCATGTTGTTTTAGATACGCAAAAAACTGCGAACCTTGAGAATGATTCAGATGCCAAAGAAGAAGGCAAGGGTGTATATATAAGAAAATTAACCAAGAAAAAGAAAGAAAAAAAGCAGGATAAAGTTATCAAAAAGAATATATCAGGCAATTTTGATATAAAAATATGAGGGAAGCATGATTACAGTAGAAATTATTTTGATTATAATTGGCATTATATTTTTGATTGGAAGCTTTATGGTTAAGGATAAGCTGTCTGCAAAGGATGTTGAGAATATAGCCCAATTAAGCGAAGACGAACTTAAAATAATAGTTAACAAACAGTTGAAAAAAGCCCAGTCTGCAATTGAAACTAATATAGAAGATGCTATAGAAGAATCAAAAGAAATGACTGTTCGCGCTATGGAAAAGGAATCTAACGAGAAGATATTATCAATCAGTGAATTTTCAGATACAGTTATGGAATCTATGAACAAGACACATAATGAAATTATGTTTTTGTACAGTATGCTGAATGATAAGCATAAAGATCTGAGCGAATTTGCAGGAAAACTCCAGGAACTGGCAGACCGAGTTTCTAAAATGGATTTAAATATAGAAAAAGAAGTACAGGCACAACAGCCTGTTGTTGAGCCTGTAGTGATGCATGATGAAAAAGATGAAAATGATGCATTTGCAACGTTTGTCGCACAGCAGCAAACGAGCAATCTTAATGTTATGAATAATAATGATAGTATTTTAACTTTGCACAAACGAGGAATGATGGATATAGATATAGCCAGAGAATTAGGATTAGGACTTGGTGAAGTTAAATTAGTAATTGATTTATTTGAAAAGGGAAGACCTGATGAGATTTAAGTATTATTTACGTGGAATAGGACTTGGAATTATCTTTGCTGTGCTGATAATGATAATTGCAATCCATAATCACAAAGACAGTTTTTTATCAGATAAAGAAATAATTGAGAAAGCAAAAGAACTCGGAATGGTTATGAGTGATAATAATTCTGAGAATATTTCTGGCACAGAATTAAAATTTGGAAGTGAGAGTAGTACTACGGAAATATATAAAGTAGATACAGAGACTGCTAAAGCTCCAAGCGAGAGTGCTTCTTCCCAGAAGAATGACAAGACTATTTCTAAGGATTCTGAATCAGAAGATGCTCAATCAGATGGAGCGTCGACAAACAAGAACTTAACAGATAAGACAACAGAAGATAAGAATTCAACTGATAAAGCAGCAGATAAGACAACAGAAGACAAGAATTCAACAGATAAGACAACAGATAAGGCTTCAGAAGACAAGAATTCTACTGATAAGACAACAGATAAGGCTTCAGAAGACAAGAATTCAACTGATAAGACATCGGAAAAATCATCAGAGAATAAAGATGCAAAGAATAACAATTCACAGACTAACGATTATGTGATTATAAAAGTAAAACAGGGCGATGTATGTAGGACTATATCAGAAGCGTTGCAGAATCTAGGACTTGTTGATGATGCAGAAGATTTCAGAAAATATATGGGGAAAAAAGGATATGCTGACCGTATACATGCCGGAGAGTATAAAATACCCAGGAATTCAACTTATGAAGAAATTGCCCAAATATTAATAAAAAAATAGAATTTATTATTGCAAATAAGCCTTTGACATGTTATAATGCCAAAGGCTTTATAACTATAAAACACGTGTGCGGAAGTCTGCTGGTGCCGCTTATACGCTAGAACGGTGGCAGACTATAAGGAAACACATGGAAGAAATTAACCAAATGGAGGTAAAAAAATGAGCGTAATTTCAATGAAACAGTTACTTGAAGCAGGTGTTCATTTCGGACATCAGACAAGAAGATGGAACCCTAAAATGGCTCCATACATCTACACAGAGCGTAATGGTATTTATATCATCGACTTACAGAAGTCTGTAGGTAAAGTTGATGAGGCATATGATGCAATTTCTGACATCGCAGCTCAGGGTGGAACAATTCTTTTCGTAGGAACAAAGAAGCAGGCACAGGATGCTATCAAGACAGAGGCAGAGCGTTGTGGAATGTACTATGTAAACGAGAGATGGTTAGGTGGAATGCTTACTAACTTCCGTACAATCCAGAGCCGTATCGCCAGATTAAAAGCAATCGAAGCTATGGCAGCTGATGGTACATTTGATGTGCTTCCTAAGAAGGAAGTTATCGCACTTAAGAAAGAGTGGGATAAGCTTGAGAAGAACCTTGGTGGAATCAAGGATATGAAGAGAATTCCAGATGCTATTTTCGTTGTAGATCCAAAGAAGGAGCGTATCTGTATTCAGGAGGCTCAGGCTTTAGGTATTACTCTTATTGGTATCGCTGATACAAACTGTGATCCAGACGAGTTAGATTATGTTATTCCTGGTAATGATGATGCTATCAGAGCAGTTAAGCTTATCGTTTCTAAGATGGCTGATGCTGTTATCGAGGCTAATCAGGGAGCTGAGGTTGTTGCAGAGGATGCTAACGTTGAGGAAGAGGCTTCAGTAGAAGAATAATTTTTATTTATGAAAATATATACAAGATGCCAATACAAATTTATTTGTAATTGGCGTTTTGTGTATAAATGTAGAAGATGGAGGAATTCAAGATGGCAATTACAGCTGCTATGGTAAAAGAATTGCGTGAGACAACAGGCGCAGGAATGATGGATTGTAAGAAAGCTTTAACAGAGACAGACGGAGATATGAATGCTGCTGTTGAAGTATTAAGAAAAAGCGGTGCTGCTAAGATGGAGAAGAAAAAGAGCAGAATCGCAGCTGAGGGTATTACTCGTGTAGCAACAAACGGAAATGTTGCTGTTGTAGTAGAAGTTAACTCAGAGACAGATTTCGTTGCTAAGAACGAAGTATTCCAGGAGTTTGTTCAGAAGGTTGCTGATGAGGCTCTTGCTTCAGATTTAACTGGTGGAGCAAATGGAGAAGATGTTGAAGCTCTTCTTGGAACAAATGGATTAAATGATTTACTTGTTGAGAAGACAGCTACAATTGGTGAGAAATTATCTGTTCGTAGATTCATCAAAGTTTCTGGAGATAAGGTTGCTACTTATATTCACGCTGGTGGAAAGATTGGTGTTTTAGTTGCAGCTACAGGTGCTTCTGATGATGCAGCAGCAGAGGCTCTTGGAAACATCGCTATGCAGATTGCAGCTATGAATCCACAGTATATTTCAAGAGCTGATATCTCAGCTGATGAACTTGCTAAATTAAAAGAAATCACAATTGACAGTGCTTTAAATGATCCTGCATCACTTCCAAAGCCTATTCTTCAGGGATTACTTGAGAAAGCTACATCTGAGAAGTTATGGGGAGAAGAAGATCTTGCAATCTACGAAGAGAAGAAGAACGATAAGTATTTATTCAACTTCATTTCTGATGCAGCTAAGGCTACACTTGCTGAGTTGGCAATGAACGATAAAGAAAACATCGTTTCTAACAAAATCTTTAGCGGATTAGTAGAAGGACGTATTTCTAAGCAGGTTAAAGAAATTTCTCTTCTTGAGCAGACTTACGTTAAGGCTGAGGACGGAAAACAGGCTGTTGGTAAGTACTTAGAGTCAGTTAACAAAGACCTTAAGATTACTCAGTTTGTACGTTTTGAGGTTGGCGAAGGTATGGAAAAGAAGAACGAAGATTTTGCTGCCGAAGTTGCTGCTCAGATGAATGCATAATTGATTAATTTGATGTGGCCGGGAAGATTTTCCCGGTCATTTCTTTTTTCCTTTACAACATTTGAAAATATGTTAAAATAGAAAAGGATATTACTCATTGGAGGGAAACGATGAGCGGCAAAGATACAGAATTACTTGAGCAACAGCGTCAAAGAAGAAAAAGAATCAACAAGCTTAAGTCAGCAATTATAATGACTATTTCTATCTGGATGATTGTTTCATTTTTGGCAATATGTATTCTGACTGTTCAGGTTGTGAAATTGAATTCTAAATTTAATAAATTGGAATTTAATAATGGCAGCAATACAGGTAAAACTGTTACCGAGACACAGATGAATAAAGATACGCAGTCAGAGGATACAAAAGAAAAGGACACAGAGCTGGCAAAAGTCCAGACTGGAATTGATTCAGAGGATAATATTGCAGGTGAGACAGATGAACATAAAGTTTATCTGACATTTGATTGTGAGCTTAGTGACAATACGAACGCTATTCTTGACGCATTGAAAGAAAATAATGTAAAAGCTACATTTTTTGTTTCAGGAGATAATTCGGAAGAAGCAAAAGTAATATGCAAGCGGATTGTTGATGAGGGACATACTATAGGTATGCATTCATTTAGCAATAGATATAGTACTGTTTATGCATCAGAAGATGCATTTAAAAATGACCTGTCAGAGATATCAGATTTTATCTCGCAGACAACTGGGGAGGAGAGTATTTTTTACAGATTTCCTGGTGGCAGTAGCAATCAGATAAGTAATGTTGATATGACAGAATTTGTTAAAATTCTTAATCAGGAGAATATTACATACTTTGATTGGAATGTATCAGCTGGAGATTCTTCAGGTGATTATACAGTTGATGACATCGTGAATAATGTTACTACTGGAGTTAAAAAATATAAGACTTCAATTGTTTTATTACATGATGCATCTGATAAGTCCACAACGGCAGCGGCTATTGGCCCATTAATTAAAGCTTTAAATAAAAATAAAGCCGATATATTGCCGATTGATGAGAATACATATGTTGTTCAATATATCAAAAATGATACAGTTGAATAATTAAAATGGAGGAAAGAAATGGGACTATTTAAAGATTTTAAGGATGACCTTTCACAGGCAGCAAACGAACTTATTTCCGGAGATGATTTCGAGACAAATGAGACAAATGACAATCTTGTTGTAGACACTCTTGGTGAAGAGGTAGATGTTAAATCTGAATTGTCTAAACTTGATGGTCTTTTAGAGCAGGTTAAGGAAGAACCAAAAGAGGTTGTTAAAGAGGAATTCTTCAGTAAGGCAGAGCAGCCTGAACCAGTTATTCCTGTTCACACAAATAATACACAGAAAGAGGAGCCAGTTAAAAAGATGAGCGATATACCAGTAATGAATACCAGACCAATAGATCCAGAGAAAGTTGAAGATGAGACATCAGTAATTACAGAGAGCACTGTACTTACAGGAGATTTACAGTCTTCAGGTTCTTTTGATATCAAGGGAACAATCAACGGAAATGTTACAAGCAATGGTAAAATTGTTGTTACAGGTGTTATTAATGGAAATACAAATTCAGCAGAGTTTTTTGCAGATGTAGCTAAGATCGAAGGTGAAGTAACTAGCACAGGTACAGTTAAGATTGGAGCTGGATCTGTAATTATTGGAAATATCAGTGCAACATCAGCAGTTGTTGCAGGTGCCGTAAAAGGTGATATTGATGTACAGGGACCAGTTGTTGTTGATACATCAGCAGTTATCATGGGAAATATCAAATCACGTTCGGTGCAGATTAACAATGGTGCTGTAATCGAAGGCTTCTGTTCTCAGTGCTATGCAGATATCGATGTAGAAGGTCTTTTTGACGGTAAATAAAGGAGTTTTATATGAGCAGAATTTTATTAAAACTTAGCGGTGAAGCATTAGCAGGAGACAAGCATCATGGATTTGATGAGCCAACTGTTACAGTAGTGGCTAATCAGGTGAAGAAGCTTGTTGAAGATGGATTTGAAGTAGGTATTGTTATAGGTGGCGGAAATTTCTGGAGAGGACGTACAAGCGAGACTATAGACAGAACTAAAGCTGATCAGATAGGAATGCTTGCTACAGTTATGAACTGCATATATGTATCTGAGATTTTCAGATCTGTAGGTATGAAGACAGCAGTTCTTACACCTTTTGAGTGTGGTTCTATGACAAAATTATATTCTAAGGATAGAGCTAATAAGTATTTTGATCATAATATGGTAGTATTTTTCGCAGGTGGAACAGGACATCCATATTTCTCTACAGATACAGCTACGGTACTCAGAGCAATTGAGATTGAGGCTGAGGGGATTTACCTGGCTAAAGCGATTGATGGTGTTTATGATAGTGATCCTAAGACAAATCCATCAGCTAAGAAATACGATACAGTATCAATAGAAGAGGTTATCGATAAGAAACTGGCTGTTGTAGATCTCACTGCATCAATTATGTGCATGGAGAATAAGATGCCAATGTATGTATTTGGATTAAATGAAGAAGATAGCATTGTAAAAGCTTTGTCTGGTGAATTTACTGGAACTAAAGTTACTGTTTAAGGAGGATATTATGGATTTAAATGTATTCGAAGAGAAAATGACAAAATCATTATCTAACCTTGAAGAAGAATTTAGTGGAATAAGAGCTGGTAGAGCGAATCCACATGTTCTTGATAAGATAAGAGTTGATTATTATGGAACTCCATCACCAATTCAGAGTGTTGCAAATGTAAGTGTTCCAGAACCAAGAATGATTCAGATTCAACCTTGGGAAGCTTCTATGGTTAAGGAAATCGAGAAGGCTATCATTTGTTCAGATCTTGGAATTAATCCTACAAATGATGGTAAGCTTATCCGTTTGATTTTTCCTGAACTCACTGAAGAAAGACGTAAAGAACTTGCTAAGGATATCAAGAAGAAGGGTGAGAACGCAAAGGTTGCAGTCAGAAATATCAGAAGAGATGCAATCGATACAATTAAGAAATCAGGAAAAGCTGATGATATTTCAGAAGATGAGATAAAGGACTTAGAGGATAAGGCACAGAAGCTTACTGATGAATATGTAGCAAAAATCGATAAAGCGGTTGAAGCTAAAACGCAAGAAATTCTTACAGTATAATAATTTTGGGGGCATGGCCAAAGGCACGTGTCCCTTTTTAGCATAACACTGAAATTATGAGGTGAAATATGAATATACCTAAACATGTAGCTATCATTTTAGATGGTAATGGACGCTGGGCAAAAAGCAAAGGTATGCCTAGAAATTACGGACATACTATGGGTGCTAAAAATGTAGAGACGGTATGCAAAGCTGCCAATGAACTTGGAATTGAATATCTGACATTATATGCTTTTTCTACAGAGAATTGGAACCGTCCTGAGTCAGAAGTCAGTGCTCTAATGAGTTTGTTAGAGAATTATCTGAAGAATTGTCTTAAAACAGCAGATAAGAACAATATGAGAGTTCGTGTTATTGGAGAGACAGGAAGGCTTTCAGACAAATTTCAAAAGCAAATTGAAGAACTAGAAGCGCATTCAAGCATTAACACAGGGTTAAATCTCACTATCGCAATTAATTATGGAAGCCGCGATGAAATGATTAGAGCAATGAAAAATGTATATAAAGATTGTAATAAAGGCAAGCTGGATATAGATAGTCTTAATGAGGAGATTTTCTCATCATATCTTGATACAAAAGATATTCCAGATCCAGATTTGCTTATCCGTACAAGTGGTGAGCAGCGATTGTCTAATTATTTATTATGGCAGCTCGCATATAGTGAGTTTTATTTTACTGATGTGCCTTGGCCGGATTTTCATAAGAAAGAGCTTGAATTGGCAATTGAAGCATACAATAAAAGAGATAGAAGATTTGGAGCACTCAAAGAAGAGTAATTAGGAGGATAGTATGTTTAAGACACGATTAATAAGTGGTATAATCTTAGTTATTTTAGCTGTATTATTTATATGCCTTGGTGGCAATGTTTTGCTATCGGTTACTGCTTTGATTTCTCTGATTGGAATGTTTGAAATATATAGAGTATTCAAAATAGAAAAAGAATTTTTGTCAATTGTAGGTTATATAGCTGCTATTATATTTTATTTGAATTTGCATCTTAGATTTATACCAGATATACTTATATTTGTCTTTGGATTTATGATTGTGCTTATGTTTGTCTATGTATTTTCGTATCCTAAATACAATGCTGCTAACATTATGAGTGTATTTTTTGGCTTATTTTATGTAGCAGGTATGCTTTCATATATTTATCAGATTAGAATGTTAAAAGGTGGCTTATATCTTGCATTTTTGATTTTTATATGTTCATGGGGATGCGACACATGTGCTTACTGTGTTGGAATGCTTATTGGCAAGCATAAAATGTCTCCTAAGTTAAGTCCAAAGAAGTCTATAGAAGGTGCTGTAGGTGGTGTAGTTGGTACAGGATTATTAACAGCTTTATATTGTTATATATTTAGGGCTGCACTTGAGATTGATGTAAAAGAGATAGTAATTCTTGCTATTGCATCAGGTGTCTGTGGTCTTATATCTATGGTTGGAGATTTGACAGCATCTGCAATCAAAAGAAATTATGATATCAAAGATTATGGAACCTTGATTCCAGGACATGGTGGAATTATGGATAGATTTGACAGTATGATAATAACTGCACCTATTATTTATTATATGGCAGTATTCGTTCTCAAAAGTGTATAATTGGATAACATATTTAGGAGATGACTTATGAAAAAGATAGCAATACTTGGTTCTACAGGCTCAATCGGAACACAGACATTAGATGTTGTTGCCGAGCATGGCGATATAGAAGTTGTAGCAATGTCGTGTGGAAGAAATATAAGTTTATTCGAGAAACAAATAAGGCAATTTCGTCCTAAACTAGTAAGTGTGTGGAGCGAAGAGGATGCCAAAAGGCTAAAATTGAAATTGGCGGATATGGATATAATTGTTGAGAATGGGATGGATGGACTTATAGATGTAGCTGTTTATAAGGAAGCTCAGATTCTTGTCACTGCAATAGTTGGAATGTTAGGAATACGTCCAACTATTGCGGCAATAAAGGCAGGTAAAGATATTGCTCTTGCTAATAAAGAAACTTTAGTTACAGCAGGACATATCATTATACCTCTCGCAAAAGAAAATAATGTATCAATTCTGCCTGTTGACAGTGAACATAGTGCAATTTTTCAATCATTGCAGGGAGAACAACACAACAAAATAAATAGAATTTTACTAACAGCTTCTGGTGGACCGTTTAGGGGATATACTCTGGATGAGCTTAAGGATATTAAAGTGGAAGATGCTTTAAAACACCCAAACTGGTCAATGGGAAGAAAAATTACAATTGATTCATCTACTCTTGTAAATAAGGGGCTTGAAGTTATGGAGGCCAAATGGCTGTTTGGTGTTGAACCAGAACAGATACAGGTTGTTGTACATCCACAGAGCGTTATCCATTCTGCTGTGGAATATGAGGATGGGGCTGTAATTGCGCAGCTTGGAACACCTGATATGAGATTACCAATTCAGTATGCTTTATATTATCCGAACAGAAGGAGCTTATCAGGCGAGAAGCTGGATTTGTTTAAACTGGCAAGTATGACTTTTGAAAAGCCTGATACAGATACCTTTAAGGGATTAAAGCTTGCATATGATGCAATGAAAAAAGGCGGAAATATTCCTACTGCATTTAACGCAGCTAATGAGAGGGCTGTTGCGCTTTTCCTGGATCACAAAATCAAATATCTGGATATTGTTGATATAATAGAAAAGTCGATGAATGAATGTAGTTTTATTGATAATCCATCAGTAGATGAGATATTAGACACAGAAAATACTGTCTATGAATATATAGACGAAAGGTGGTAGACTTGAGTATTGTTAGTATAATTATAGCAATTTTACTTTTTAGTATAATTGTTATTTTTCATGAATTAGGACATTTTTCGGTAGCTAAGTTAAATGGTATCAGGGTGACTGAATTTACACTTGGACTCGGACCAAAGATAATAGGTTTTACAAGAGGAGAGACCAGATACAGTATTAATCTTTTTCCGTTTGGAGGAGCTTGTGTTATGGGTGAAGATGATACAGATGATACAGATGATCCGAGAGCTTTTAATAATAAGTCAATTTGGGCAAGAATAGCTGTTGTATTTGCAGGACCATTTTTCAATTTCATCATGGCTTTTTTGTTTGCACTTATAATTATAGCAAGCCTTGGTTACGATAAGGCGGTTGTTGCAGATGTCATGCCTGGATATAGTGCAGAGAATGCTGGAATACAGTCTGGCGATGTTATTACCAGGCTTAACAATTATAATGTTCATTTCTATAAAGAGATAAGTAGTTATTCAATTTTTCATGCTGGCGAAGAAGTGGAAGTGACATATATACGTGATGGAAAGAAGAATACTACTACACTTAAGCCGACGTATGACAAAGAATCCGGAAGATATCTATATGGTATTATAAGTGACAATAAGAGAGAAAAAGGCAATATACTTTCTATTGTTAAAAACAGCTGTTATGAGGTTAAATACTGGATATATACAACTATCGAAAGTCTTAAAATGCTTCTTACGGGTGGCGCCTCTGTGAATGATTTGCAGGGACCTGTCAGAATTGTACAGTCTGTCGGAAATACTTATGAACAGTCTATGAGCAGTGATGGTTTTTTCTATGCATTTTTAAATATGCTCAATTGGGGAATTATTCTGTCGGCAAACCTTGGCGTTATGAATCTGCTTCCAATTCCAGCACTTGATGGAGGCCGAATTGTTCTCATGGCGATTGAAGCAGTTGTCAAAAAACCGATAGTTAAGAAGATAGAGGCGGTATTAAATGGTGTAGGAATTATATTACTTTTTGCACTTATGTTTGTTGTAATGTTTAATGATATTAGAAATATTTTGTTTTAACGGGAGATAAAGATGGTAAGACATAAAACAAGAGAGGTTCACATTGGTGATAGCGTAATTGGAGGAGATAATCCAATTCTTATACAGTCGATGACTAACACAAAAACAGAAGATGTTACGGCGACAGTAGACCAGATTAACAGACTAAAAAAAGCAGGATGTGATATCATAAGATGTGCTGTTCCAACTATGGAGGCAGCAAAAGCGTTATCACAGATTAAAAAGCAGATTGATATTCCACTTGTGGCGGATATTCATTTTGATTACAGACTTGCTATTGCGGCTATGGAAAATGGTGCTGACAAAATCAGAATAAATCCAGGCAATATTGGTTCAGTTGATAGAGTGAAAGCTGTAATTAATGTGGCTAAAGAGAGAAATATTCCTATCAGAGTAGGAGTTAACAGCGGTTCTCTTGAGAAAAATCTTGTTGAGAAATATAATGGTGTTACTGCACAGGGGATTGTCGAGAGTGCACTCGACAAAGTAAAACTTATTGAGGATATGGGATATGATAATCTTGTTATAAGCATTAAATCATCAGATGTTCTTATGTGTGTAAAAGCTCATGAACTGATAGCTAAGCAGACTGATCATCCTTTACATGTAGGTATTACTGAATCGGGTACGATAATAAGTGGTAACATCAAATCTTCTATAGGTCTGGGACTTATCTTAAGTCAGGGAATAGGAGATACAATAAGAGTATCTCTTACAGGAGATCCTTTAGAAGAGATTAAATCTGCCAAGCTTATTTTAAGAACTTTAGGACTTAGAAAAGGTGGAATTGAGATAGTATCATGTCCTACATGCGGTAGAACACAGATTGATCTCATAGGTCTTGCAAATAAAGTTGAAAATCTTGTAACAGAATATCCACTTGATATCAAAGTGGCTGTTATGGGATGTATTGTGAATGGACCAGGCGAGGCGAAAGAAGCGGATATAGGAGTCGCTGGTGGAATTGGTGAGGGTCTCATCATAAAACATGGTGAGGTATATAAGAAAGTGCCAGAAGAGGAATTGCTGCCAGCACTGAAATACGAATTAGATCATTGGGGTGAATAATAATGACAAAGACGTTTAAGGATGTCTTTCCAACCTTAAAACTTGATGATGAGATGTGGCATCTGTTAGATAATACAGATGTCACTAAAATAAGTGCGAATCATGATCATGATCATATTCGCATTTATTTGCGTGCCAGGAGATTGATTTTTAAGAAAAATCTGTGGACTATTGAAAATGAAATCCAAAAACAGATTTTTAGAGACAATAATGTTGAAGTTGCTATAATTGAATCGTTTGAATTGTCAGAGCAATATACACCATCAACACTTTTAGACGTATATTTCGACAGTATGTTAAAAGAGCTGGAGAATTACAGTGTCCTTGAATATAATCTTCTGCGTACTGCTGACATGCAATTTGATAAACCGAATCATATGATTCTTACTGTAGACAATACTATAATTGCCAAAACCAGAACCGACGAAATTGTTGAATTTCTAGAGAAAATAATATGCGAAAGATGTGGAATGGATCTGATTATCCAGGTTGAATTCAGGGAACCGCAGGAAAGCAAATACAGAAAGAATTCGGTTAAACAGATCGAGCAGGAAGTTCAAAATATTATATCGAGAACAAAATTCGCATTTAATGAAGAAGATAAGCCAGATGAAAACAGTCAAGAAACTGATGAGCAGCCTAACAGCACTGAAAAGAAAAATTCAGAAGATGCAGGCAAGAAGAAACCAAAGAATGCTTCTAATAACACAAAATCATCTGATAATAAATCAGAAAAGAAATTTGAAAAGAAGTTCGAGAAGAAAGGTGAATTTAGAAAGAAATACGACAATAATCCGGATGTCATTTACGGACGTGATTTTGATGAAGATGCAATCGAAATAGAGAAAATTGATGGTCCTATTGGCGAGGTTGTAATAAGAGGAAAAGTACTTACTTTAGAGACAAGAGAAATACGAAACGAAAAAACTATTGTGATTTTCTCTATAACTGATTTTACAGATACTATAGTAGTCAAGCTTTTTGCACGAAATGATGATCTTGATGATATTTTAGATGGAATTGGACCTGGTAAATTTATTAAATTAAAAGGTGTTCCTAATATTGATAAATTTGACGGAGATCTTACTATTGGTTCAATCGCCGGTGTTAAGAAAATATCTGATTTTACATCAATGAGGATGGACAACAGTGTCGAAAAAAGAGTCGAGCTTCACTGTCATACTAAGATGAGTGATATGGATGGTGTCTCAGATGTAAAAGATATTGTCAAAAGAGCAATGAAATGGGGACATAAAGCAATTGCGATTACAGATCATGGTGATGTCCAGGCGTTTCCAGATGCAAATCACACTGTAGATGATAAATTTAAAGTTATATATGGTGTGGAGGCATATCTTGTAGATGATACAAAGGATATTGTTTTTAATAGCCACAATCAGAGCATAGAGTGTGATTGTGTTGTCTTTGACCTTGAGACAACTGGATTCAGCCCAGAGAAAAATAAGATTATTGAGATAGGTGCGGTAAAAGTTTCGCAGGGAAAGATAGTAGACAAATTTTCATCATTTGTAAATCCACAGGTTCCAATTCCTTTTAGAATAGAGGAACTTACATCCATAAAGGATGATATGGTTATTACGGCGCCATTAATCGAGGAGATTCTTCCTGAATTTATGAAATTCTGTGAAGGTTGTGTTATGGTTGCACACAATGCTGATTTTGATATGAGCTTCATAAAGCGCAATTGTGAGCTTCTTGGTATAGAGTGCAATCCTACAATTATAGATACAGTATCACTTGCACGAGTTTTACTTCCACAATTGAACAGATTTAAGCTTGATACAGTTGCAAAGGCTCTTAATGTATCGCTTGACCATCATCATAGAGCTGTTGATGATGCAGGATGTACAGCGGAAATTTTTGTGAAATTTATTCAGATGCTGCACGATAGAGGACTTGATACATTTGGTCAGCTAAATGAATGGGCAAAATCGTCTGTAGATAATATTAGAAAAGCTAATACATACCATGCGATTATACTTGCTACTTGTGACCAGGGCAGAACTAATCTGTACAGACTAATATCTCTTTCACATATCAAGTACTATAACAGGCGTCCAAGAATACCTAAGTCTGAATTTGAAAAATATAGGGATGGCCTTTTGATTGGTTCTGCATGTGAGGCCGGAGAACTATACAGAGCAATTCTAAACGGCAGACCACAGGAAGAGATTACAAGACTTGTAAATTTCTATGATTACCTTGAAATTCAGCCACTTGGCAATAATGCATTTATGGTTCGTGATAAGGATTCAGATATAGCATCTGATGAAGATTTAATAGCAATCAATAAGCGAATTGTTAAACTGGGTGAAGAATTTGATAAACCTGTAGTTGCAACATGTGATGTGCATTTCCTCGATCCGGAGGATGAGGTATACAGAAGAATTATTATGGCTGGAAAGGGATTTAAAGATGCAGATGATCAGGCACCTTTATATCTTAGAACTACAGAAGAAATGCTTAAAGAATTTGAATATTTAGGAAGTTCTAAGGCAAATGAGGTTGTTATTACGAACACTAATAAAATTGCAGATATGTGCGAACGAATTTCTCCGGTACGCCCTGATAAATGTCCGCCAGTCATCGAGAATTCTGACCAGATGCTTAGAGATATCTGTTATAACAAAGCCCATAAGATGTATGGTGATCCATTACCATCTATTGTGCAGGAGAGACTTGACAGAGAACTTAATTCCATTATTTCAAATGGATATGCTGTTATGTACATTATTGCACAGAAGCTTGTGTGGAAATCTAATGAAGACGGATATCTGGTAGGTTCACGAGGTTCAGTAGGAAGTTCGTTTGTAGCGACGATGTCTGGTATCACAGAGGTAAATCCTTTGCATGCTCATTATTTATGTAAGCATTGCAAATACAGTGATTTTGATTCTGAGGAAGTTAAATCTTATAGTGGACGTGGCGGATGTGATATGCCAGATAAGATTTGTCCTGTATGTGGCAAGCCGCTTAGCAAAGATGGATTTGACATTCCTTTTGAAACATTCCTTGGATTTAAAGGAAATAAGGAGCCTGATATTGACCTTAACTTTTCTGGTGAGTACCAGAGTAAAGCGCATAAGTATACAGAGGTAATCTTTGGTGAGGGTCAGACCTTTAAGGCTGGTACAATCGGTACACTTGCCGATAAGACTGCATTTGGTTACATCAAAAATTATTATGAAGAGCGTGGTGTAAGAAAGCGTAATTGTGAAATCGACAGAATTGTTCAGGGATGTGTTGGCGTAAGAAGAACAACAGGTCAGCATCCAGGAGGAATTGTCGTTCTTCCGATGGGCGAGGAGATTAATACATTTACCCCTATACAACATCCAGCAAATGATATGACTGTAGATATTACTACGACACACTTTGACTATCATTCAATCGACCATAATCTGCTAAAGCTTGATATTCTCGGACACGACGATCCGACAATGATTCGAATGTTACAGGATCTGACAGGTGTTGATCCAACGCAGATTCCTTTGGATGATAAAGCAGTTATGTCATTATTCCAGGATACATCTGCACTTGGAATTATGCCAGAGGATATAGATGGCTGTAAGCTTGGAGCTTTAGGTATACCTGAATTCGGTACAGACTTTGCCATGGGGATGTTAATTGATACACAGCCTACAGAATTTTCGGATTTAATTCGAATTGCAGGTCTGTCCCATGGAACCGACGTATGGCTTGGTAATGCACAGACGTTAATTCAGGAAGGAACGGCTACTATCTCTACATGTATATGTACCAGGGATGACATTATGACTTATCTGATAAGCAAAGGTTTGGAGTCAGAGGAAGCCTTTAATATTATGGAGAAAGTACGTAAGGGTGTTATTGCAAAAGGTAAATGCAAGGAATGGCCACAGTGGAAAGAAGACATGATTGCACATGGTGTTCCTGAATGGTATATATGGTCATGTGAGAAGATCAAGTACATGTTCCCTAAGGCACATGCTGCTGCATACGTTATGATGGCATGGCGTATTGCATACTGTAAAGTATATTATCCACTTGCTTACTATGCTGCGTATTTTTCTATCAGAGCTACTGGATTCAGCTATGAACTTATGTGTCAGGGAAAAGAACGTCTTGAAAATTATATGGCTGATTATAAGAAGCGTAAGGATACATTGTCCAAGAAAGAACAGGATGTTTTTAAGGACATGAGAATAGTTCAGGAAATGTATGCAAGAGGATTTGAGTTTGAAAAACTTGATATTTTCACAGCTCATCCAAATAGATTTCAAATTATTAATGGAAAATTAATGCCTGCGCTTAACAGTATTGATGGTTTAGGAGACAATGCCGCTGTTTCGATTGCAGAAGCAGCCAAGGATGGAGCATTTTTATCGAAAGATGATTTCCGTGAAAGAACTAAAGTGTCTAAGACTATTGTAGATATGATGGGTGATCTGGGACTCTTTGGAGACATCCCAGAATCTAACCAGCTATCACTTTTTGATTTTGGAGCATAATTATTTTTCAATGATTCCCGGTGAAAACTTTTTGATTTCGCCGGGATTTTCTGTTGGCGTAAAGTATACTTCGCCAGTCTTAAAGTTAGAAAAGTATGTATTTGTTGTGGTAATATTTATATTAGAAAATTCACCTTCAGCAAGAACTTTGAAGCCGGTTCCATCATTTTTGATCATACACATAGCCGCATTTTTACCACCGCGCTGATAGAAGATAGTACTTCCATATACATTGTATAATTCTATTTCATCATTAGATAGCACAATAGGCTTATTTGAACTTATATTGACATGTGTCAGTGCATTTTCGTTGTCCACATCCATATAATATACATTGTCTTTTGTATCAACGATAGGTTTGTAACAATGGCAATCATATATCATAGTAGAGGTGTCTGTAGTTGTATCATATTCGTATAATTGACCATTTGATGGACTGTTGTAGTAGAAGTATTGACCGAGCGAACTACATGTAAAAAGATAGCTGTTTGTCAGCTTCTTTTTTTCAGTTCCATCTATTTTTATTTTATATAAAGTTGATGCTGTCTTATTATCATAATGAAGATAATAAATATAATTACCAATCAATGTAGCGTAAATACAAGGATCACTGTCTAATATTTTGACCTTGCCAGTCTTTTGTGACATTCGACACAGACTGTTATTGTTATATGAGAAGAAAGCAAATTCGGAAGTCTTTTTCTCGTTGTTTCTCACGTAATAAATATAGTTATCATCTGCATTTATGTACATTACTTTATCGTCGCATAATTTCTTTAGATTATTTCCATATATATCCATTGAATACAAAGAATCATTGTCATCATCATTGGCAAAGAAAATCTGTCCATTATGTTCACAAAAAAGACCAGCATTATAAAGATTGCCAGGTGTATTGCCATTTACATAGGACTTGTTAAATATCGTCCTGGTGTTATAAAAATGAAAAGATATAAGGGCAATTATTCCGAGTATAAAAAATATTACAAGAATTTTACTTAATTTACGCATATACATTACCACCTAATATTATTATTTATATAAATTATATATATTCATTTATAATGTTTCAAGGTTTGCTTGCCTTTCAAATGGACTTGATATAAAATTTTTATATATATTTATGGGACAAAGGAGTAAACCATGAAAGACTTAAAGGAATTAAGAGAAGAAATTGATCAGATTGATAATCAGATAGTAGATTTATACGAGAAAAGAATGGTTGTTGCAGAAGGCGTGGCAGAGTATAAGATTTCCACTGGCAAAAAAGTTTTTGATAAAGAAAGAGAAGACCAGAAACTTTCAACTTTATCCGCTAAAGCAAGCAGCAAATTTACCAGCCACGGTATAAGAGAATTGTTTGAACAGATAATGGCTATGAGCCGAAAGAAACAGTACCAGCTTTTGACACAGCACGGAATTGTAGAAGACCTTGGATTTGAAGAAGTAGAAGATTTAGATTATTCCAATGCTAAAATAGTATTTCAGGGAGTCGAAGGTGCATATAGCCAGCTGGCTATGAAGGAATACTTTGGTGCTGATTGTGATTCGTTTAACGTAGATACATGGAAGGATGCAATGGAAGCAATTGCAAACGGAAAAGCTGATTATGCAGTTTTACCAATTGAGAATTCCTCGGCAGGTATTGTATCAGAGAACTATGATCTGCTTGTTGAGTACAATAATTATATTGTAGGTGAACAGATTATTAAAATTGATCATTGTCTCCTTGGTAAAGAGGGCACTAATATAGATGACATTGAAGTTGTTTATTCACATCCACAGGCACTGATGCAGTGCTCAGATTATTTGGAAGCTCATCGCAACTGGCAAAAGATAAGTGCACCAAATACAGCAATTGCAGCAAGTCGGGTGAGTGAGGAGACTGCTGTTAATCATGCGGCTATAGCAAGTAAAATTACTGCAGATATATATAATTTAAAAGTGCTTGATGAAGCAATCCAGAATAACAAAAATAATTCCACAAGATTTATAATTGTCACCAATAAAAAAGTATACTCAAATAAGTCGTCGAGAATAAGTATTTGTTTTGAAATTCCGCATGAAAGCGGATCACTGTATCATATGTTATCACATTTTATTTACAACAATATCAATATGACAAATATACAGTCAAGACCGATTCAGAACAAGAACTGGGAGTATAGATTTTTTATTGACTTTGAAGGAGGCTTCAAAGATACAGCAGTATTAAATGCGCTTAGAGGATTAGATGAAGAAACTATTTCACTGAAAATACTTGGAACATACTAGAACTAGAGTGGGGGGGCTTTATATGTCTAACAAACTTTTTGGAGCAATATATATAGGTTCATATGAGGTAAGTCTCAAAATATTTGAATTTTCGCAGAAGAAAAAAATGCGTGAGATTGATAATGTGCGTTCGCGCATTGATCTTGGAAAGGATGCATATAATAAAGGAATTCTCGGATATGAACTTGTTGAACAATTGTGCGATACATTATGTCAGTTCAAGACAATAATGACAGGATACAAGGTCAATGACTATGAGATATATGCTTCTGCTGTTTTGAGAGATATAGAAAACGAATTGTTTGTATTAGATCAGATTTATCTTATAACAGGATTAAATGTAAAGGTTATAACTAATTCGGAAATCAGATTTTTGAGTTATAAATCAGTTGCAGGTAGGGATTCTTTTGATGATTTTATAAAGACATCAGCAGCTATTGTTGATATTGGTGGTGCTAATATCCAGATTACATATTTTAAGAACGGGGAACTTGTCACCACCCAGCACATTGAGACTGGTACTATGCGTATTAGCAGTCTCTTGTATGATAATGGAAATACAGAAAAAACATATAGGAATATTATACAGGAATATCTTATTAAGAAATTTAATGTACTTAAAAATCTTTATATGCAAGATGGTGTAGAATGCGTAGTATTTTTAAATGATTATGGGATGGATCTGGTTAATCATATAGGTAAAGAACCTAATACTGATAATAGAATTAAATCAAAAAAGATGGTTAAATATTTAGATGAGCTGCTTAAGCTGTCTCTTACTGATATTACAAAAAATCTTAATATGTCGAATGATACAGACTCACTTATTATTCCTAATATCATGATATATAAGACCATCATAAATCTGTTTGAGCCTAATGAAATCTGGATTCCAGGTGCGAATATCAATGATGGAATTGCATATGATTATGCTCAGAAGAATAACCAAATAAAGATACTTCATGATTTTGATGCAGATATCATATCAGCGTCAAAGCAGCTGTCAAAGCACTATAACAGTTATTCCATGCATATAGATATGCTTGTTGCACTGTCTAAAAAAATATATAAATCAACTAAAAAGCTTCACGGACTTGGAAAAAGAGAAGAACTTCTTCTTGAAGTCGCTGCAATGCTTCATGATTGTGGTAAATATATAAGTCTGACATCCGGTCCAGAGAGCGCATACCATATTATTATGTCGTCAGAGATAATAGGTCTCACTCATGCCGAACGTCAGATAGTAGCATACACAGTACTATTTAATGCACTTCCACTAGTTGATTATGATGAAATATCTGATCAGCTGGATCGTGAAAGTTTTCTTACGGTTGCTAAATTATCTGCTATACTAAGAGTTGCGAATGCGCTTGACCAGAGTCATAGACAGAAATTTGAGAATACAAGAATCACTATAAAAGGCAGAGAAATAATTTTTACGGTAGAATCTTTAGAAGATATTTCGTTAGAGCAGATTCTTTTTGAAAAAAAGACAGCATATTTTGAAAAGATATTTAGTGTTAAACCTGTATTAAAAGAAAAGAAAAGTTATTAGAGCAAGGGGGATTATATGGAAAAAACAATTGATTATAGCAATCCAAAGTTTTATGAGAATAGAGAATTAAGCTGGATTAAATTTGACGAGAGAGTTCTTGAAGAAGCAAGAGATAAGACAATCCCTCTTCTTGAAAGACTCAAATTTTTAAGTATTACATCATCTAATCTTGATGAATTCTTTATGGTGCGTGTTGCATCGCTTAAAGATATGGTGCATGCCAACTACAAGAAAAAAGATATTGCAGGCATGACTGCTACAGAGCAGCTTTTAGCAATAAATGAGGCAACACGAAAGCTTGTCGATGTCCAATATAGCACTTACAACAGACTTTTAGCACCACAATTAAATAAAGAGGGAATCTTTATTATAAATAAATATGAAGATCTTTCGGAAAAACAGGCAAAGTTTGTTGACAGGTATTTTATGGAAAGTGTTTATCCGGTTTTAACGCCTATGGCAGTTGATGCGTCAAGACCATTTCCGCTAATCAGAAATAAGACTCTTAATATAGCAGCGCTCTTAGCTGACAAAAAGCAGAAAGATGAATTAGTTTTTGCGACTGTGCAGGTTCCAGGTGTACTTCCAAGGGTGGTAGAAATTCCAGGTGAAGATGATAACAGATTATTTATTTTATTAGAGCAGATAATCGAACGCAATATTCATTTTCTTTTTTCGAACTACAAAGTAATGTGCGCATATCCATACAGAATTATGCGAAATGCAGACCTTACAATCGATGAAGACGAAGCCTCGGATCTTCTTAAAGAAATACAGAACAAATTGAAGATGAGACAATGGGGCGAAGTTATCCGATTAGAAGTAGAAGATGGCATCGACAAAAGAATCCTTAAATTCTTAAAGAGTGAGCTGAAAGTAGCTGATGAAGATATATTTAAACTTCAGGGACCTATAGATCTTACCTGCATGATGAAAGTATTTGGAATTGATGGGTTTGACCAGCTTAAATACAAGCAGCCAACCCCACAGCAGGTACCGGAGATAACACCTGGTGAAGATATTTTTGAAGCTATCCGTAAGAGGGATATATTTTTACATCATCCATACCAGACGTTTGACCCTGTAGTTGACTTCATCAGACAGGCATCTGTTGACCCGGAGGTTCTTGCCATAAAGCAGACATTATATCGTGTAAGTGGTAATTCTCCTATTATAAGTTCACTTGCGCAGGCTGCTGAAAATGGAAAACAGGTAACTGTATTAGTAGAGTTGAAAGCAAGGTTTGATGAGGAAAATAATATTGTGTGGGCAAAGAAACTTGAAAAAGCTGGATGCCATGTTATATATGGACTTGTTGGACTTAAAACACACAGTAAGATTGCTTTGGTTGTAAGAAGAGAAGAAGATGGTATCAGAAGATATGTACATCTTGGAACTGGAAATTATAACGATTCAACAGCTAAATTATATACGGACTGTGGCATTTTTACATGTAAGGAATCAATTGGCGAAGATGCAACAGCTGTATTTAATATGTTGTCAGGTTATTCAGAGCCAATGTCATGGAATCAGCTTATTCTTGCACCATACTGGCTTCGTGATCGTTTCCTTAAACTCATCAAAAGAGAAACAAAAAATGCAAAAAATGGCGAAGATGCAAGAATTATTGCAAAAATGAATTCGCTCTGTGATCCTGGCATTATAGCAGCGTTATACGAAGCATCTGCCAACGGCGTAAAAATAGATCTCATTATTCGAGGAATATGCTGTTTGAAGACAGGAATTCCAGGTGTAAGTGAGAATATTAGTGTAAGATCAATCGTGGGCAATTTCCTTGAGCATAGTAGAATTTTCTATTTTGAAAATAATGGTAATGCAGAAGTGTACATGGGAAGTGCTGACTGGATGCAGAGAAATCTCGATAAAAGAGTTGAGATAGTTTTTCCTCTTTTAGATAATTCTCTCAAGCAGAAAGCTATTCATATTTTAGAGGTAGAACTTGAAGATAATGTAAAAGCCCGTGTAATGGGAGATGATGGTATTTATTATAGAATAGATAAAAGAGGCAAGACTCTTGTAAATTCCCAGAAAGTATTTGTTAAGGAAGCAGAAGAGGATGTTCCTAAAATAATCGATGATAGCAAGGGCAGAATATTTGTTCCAGCTGAACCAGTATAACCTGATTTGTATACTTATGCTTTCCCGGTTAAGGTTTTTATTGCAACTATTTCTGTTTAGGTATTGCAAATTATCACAAGGAGGATATAATGTTGTTATAGTACATTAGTATTAGTTTTGCAGGGGGTGGCAAATTGAAGATAAACAGAGCAAAATGGAGAGCTTTAAATATTCAGGACAGACTGAAGAAAGGTTTTAGGCTTACGACTTTTATATCTGCGGCTGCTGGACTTATTGCAGTGGTAGTGCTTATTACTATTTCTGTTCGATATGCAAGTGCACTTACTAATTATGGTTTTTCACAGGGCGATATTGGTAAGACAATGGTTGCTTTTTCAGAAATCAGAAGCAGTACACGCGGGTTGATAGGGTATACGGATCCAGATATTCTGGACTCTTTATCAGAAGTACATGATACAAAGAAAGCAGCGTTTGAAGAGTATTGGGCAGAGACTAAGAACACTATTAAGACCAGTGAAGAAAAGCAGATCTATAATGATATAGACAGCAAGCTTTCTAGCTATTGGAGTATTGACGAAGAAATCAAAAATCTTGGTGAGAATGCACAGGATGCAGATACACAGAAAAGAGCTGAGCAGAGAGCTACTGATGAGTTAGCACCTGCTTATGATGAAATCTATCAGGAATTAGCATCACTTATGGAAACCAAGGTTGAAGAAGGTGATTCTTTAAGTGAAGTGCTTTACATTGTATCAGCTATAGTTATAGTGATTATTCTTGTACTTATTGTCGCATCTTACTTTATTTCAATGAGATGTGGTGCAGAAGTAGCAAAGGGTATTTCAATACCACTTGGTGAACTTAAGTCTCGTTTACAATTATTTGCTAAAGGTGATCTTGAATCAGAGTTCCCAGCGGTTAATTCTGAAGATGAAATTGCTGATATGATAAAAGTAGCGTCAGACATGGCTTCAGATCTTAGAACCATTATATCTGATTCTGATAAATTACTTGGCAAAATGGCCGAAGGCGATTACACTGTTTCAAGTAGTCATGAAGATAAATATGCTGGAGATTTTGTTGGACTATTACTTGCAATGCGTCAGATGAAACAGCAGATGAATGAAGTGATGTCAAGAATCAGCGAAGCGTCATCACTTGTTGCTGCTGGATCTAACAATCTTTCACAGGCTGCGCAGGAAATGGCAGAAGGTGCTATGGATCAGTCAGCATCTATTCAGGAATTACAGGCTACATTTGCTGATATTACAGGCGGAGTTGAGAAGACATCTGCAAAGCTTGGAGAGACGTACCAGATTGCACAGAAATACGCAATAGAGGCAGATAACAGCCATACAGAAATGCAGGGTATGGTTGATGTGATTGGACGTATTAATGATACTTCAAAGCAGATTGAGAATATTATCACAGAGATTGAAGATATCGCAAGTCAGACAAACCTTCTTTCACTGAATGCAGCAATTGAGGCTGCCCGTGCAGGTGAGGCTGGAAAGGGATTTGCAGTTGTCGCAGGCCAGATCAGAAGTCTTTCAGAGCAGAGTGCAAAGGCTGCAGTTGATACACGTCAGTTAATTGAAAGTGCAATAGAAGTTACTGCTGAAGGTAATGAAGCAGCTGAGCGTGTAAGTGTATCAATTGAAAAGGTAATAAACGGAATGAAAGATGTTGCAAATTCATCACAGGAACTTAGTGAGATTGCAGAAGAGCAAGCTAAGGCTATGGAACAGGCAGAGCAGGGAATCAATCAGATTTCTGAGGTTGTTCAGTCTAACTCAGCAAGTGCAGAAGAGACTTCCGCTACCAGTGAAGAACTTTCAGCGCAGGCTATTACTATGAATGAGATGATAAGCAAGTTCATTCTTGAAAATAAATAATTTAAAATTATTATTGACATATCGATACAGGTATGGTAACCTACAATAGTTGTTAGAAAACAAAGTAGAGTATCCACTCTCACCTAAGCGCAATTGGGCGTCTTAGTGTTAATATTTCAAACATTTGTGTATGTTAGATATTAATAGTGGATAGTCTGCCTATCCACTATTTTTTATTGGAGGTATAAGACCATTAGCGATTTAATGATTAACGAGCAGATTAGAGACAAAGAGGTTCGAGTTGTTGGAGCCGATGGAGAACAGCTTGGGGTTATGTCTGCAAGAGAGGCACAAAAGCTTGCTGATGAAGCAGGGTTAGACTTAGTAAAGATTGCTCCAAAAGCAAAACCACCAGTTTGCAAGGTGATTGATTATGGTAAATATCGTTACGAGATGGCTCGTAAAGAGAAAGATGCCAAGAAAAAGCAGAAGACAGTTGAACTTAAGGAGATTCGCTTATCTCCAAATATTGAAGCGAATGACTTAAATACAAAAATGAATGCTGCTAAGAAATTCCTCGCCAAAGGAAACAAAGTAAAGATTACATTGAGATTCCGTGGTAGAGAGATGGCACATATGAACAGCAGCAAGCACATTTTAGATGATTTTGCCGAGAATCTTTCAGATGTTGCAGTAGTGGAGAAAGCACCAAAAGTTGAAGGCCGTAGCATCGGAATGGTGTTGGCAGAAAAAAGATAACATTTTAAGGAGGAATACACAATGCCAAAAATGAAAACAAGCAGAGCAGCTGCAAAACGTTTCAAACTTACAGGAACAGGAAAATTAAAGAGAAATAAAGCTTATAAGAGACATATCTTAACAAAGAAGACAACTAAGACTAAAAGAAATCTTAGAAAAGCTGCAATGACAGATCAGACAAATGTTAAGAACATGAAGAAGATTTTACCATATATGTAAGATTAGTTAAGGAGGAATTTGACAAATGGCAAGAGTTAAAGGCGGATTAGGCGCTAAGAAAAGACATAATAGAACATTAAAATTAGCAAAGGGCTATAGAGGCGCAAGATCTAAGCAGTATAGAGTAGCTAAGCAGTCAGTTATGAGAGCCTTAACAAGTTCTTATTCTGGACGTAAAGAAAGAAAGAGACAGTTCCGTCAGTTATGGATTGCACGTATCAATGCTGCAGCACGTATTAACGGACTTTCATACAGCCAGTTTATGCATGGTTTAAAATTAGCAAATATTGATCTTAACCGTAAAGTATTAGCTGATATGGCTGTTACAGATGCAGAAGGATTTACAAAGTTAGTAGATCTTGCAAAAAGCAAATTAAACTAATTTATACGCAAGTATACATGTAAAGATAAAGGATATCACGATTGTGATATCCTTTTATTTCTATATATTTTAGGTGAGACGCCTTTTATTTTGTGGAATGTCTTGGAAAAATACAGACTATTGTCGAAACCTACAGAATTTGCAATTGCAGTGATTGATAAATCAGAATGTTCAAGCAGATAGCATGCCTGTTTTATTCTGAAGCTAGTAAGGTATTCTTTGGGAGATATCTTAAGTACTGATTCAAACGAACGAAAAAGATGACTTCTGCTGAGCCCTACATATGCGGCTATATCTTCGATTGTAATTGGATATGAATAATTAGAAGATATATATTCTATCCCTTTTTGAACATAGCTGTTTAATGTGTTCTGTGTTACATTTTTATTTGATGCATGCATAAAAATTGCAAGTGTAGTATACAGCCTTCCAGTCATTTCTACAGCATGTTCGAATTCGTTTCCTCTGGCATCATATATGTGCAGTATTTGGCGGCAGATATCCTGTCCGTATGGTATTTTGCGCAAATATGGTTTCTCTTTAGTAAAATCAGTTGCTTTTAGTATCATCTCTGCATCACTTCCGGCAAATCCAACCCATACATATTCCCACGGATCCTGTTCGTACGCCTGGTATATAACCTCGGTATTTGGAAAAACTAAAAAGCAGTCTCCTGCTTCCAGTAAATGAGTTTTTCCATTGACGGTGTATGTTCCTTTCCCTGAAATTATATAATGGATGAGATAATGGTTTCGTATTCCTGGTCCCCATTGATATAGTGGGTTGCATTTCTGATTTCCGACATTATATACTGATAGTGATACCAGTTCTTTTTCAGTTGCTTTATAAGAGTTTTTATAATTATTCATACTTCTATTATATATATAAAATGTTGCATAAGGCAACATTTTTACATATTTGTTCCACATTTAGTTCTATACAAATAAATTGTAATAGGCTAAAATAAATATATCAAATCAAAAAGGAGAGATGAAATATGGCAATATTAGTAACTGGTGGAGCTGGATATATAGGAAGTCATACATGCGTTGAATTATTAGACGCAGGATATGAGGTTGTAGTACTTGACAATCTTTCAAATTCTTCTGAGAAATCATTAGAAAGAGTAAAGGCGCTTACAGGAAAAGAAGTTAAATTCTACAAAGGAGACATTCTTGACCGCGAAATTTTAAATGAGATTTTTAAGAATGAGAAAATTGACAGCTGTATTCACTTCGCAGGACTTAAGGCTGTTGGCGAGTCCGTTGCAAAGCCTTGGGAGTATTACAACAACAATATTTCCGGAACATTAACTTTAGTTGATGTTATGCGTCAAAATGGTTGCAAGAACATTATTTTCTCATCATCTGCAACAGTATACGGAGATCCAGCACAGATTCCTATCACAGAGGAATGTCCAAAAGGACAGTGTACAAATCCTTACGGATGGACCAAGTCAATGCTTGAGCAGATACTTACAGATATTCAGAAAGCTGACAATGAATGGAATGTAATTTTACTTCGTTACTTCAACCCGATTGGAGCTCATAAGAGTGGAACAATGGGAGAGAATCCTAATGGAATTCCTAACAACCTAATGCCTTATATCACACAGGTTGCAGTAGGTAAGCTTGAACAGCTTGGAGTATTTGGTGATGATTATGATACACCAGACGGAACCGGAGTACGTGATTATATTCATGTAGTAGATCTTGCTGTAGGACATGTAAAAGCTCTTAAGAAAATTGAAGAGAAAGCTGGTCTTTGTATCTACAATCTTGGAACAGGTCATGGTTATAGTGTACTTGATATTGTTAAGAACTTTGAAGCTGCAAATGATATCAAGATTCCATATGTAATCAAAGACAGAAGACCAGGAGATATAGCAACATGTTACTGTGATCCGGGAAAAGCAGAAAGAGAACTTGGCTGGAAAGCGCAGTATGATATAAAGGATATGTGTGCCGATTCATGGAGATGGCAGAAGAACAATCCAAACGGATATGAAGATTAATTTCTTAAGATTGAAGCAGACAAATTAAATATAACAATGTAACTTTTATAAAAACCTGAGGATATATGTTTGCATATCGTCAGGTTTTTTCTTTACAGGAACATTTATACAAAAAAATAAAAGCATCAAACGATGCTTCTATCGGGTTGGGCTGTATTTAAAATAAATAAGCTAGCAGTCCGTACGGGAATCGAACCCGTGTTTCCGCCGTGAGAGGGCGGCGTCTTAACCGCTTGACCAACGAACCGTGTATTATACTATCATGTAGTATATGAAATTGCAACCCCTTTTTTGAAAAAAATTATATTTTTTAAAAAAAGAATTAGAAAACCCTTGAAATAACAAGCTTTAAGTGATATTATCAATTTGTAAACATGTTGACTAAGTTGAGAGAGAGCGAAAGCCCTCTCTCAATTCACGTTTTACAGGAAAATTGAAAAGAGGTGTTAATTATATGTCGAAAGCCAGCCTTTATGAAAGTAAGACGGAGGCTCTTATTTTACCAATCCTCGAGAAAATGAATTTCGAGCTGGTAGATATCGAATATGTTAAAGAAGGCAGTACATGGTATTTGCGTGCTTATATAGACAAAGATGGTGGTATTACTGTTAATGATTGCGAGGCGGTTGCCCGTGAGATGAATGATATATTGGATGCAGAGGACTTTATACCGGATTCATATGTTTTTGAGGTAAGTTCCCCTGGTCTTGGAAGACCACTCAAGAAAGAAAAAGATTACATTCGCAATATGGGTAAAGAAGTTGAAATCCGTACCTATAGAGCGATTAATAAATGTAAAGAGTTTTATGGAATTTTGAAAGAATATGATAATGACTCAGTTACAATAGAAACCGAAGAACAGGAATTACTTGTTTTTCCAAAGAATGAAATTGCCTTGATTCGACAGGCAGTACATTTTTAATTAAGAGCGCACGATAACACTAATAGGAGGAAAAAATAATGAATAATGAGTTATTAGAAGCGTTAAATATATTAGAGCAGGAGAAAAATATCAGCAAAGAGACTTTACTTGAGGCAATTGAGAATTCACTTGTAACTGCTTGCAAGAATCATTTCGGTAAATCAGACAATGTCAAGGTTGAGATTGACCCTGAGACTTGTGAATTCAAATGTTATCAGGAAAAAACTGTAGTAGAAGTAGTGGAAGATCCAATTGAAGAAATTTCACTTATCGATGCGCAGATGGTCAATGGTAAGTATTCTGTTGGAGATATTGTAAGAGTTGAAGTTAAATCCAAAGAATTTGGACGAATTGCAACTCAGAATGCAAAGAATGTTATTTTACAGAAAATCCGTGAGGAAGAGCGTAAGGTAATATTTGATGAATATAATAGCAAAGAAAAAGATGTTGTTACAGGAGTTGTTCAAAGATATGTTGGCAAGAATGTAAGCATTAATTTAGGAAAGGCTGATGCATTGCTTACAGAAAGTGAGCAGATTAAAGGAGAGACATTCCAGCCTACAGAGAGAATTAAGGTATATATTCTCGAAGTTAAGTCTACTTCAAAAGGACCTAAGATACTTGTCTCAAGAACACATCCAGAACTTGTTAAGCGTCTTTTTGAATCTGAGGTCACAGAAGTTAAAGAAGGAATTGTTGAGATTAAATCAATTTCCAGAGAAGCTGGAAGCCGTACAAAGATTGCGGTATGGTCAAATGATCCAGATGTAGATCCAGTCGGTGCATGTGTTGGTATGAATGGTGCTCGTGTTAATGCTATCGTAAACGAATTAAGAGGTGAAAAAATAGATATTATCACTTGGGATGAGAATCCAGCTATTCTTATTCAGAATGCACTTAGCCCAGCTAAAGTCATCTCAGTAATCGCGGATGCTGATGAAAAATCAGCTAAAGTAGTTGTTCCAGACTATCAGTTATCACTCGCTATCGGAAAAGAGGGACAGAATGCAAGGCTTGCAGCAAGACTTACAGGATTTAAGATCGATATTAAGAGTGAAACTCAGGCTCGTGAATCTGGAGACTTTTTCGATTATGATGAAGATTACGAGAATGAAGACTATGAGAATGAAGATTATTATGAGGATGAAGAAGGATATTCGCAGGAATATTCTAGTGAAGAGGAATAATAATGAGTAATAAAAAAATTCCGCTAAGACAATGCGTTGGATGCTTGGAAATGAAACCTAAGAATGAACTTATTCGAGTAATTAAGACTGTTGAGGGGAATGTGGAACTTGATTCTACAGGCAAGAAAAATGGAAGAGGCGCATACATATGCCCTTGTATGGATTGTCTGAAGAAAGCTAGAAAATCAAAAGGTATCGAGCGTTCACTTAAGATTGCCATACCTGATGAAGTTTATGAAAATCTTGACAGGGAGATGAGAGATATTGGTTGATAGAGTATTATCTATGCTTGGAATTGCGGCAAAATCAGGAAATGTAGTTAGTGGCGAATTTTCGACTGAGAAAGCTGTAAAGACAGGAACTGCTTTTCTTGTAATTGTTTCAGAAGAAGCTTCTGAAAATACAAAAAAACATTTTACAGATATGACTTCTTTTTATGAAGTACCTATTTATTTTTACGGCGATAAAGAATCACTTGGAAGAGCAATCGGCAAAGAATTCAGAGCTTCACTTGCCATTGTTGATGAGAATCTTGCCAAGGCTGTTGAAAATAAACTACTACAAAGTAAAACTGAATAATGGAGGAAATTTGATATATGGCAAAAATGAGAGTTCATGAACTTGCAAAAGAATTAAATATAAAATCACAAGATATAATAGATACCTTAAGTGCTACTGAATATGCAGTTAAGAGTGCACAAAGTGGTATCGAAGATGCAGCACAGGAAGTTGTAAGAAAAAAATATTCAAAGACTTCAAATACTGCAAATACAGTAAGTACTGCAAATACAGTAAGTACTTCAAATAACGAAAAGGCAGCTTCGGAGGAAGAGGCGAAGCCAAAGAAGAAAAATATTACTGCTGTATTTAATGCCCAGTACAGCAAGCAGGCCAGAAGACCAGCGGGAAACAATAATCATCAGCGTTCAAATGGCAATTCAAGAGCTAATAATTCTAATGATAAGAACGATAGAAACAATGGCAATGATAGAAATGACCGCCCAAGAAGAAATAATGTTTCAGCAAGACCAGAGACTCATAGTATTATTCGTCCGCGTCCAATCGGAGAAAGAGCTATGAGACCTATAAGTGAGAGAACAGCTGGAAACAATGATGATTTTATTGAAAGCCGTCCATCTGCAAAAGCATCTGAGATGCAGTCAAGAAAAAATCAGAACGACAGAAACGACAGATTTCAGAAAAATGATAGGAATGAGCGTAATGACAGAAACGAGCGTAATTTCAGAAACGAACGTAATGACAGAAACGAGCGTAACGATAGAAATGAGCGCAATGACAGAAACGAGCGTAATGACAGAAACGAACGTAATGACAGAAACGAACGTCAGTCAAGAAATGGTAACAAACCACAGGGCAGAAACAACCAGGGTGGAGAGCGTTTCAACAGAAACAACAAACCACAGGGCGATAGACCTAACTTTGACCGTTCACAGGGAGATTTTAAGAAGCGTGATAACAAGCCACGTTTTGACAGAGAGGCACCCGTTGCTGTTGCTGAGGATGTAAGACCTAAAGAGGGCAGAGACAGAAATAATAATGACCGCCGTAAGAAACAGCAGGATCATGATAAGCTTGGAAAGCGCCAGGAAAATTATGTAAATCTCGAGAAACATGGTGGAAAGAAGAAACCACAGCAGCAACCACAGCAGCCTAAAGAGGATGAGAATGAGATCAAGACCATTACTTTGCCAGAGAAGATGACTATTAAAGAGCTTGCTGATAAGATGAAACAGCAGCCATCTGCAATCATCAAGAAGCTTTTCCTTAAAGGACAGATGGTTACAATGAATTCAGATGTGACATTTGAAGAAGCTGAAGAAATTGCATTGGAATTTAACTATATCTGTGAGGCAGAAGAGAAAGTTGATGTTATAGCTGAACTCCTAAAGGAGGAAGATGAAGATGTATCTACAATGGTTTCAAGACCACCTGTAGTCTGTGTAATGGGACACGTAGATCATGGTAAAACATCCCTCCTTGATGCAATACGTTCTACAAAGGTTACTGATCGTGAGGCTGGTGGTATCACACAGCATATTGGTGCTTCCGTAGTATCTATTAATGGACAGAATATTACTTTCCTTGATACTCCTGGACATGAGGCATTTACTGCTATGCGTATGAGAGGTGCAAATTCTACAGATATAGCAATACTCGTTGTCGCTGCAGATGACGGTGTTATGCCACAGACCGTAGAAGCTATCAACCATGCTAAGGCTGCTGGCGTTGAGATTATTGTTGCAGTTAACAAAATTGATAAGCCTAGTGCAAATATAGATAAAGTAAAACAGGAATTATCAGAGTATGAATTAATTCCAGAAGATTGGGGTGGAAGCACTATTTTCTGTCCAGTTTCTGCACATACTAAAGAGGGAATAGATAATCTTCTTGAGATGATTCTTCTTACAGCAGAAGTTCTTGAACTTAAGGCAAATCCTAATCGTAATGCGAGAGGTCTTGTCATTGAGGCTCAGCTTGATAAAGGACGTGGTGCAGTTGCAACTATGCTCGTCCAGAAAGGAACTCTTCATGTTGGAGATTCAATTGCATGTGGAAGCAGCTATGGTAAAGTACGTGCGATGATTGATGATAACGGAAGAAGAGTCAAAGAGGCTGGTCCTTCAACACCAGTTGAGATTTTAGGATTAAACAGTGTTCCGGCTGCAGGTGAGACATTTGTAATGTGCGACAATGACAAAGAGGCTAAAGCGTTTGCTGATACTTATATTTCTGAGGAGAAAAATCGTCTTATTGAGGAGACAAAAGCTAAGATGTCTCTTGACGAATTATTCTCACAGATTCAGAGTGGTAATATGAAGGAACTTGATATTATCGTCAAAGCAGATGTTCAGGGTTCTGTTGAGGCTGTTAAACAGAGTCTTATGAAGTTATCTAATGAAGAAGTACTTGTTAAGGTTATTCATGGTGGTGTTGGTGCAATCAACGAATCTGATGTTATACTTGCATCTGCATCAAATGCTATTATCATTGGATTTAATGTTCGTCCAGATCCAATCGCTAAAGCTACAGCAGACCGTGAAGGTGTGGATGTAAGACTTTATAAGGTAATTTATAAGGCAATCGAAGATGTAGAAGCTGCTATGAAGGGTATGCTTGATCCGATTTTCGAAGAAAAAGTTATTGGTCATGCAGAAATCAGACAGATTTTCAAGGCGTCTGGTGTTGGAAATATTGCTGGTTCTTATGTTCTTGACGGCTTTATGGAACGCGGATGTCGTGTAAGAATCACAAGAGAGGGAGAGCAGATTTTCGAGGGAGATCTTGCATCACTTAAGAGATATAAAGATGACGTTAAAGAGGTTAAGGCTGGATACGAGTGTGGTCTTGTATTTGATGGATTTAACGAGATTGCAGAACTTGATTTAGTCGAAGCATATAAGATGGTTGAAGTACCTAGATAGAAAGTAGGCTTGAATTGAGAAAAAATAGTATTAAAAATATACGTATTAACGAAGAAGTAATGCGTGAATTATCAAATATTATCCGTGGTGAAATCAAAGATCCAAGAATAAATCCTATGACAAGCGTTGTTGCTGTTGAGGTCGCTCCTGACCTTAAGACAGCAAAAGCGTATATAAGTGTATTAGGAGACGAAAAATCCCAGCAGGATACAATCAAAGGTTTGGTATCAGCAGAAGGATATATCAGAAGATTACTTGCGAAATCAATTAATCTTCGCAATACTCCAGAGATTAAATTCATTTTAGATCAGTCAATTGAATATGGAATTAATATGTCTAAGAAAATTGATGAAGTGACAAAGGATTTAAAAGAAGATGACAACGATTGATTTTAAGCAAAATATACAGGATAGCCACACGATTGGAATAGCTGGTCATGTAAGACCAGATGGTGACTGTGTAGGCTCTACACTTGCTGTCTATAATTACATTAAAAATGAATATCCAGATAAAGAAGTTAAGCTTTTTCTGGATCCAATCCCTAATATTTTTAAATTTCTTAAAAATAGCGAACAGATTATAAGTAATTACGACAATGAATATGTATTTGATTTATTTATCTGCCTTGATTGTGGAGATCTTGGAAGACTTGGAATGGCGGCAAAGTATTTTTCAAATGCCAGAACTACCATGTGTATAGACCACCATGTAAGCAATCAGGTTTTTGCTGATTATAATTATATTTTTCCAGATGCAAGCTCTACATGTGAGCTGGTCTATGATTTATTCGGTGAAGAATCTGTATCAAAAGAGATCGCTGAGTGTCTTTATACAGGAATGGTACATGATACTGGTGTATTCCAGTATTCATGTACTTCTGCAAAGACTATGAATATTGCAGGCCGTTTGATGGAGAAAAATATTGATTATCCAAAGATCGTAGATGATACATTTTATACCAAGACATTTAATCAGAATAAGATATTAGGACAGGCTTTATTAAAAAGTGAGTTATATCTTGATGGGGCATGTATTGTCAGTGTAATAACAAGGGCAGATATGCATAGGTTTGATGTTCTGCCTAAGCATCTTGATGGAATAGTAAATCAGCTTAGAATTACTAAAGGCGTTAAAGTGGCTCTTTTCATGTACGAGAATGAAGATGGTACATTTAAGGGTAGTCTGCGAGTGAATGGTGCGACTGACGTGGCAAAGATAGCCGCTTGTTTTGGCGGTGGAGGCCATGTTAAGGCGGCGGGGTTTTCGATTGAAGGACCAATAGAGACCGCTCTCGAAAAAGTTCTGGCTGTAATTAAAGAAAAACTGTAGGTATTATATGGTTAACGGAATTGTAAATGTATATAAAGAAAAAGGATATACAAGTTTTGATGTGGTAGCGAAGATGCGAGGCATTATGCATCAAAAGAAAATTGGACATACAGGCACCCTTGATCCAGATGCGGAAGGGGTGCTTCCCGTTTGTCTCGGGAAAGCAACAAAAGTATGTGAACTTTTAACTGACAAGGACAAGATATATGAAGCCACACTTTTGCTGGGGGTAGAAACAGATACGCTGGATATATCAGGAAAAGTGCTTAATGAAGCAGCTGTAGAAGTATCAGAAGAACAGATATGCGAAGCAATACATACTTTTGTCGGAGAAATAATGCAGGTGCCACCTATGTATTCGGCGCTTAAAGTGAATGGACAAAAGCTTTGTGATCTTGCCAGAAAAGGAATAACCGTAGAAAGAAAAGCAAGACCGGTTCATATTTTTTCAATTGATATATTAGAGATAAATATCCCGGAAGTAAAAATTAAAATACATTGTTCAAAGGGCACCTACATAAGGACGCTGTGTGATGATATTGGTAAAAAACTTGGCTGCTATGGATGTATGAAAGATTTAATCAGAACCAAAGTTTCAGCATTTGAGCTTGTTGATTCGCTAAAGCTTGAAGAAATAGAAAATATGGTTATGGCAGAAAATTTTGCATTTGTAAGACAAGTTGATAGTGTGTTTGAATCATACGCGAGTGTTTATGCCAATAGTATGGCAGATAAATTAATTAAGAATGGAAATAAAATACCTGTAAGTTTTATATCCAATATAGAAAATATTGACTTAAATAAGGACGTCAGACTCTATACATATGATAAGAAATTTGTAGGTATTTACAGATATAATGAATCAGAAGAAGTGATAAAACCTGTAAAGATTTTTATGGATTAACAGGAATATACTGCTTTATTCTAAGGAGCAATATGGAATATATAATAAAGAATCTGAATTATAAATTGGATTCCCCATCGGTTATTACATTGGGAAAATTTGATGGATTACACAGAGGACATGAGCTTTTGATAGAAAAGCTAAAAGAAATATGTGCCAGATATAAATACAATTCAGTTGTATTTACATTTGATATTCCCCCAAAACCAAATTCAAATCCAGCTGATGCAAAAGTAATTACTACAAACGAAGAAAAAAGATTGATTTTTGAAAATAATGATATTGATGTATTGTTTGAATGTCCATTTGTAAAAGAAATAATGTTTATGGAACCTGAGGATTTTATTGAATGGATAGTAGATAAATTCAAAGTGAAATATATTGTAGTTGGAACTGATTTTGGTTTTGGACATAACCGTTCAGGAAATTATGAGACATTGCAGCAATATGCAGATAAATATAACTATGAAGTTGTTGTTATTGACAAAAAGCAATATCACGGCAGGGATATCAGCAGTACATATATAAGAGAAGAAATACAAAAAGGCAATATAGAATTGGCAAACAAGCTTCTGGGGTATGAATTTTTTGTGATGGGTGAAATTATTCATGGACGCAGACTTGGAAGAACTATCGGAATTCCAACTATAAACATGCAGATGGATACAGTAAAGATGCTTCCTCCATTTGGTGTTTATATAACTAAAGTGATTATTAATGATAAATGGTATATGGGAGTTTCTAATTTGGGAAGAAAACCTACTGTCGGAGATGATAATCCAATAGGACTTGAAACATATATTATTGATTTTTGTCAAAATGTTTACGGACAGGAAGTTGTTGTACAATTTTTGAAATATTTACGTCCAGAGCACAAGTTTGATACGATAGAATTACTTAAAGAACAGATGAACAAGGACATAATGCAGACTATTAAATATTACAGAAATGTTACAAACCATATTGACAATCAATAGGCAGACTGATATACTCAGTAATCGAAAGTGCAAATGATTGAATAGGAGGACATATGTTTAATAAAAAAGTATTAAGTCTGTTATGTTTAATTGGTGCATTTACTATCGGAGTCGCTATAACCGGCACTCAAAATAGTGATAAGACTTCCGCAAAAACGGATGAGACAAAAACTACAACGCAGCTTACAGCAGGCGTTACATCAGCAGAAGTTGATGTATTGTCAGTTGATAATTATTATATTACAGCAGGTGTTACATCTGAATTACTTAACCAGACTTTCATCACTGATGTAGATCAGGATATTGTTACATCAGGACAGGAAGAAGATGAAGATGACAATAATATTATTGCCAGTTATAAGAATCTTGGTATAGCAAATATCACAGAAGGTAACCTTAATATAAGAGATGATGCAGATGCAGGCGGAAAAGTCGTCGGTAAGATGACAAAGCATAATGCATGTGAGATTCTAGATACAAAAGATGGCTGGTATAAGATTAAGTCGGGTAAAGTTTCAGGATATGTAAACAGTGAATATATTCTTACTGGAGATGCAGCTCTTGAAATTGCAAAAGATGAGATTGTAAACATAGCTACTATAGAGAATACACAATCACTGCGTGTTCGTTCTGAAGCCAAGACAAATGCAAAGACACTTCAGCTGATTGGTGAAGGCGAAGATATGGTTATAATTGATGAGCTGGATGGATGGTACAAGGTAGAAGCTGACGATGATAAAGAAGGATATATTTCAGTTGATTATGCCGCTGCATCACAGCAGCTTCCAACCGCTAAGACTGTTACTGAAATAAATGGTGGCAACAGCGGAGTATCTGACACTCGTGCAGCTCTTGTGCAGTATGCATTACAGTTTGTTGGAAACAGATATGTCTGGGGCGGGACAAGCCTTACAAATGGTGTTGACTGTTCTGGATTTACAATGCAGATATACGCAAGATTTGGTATCTCATTACCACACCACGCTGCATCACAGCCAGGCTATGGCAAGAAGATAAAGGCATCCGAGGCTCGTCCAGGAGATTTATTCTTCTATGGAAGTGGCGGAATCGGACATGTAGGAATCTATATTGGTGGAGGCCAGATTGTTCACGCTGCTAATAAACGATCAGGTATCATAATTTCAAATGCATATTACAGTACACCTAAATGTGTTGTAAGTTATTTGAATTAATATTTATTTATTTTATTTGAATTAATATTTATTTTTATGTTTACACACCATACCTACTATGATATACTTCTAAAGTATGGTTTAGCCCATATTCGGTGGATGGACACTCCGACCTTCTGCTGAGTATCAAGTTTCACTGGGCATTAAGAATAATAAAGGAGGATCAACACATGATCGCAAAAGAAAAGAAACAGGCAATTATCGCTGAGTATGGAAGAACAGCAAATGATACTGGATCACCAGAGGTTCAGGTTGCTATTCTTACAGCAAGAATCCAGGAGTTAACTGAGCATTTAAAGCAGAACCCAAAGGATCATCATTCTAGAAGAGGTATGTTAAAAATGATCGGTCAGAGACGTGGATTATTATCATACCTTAAGGAAATTGATATCGAGAGATATCGTTCACTTATTGAGCGTTTAGGACTCAGAAAATAATTGTAATTTTAGAGCGGAGTTATGTAATTCCGCTCTTTTATTCTTTTTAAAAGTAATTTTATGGACAGAAAATATCCCGAGACCACTGAAAAGGGTATATTGCATGTATTTTTTTCAGTAGTTTCGGATATCTGTCAAGTAACATATTTAAAGGAGAAAATTTATGTACAAAAGTTATTCAATGGAACTTGCCGGAAGAACTCTTACAGTAGACATTGGAAGAGTGGCAGCACAGACTAATGGAGCTGCATTTATTAAATACGGTGAGACAACAGTTTTATCTACTGCAACAGCTGCTGACAAACCTCGTGATGGAGTTGATTTTTTCCCTCTCAGCGTTGAGTTTGAAGAGAAGATGTATTCAGTCGGAAAAATTCCTGGCGGATTTAATAAGAGAGAGGGTAAGGCATCTGAGAATGCTATTTTAACAGACCGAGTTATCGATCGTCCAATGAGACCATTATTCCCTAAGGATTACAGAAACGATGTTACTCTTAACAACCTTGTTATGTCAGTGGATACAGAGTGTCGTCCTGAAATCGTGGCAATGATCGGTACGGCTTTAGCTGTTCATATCTCAGACATTCCATTTGACGGACCATGTGCTATGACACAGATGGGACTTGTTAATGGAGAATTTGTTGTAAACCCATCGCAAAAGGATTGGGATGAGGGAGATTTGCAGCTTACAGTTGCATCAACAAAAGAAAAAGTTATCATGATCGAAGCTGGTGCAAATGTTGTCCCAGAGGCAAAGATGATTGAGGCTATATACAAATGCCACGATATCAACCAGACTATTATTGAATTCATGGATAAGATCCGCGAAGAAGTTGGTAAGCCAAAGCATGAATATGAAAGCTGTGCTATTCCAGAAGAAATGTTCGCAGCTATGAGAGAGATTGTAACTCCAGAAGAGATGGAAGAAGCAGTTTTCACTGATGAGAAGCAGAAGAGAGAGGCTAACATCAAAGCTGTTACAGAGAAATTTGAAGAGGCATTTGCTGACAATGAGGAGTATCTTGCAGTATTAGGCGAGGCTGTATACCAGTATCAGAAGAAGACAGTACGTAAGATGATTCTTAAAGATCACAAGCGTCCAGATGGAAGAGCAATCAACCAGATCCGTCCTTTAGCAGCAGAGGTTGACTTAATCCCTAGAGTACATGGTTCTGCAATGTTTACAAGAGGACAGACACAGATTTGTGACGTTGTTACACTTGCTCCATTATCAGAAGTACAGAAGATTGATGGTCTTGATGACAATATTACAACAAAGAGATATATGCATCATTATAATTTCCCAGCTTATTCTGTTGGAGAGACTAAGGTATCAAGAGGTCCGGGACGTCGTGAAATCGGTCATGGTGCATTAGCAGAGAAGGCATTAGTTCCTGTTCTTCCAAGTGAAGAGGAATTCCCATATACAATCCGTGCGGTTTCAGAGACATTTGAATCAAATGGTTCTACATCAATGGCTTCCACATGTGCATCTTGTATGTCACTTATGGCTGCTGGTGTTCCAATCAAATCAATGGTAGCTGGAATTTCATGTGGTCTTGTTACTGGTGACACTGATGATGATTTCGTAGTACTTACAGATATTCAGGGACTTGAAGATTTCTTCGGAGATATGGATTTCAAGGTTACAGGTACACATGAAGGTATCACAGCTATCCAGATGGATATTAAGATTCATGGTCTTACTCGTCCAATCGTTGAAGAAACTATTGCAAGAACAAGAGAAGCAAGACTTTACATCATGGATGAAGTAATGAGCAAAGCAATTGCTGAGCCTAGAAAAGAAGTTAATAAGTGGGCTCCAAAGATTGAGCAGATTACCATCGACCCTCAGAAGATTGGTGATGTAGTTGGACAGAAGGGTAAGACAATCAATGAAATTATTGCCCGCACAGGTGTTAAGATTGACATCACTGATGAAGGTGCTGTTTCTGTATGTGGTACAGATAAAGATATGATTGCAAAAGCAATTGATATGATTAAGATTATCACAACAGATTTCAAAGAAGGACAGATTTTAACAGGAACAGTTACAAGCATTAAAGAATTCGGTGCATTTATTGAATTTGCTCCTGGTAAAGAAGGAATGGTTCACATTTCTAAGATTGCAAAAGAACGTATCAACAGAGTGGAAGATGTACTTACTCTTGGAGATAAAGTTAAAGTTGTATGTCTTGGTAAGGATAAGATGGGACGTATCAGCTTCTCAATTAAGGATGTTCCTACAGAGGAGTAATCGGACACATTATATTTATAGCACATTTATGGCAGGTCGCATTTATGCGGCCTGTTTTTGTCACTAAATCATATTTCATTGTAAAAAGCACTTACTTTGTCATTTTTGATATATTTGCATATATTAATCAAAAATGAATCATATAAAATCTTCAATTAATCTATGTAATATATCGCAGACTGGAAAAAATATCCGAATAGTTATTTTGGATTCAGGAGTGTATCAGCACACAGACCTTGAAGGCAGAATTATAGTTTTTAAGGATTTTATTAATAGATATAGAATTCCTTATGACGATAACGGACATGGGACACATATTTCAGGAATAATATGTGGTTTAGGAACGGCATGCAAAGGCAAATATACTGGTATTTCACAGGGCGCTGAGCTGATTGTATTAAAAGTGCTTGATAAAAATGGCAATGGAAAAACAAATGATTTTATAAATGCTTTAAAATGGGTAATAGAAAACAAACAAAGATATAATATCAGATTGTTAAATTTCTCTGTTGGATTTATAAGCAGAACTAACTTATATGACAAAAAATTGATTTTAGATCTGATAAATCAGATATGGGATGATGGAATTATAGTAGTCACAGCGGCTGGAAATAATGGTCCGGATGATAATACAATTACTGTTCCTGGAATATCACGTAAAGTGATTACTGTTGGAGCTATTGGTGAAAAATTTAGTGGAAGAGGACCTACAGAGTGTTGCATTGTAAAACCAGAAGTCTTAGCACCGGGAAGCAATATAACAAGTCTTAGGAACAAATATAATGAATATATTGCCAAAAGTGGAACATCTATGGCAACGCCTGTGGTCTGTGGTGCCTTAGCACTGGCACTTGAAAAAAACGAAACTTTAAGACCTATTGATGCTAAACTTGCTCTTTATAACTCGGTTGACCAAACTGAGGATGACGTTTTGTGCTGGGGAAATTTGAACGTAAAGAAGCTTGTTGACTATGTTTGAAGTAAATATCGTTACACCAAATATAGAAAAAATATTTGATTTTTTAGATGTATAGCTACTAAATATTGTAATTTACACTTGAAATAATCAAAATATCTTGTTACAATATCTTGGAGTTAAAGGGAAAGAGGATATACTATGGACTTGACAGTTAAATTGCAGGTTTTTGAAGGGCCACTTGATTTACTTTTATACCTGATTGATAAGAATAAAGTTAATATATATGATATTCCAATTGTAGAGATAACTGCACAATATATGGAATATATCGCCGAGATGAAAAGAAGAGATTTGAATGTTTTAAGCGAATTTCTCGTAATGGCAGCTACACTTATTGATATCAAATCAAAGATGTTGTTGCCGTCTAATCCAGACGCACCAGAAGAGGAGGAAGATCCTAGAGCAGAGCTTGTTCAACAGTTGCTTGAGTATAAGATGTACAAGTGCATGGCATATGAACTTAAAGACAGGCAGATTGATGCCCAGAAGACTATGTTCAAGGTTCCAACTATTCCTGATGAAGTTCTTGCATATCAGGAGCCTGTTAATGTTGAGGAATTAGTTTCAGATATTACATTAGCTAAGCTTAATGACATTTTCCAGAATATCATGAAGAAGCAGGTGGATAAAATTGATCCTGTAAGATCTAAATTCGGAAAGATTGAAAAGGAAGAGGTTTCATTGGAAGACAAAATGGATTATCTGACAGAATATGCCAAAGAGCATCCTCATTTCAGTTTCAGAGGACTTCTTGAGAAACAGTCAAGCAAAGTAAATATTATAGTTACTTTTCTTGCAATTCTTGAACTTATGAAAATGGGCAAGATAATGATATCACAGGAGAATTTATTTGATGATATTGAGATAGATTCTAAGATCGCAGCATAAAGTAGGGAATGATGAGCACGAAGAATTATAAAGCAATAGTAGAAGCTATATTGTTTACAATGGGTGAATCAGTTGAATTATCCAAGATTGCAAACACTATAGAATTAGATAATAAAAAAACACAAAAAATATTAGAAGAATTGCAGGATGAATACAATTCATCAGACCGCGGAATTACAATAATGGAACTAGATGGTTCTTACCAGATGTGTACAAAGACAGAGATGTATGAATATCTGATTAAGATTGCCAAACAGCCTAAGAAAAGAGTTCTTACAGATGTTTTATTAGAGACATTATCAATTATAGCGTATAAACAGCCTATCACGAAAGTCGAAATTGAGAAAATACGTGGTGTTTCATGTGACCATGCAGTCAACAAACTTGTTGAATACAATCTAGTATGCGAGTTAGGTCGTCTTGATGCGCCTGGAAGACCACTTTTATTCGGAACAACTGAAGAATTTCTTCGTTCATTTGGTGTTCATTCTATAGATGATTTACCTATCTTAAGTCCAATGCAATTAGAAGAGTTTAAACAGGAGGCTGAAGCAGAGATGAACGTTCAGCTTGATATTTAATTTCTGTATTGAACAATTAAATATATTTTTGATACAATTTATGCATTAATTTGTAAGTATAATTTTTATAGAGATAATCATATACATTATTTAGAGGTGGTGTATATGATTATTTTTTATTTTAAAAAAGAAATTTCAAGAATCATATTAATATGTCTTAGCATAAATTTTTTGTTGGGAGTAGAGTATGTCAATGCAGCTGAAAGTAAAAAAGAACCTGTTCTATATGCCAAGGCATGTTCTGTTATGGATGGAACTAACGGAAGAGTATTGTATGAAAAAGAAGGAGATAAAGAACTTTCAAATGCAAGTACAACAAAGATAATTACATGTATTCTTGTGCTTGAAAATTGTAATATCGAAGAGTATGTAACAGTATCAAATGAAGCGGCTAAACAGCCAAATGTTAAACTTGGAATTAAAAAAGGAGAAAAATACAAAATCAAAGATCTGCTCTATGCGATGATGTTGGAATCATATAATGACTGTGCATATGCACTTGCTGAATTCGTTTCAGGGGATATAGATAAGTTTTCGGAATTAATGAACGAAAAATTATCACAAATTGGTTGTGAACACACATATTTTATAACACCGAATGGCCTTGATGCACAGATCTCAGGTAAATCTCATCACTCATCAGCAAATGATTTGTGCAGGATAATGAAATACTGCGTTTGGGATTCGGCAAAATCAGAAGAATTCCAAAAGATAACCCAGACAAAAAACTATAGCTTTATCACAGAAAATAACAGAAATGTTACAGTTACAAATCACAATAGATTACTGTTAGAAAATGAAAATATCATTTCAGGAAAGACTGGTTTTACGGCTAAAGCTGGATATTGTTATGTCGGAGCATATGAGAAAGACGGAATAAAATATTGTTTTTCATTGCTGGCATGCGGCTGGCCTAACAACAAAAATTACAAATGGGTTGACTCAAGAAAAATAATGGAATATATACAAGATTTTTTTGAAATTTATAAAAGTGACTTTCGATTCGATAAAAGTATAACGGCAAAAGATTATTACACCGGATCCCCATCGCTTTCTAAATGGAATAATAATAACAAAGTAAGTTATAAAATTATTTCAGAAAATAAGAATTGTTTAGTAAAAAAAGATACAAAAATTACATATAAAATTAATCAGTCTGAATTCACAAATGATGTATATAAAAGAAATGAGACAATTGGAAAAATTGAGTATTATTGCATGAAAAAATTGATTTTTTCCCAAAAAATATCTTTAAAAAATGATTTATACAAATGGAAATTAGAAGATTTATTATTTGCTGTTTTTAAAGAATATGTAAGCTTATGAATTATCTTTGTAAAATATTGCAAAATATAGTGAAAAAATTAACAAATATGTTGAAAAAAAATGTTAAATAAGCTATTATATACACTAGCGTAAAATTTTTATTTTTTATAGATGGAGGGCTAAAAATGAGTAGTAACAATGCAAGCTTAGCACAGCAAAGAATTGCTAAGTTAGTAGACGAGAACAGTTTTATGGAAATTGGTTCTCTCGTAACAGCACGTAGTACAGATTTTAATCTTACTGCTGAAAAAACACCTTCTGATGGTGTGATTATTGGTCATGGCCTTATTGATGGTAATCTTGTATTTGTATACAGCCAGGATGCTTCTGTTTTAAACGGAACAATTGGCGAAATGCATGCAAAGAAAATTGCTTCAGTATATGATATGGCTATGAAAATGGGAGCACCAGTAATTGGTTTTATCGATTGTGGTGGAATCAGACTTCAGGAGTCTGTTGATGCCTTAGATGGTTTTGGACAGATTTACGCGAAAGAAGTTGCAGCAAGTGGTGTTATTCCACAGATTAGTGCTGTATTTGGAAATTGTGGTGGCGGACTGTCTGTAGTTCCAGCTCTTTGCGATTTTGCATTTATCGAGAAGGAAAACGGCAAGATGTTCGTTAATTCTCCAGATGCTATTTCAGGAAACAGTGTTGAAAAATGTGATACAAGCAATGCTGAGTTCCAGGGCAAGAACAATGGATGTGTTGACATGGTTGGTTCAGAAGACGAAATCATGCAGGCAATTAGACAGCTTATTACAATGTTACCTTCAAATAACGAAGGAGATGTATATACAGATACATGTGAGGATGACCTTAACCGTGTATGCAACAATATGTTACAAATGAAAGGTGATCCAAGATATCTTCTTTCTGAGATTTCTGATGGTAATGTTTTTGTTGAAACAAAGGCAGAATTCGCACCAAATATGGTGACAGGATTTATCAAGTTAAACGGAATGACAGTAGGCGCTGTTGCTTCATGTACACAGAAATATGATTCAGAGGGCAATTTAAGCGAAGAGTATGATAATTGTCTTTCAGCAAAGGGATGTAACAAAGCTGCTGAATTCATTCAATTCTGTGATGCATTTTCTATCCCGGTGTTATCAATGACTAATGTAAATGGATTCAAAGCTTGTATGTGCAGCGAGAAGAATCTTGCCAAGGCTCTTGCAAGAATGACATATGCATTTTCAAATGCTACATGTCCAAAGGTTAATCTTATTACTGGCGAAGCTTTCGGAAGCGCATATGTAGCATTCAATTCCAAGTCAATTGGAGCTGATCTTGTTTATGCATACCCAGAAGCTAAAGTTGGAATGATGGAGCCTGAATTGGCTGCTAAGATTATGTATCCAAATGCTGATGCTACTGAGCTTTCAGAGAAGACAGCTGAATATACTAAATTACAGTCAAGTGTATCTTCAGCAGCTGCAAGAGGTTATGTTGATTTGATTATCGAGCCAGCTGACACTAGAAAATATCTTGTTGCTGCATTTGAGATGTTATATTCAAAATGCGAATTTGTACCAGAGAAGAAACACGGAACTAAATAGAAAGGTGAAAGCAATATGAAGAAGAAATTAGCTTTAATGCTTACAATTTTGCTTTCTATATGCATGCTGTGTGGATGCGGTGAAGATCCAAAGAAGGTTGATTATAATGGTAAATCATATACAGATTTATCTAATGAGGCCGTTATAAATGCATTCTATGTTTCTGATTTGTCTAAATACATTGACCCAGCAAAGGTGAGTGATAAAGATAAAGAAGCATTAACAGGCTATGGATATACCGAAGCGCAGATCGAAGCATCTACTAATTGGAAAGATGTAGAAAGCAAATATGGAAAATGTACTCAGTTTGATGATGAGAATTTTTCATTAGATTCTATCGATACTACAGATATCTTTTCTGTAGATAAGGCAGGTAATACATTGACAACAGACTTAACTGTTAAATTTGGAAAGAAAGATGTTATTTTTGAAGTGGTATATGACTACTATGATATGTCGGTTACAGGTATCAACATGAATCCTGTACAGAGCATGAGTGAGAAGATGGCATCAGCTGGACAGAATACTATTATTTCAATGTCAATTGTATTCCTGGTTCTTATACTTATAAGTCTTATCATTAAAGGTTTTGTTATTTTCCCTAAGTTGGAAGAGAAAAAGAAAGCAAAATCTGCAAATGCTGTTGGTGATACAAAGGAGACACCTGTTGTTGAAGCTACAGCTGAAGAGACTAATCTTACAGATGATACAGAATTAGTTGCAGTTATTGCCGCTGCAATCGCTGCAAGCGAAGGAACATCTACAAGTGGTTTTGTAGTACGTTCTATTAATAGAAGATAATTTAGGAGGAATTAAATACATGAAAAATTATACAATTACTGTAAATGGAAACGTATATGACGTAACAGTAGAGGAGACAGGCTCTACACCTGGTACAGCATCTGCTCCAAAGAGAGTTGCAACACCTGTAGCAGCTCCAGCCGCAGCACCAGCTGCCACATCAGGAGCTGGAAGCATCAAAATTGAAGCAGGCGCTGCTGGTAAAGTATTCAAGCTTGAGTCAAAAGTTGGTGACGCAGTAAAGAAAGGTGATACAGTTTTAGTTCTTGAGATTATGAAGATGGAGACACCTGTTGTTGCACCAGAAGATGGAACAGTTGCAAGCATTAATGTTGCAGTTGGTGATTCAGTAGAGTCAGGTGCTTTACTTGCTACTTTAAACTAATTAACAGGAGGAATTTATTGTGGAATACGTAGGTGAAACATTATCGAACCTCCTACACCAGACAGCATTTTTTAACCTGACATATGGTAATGCTGTAATGATTTTTGTGGCTTGCTTCTTCCTTTTCTTAGCTATAAAAAAAGGATTTGAGCCATTACTTCTTGTACCTATTGCATTTGGTATGCTGCTTGTAAATATCTATCCTGATATTATTGTAAGTCCAGAACATACTAGCAATGGCGTAGGTGGTTTATTATATTACTTTTATACATTAGATGAGTGGTCAATCTTACCATCACTTATTTTCCTTGGTGTTGGAGCTATGACGGATTTCGGTCCACTCATTGCAAACCCTATAAGCTTTTTACTTGGTGCAGCCGCACAGTTTGGTATCTTCTCAGCTTATTTCCTTGCTATCGCACTTGGATTTAACGACAAGGCCGCTGCTGCAGTATCAATCATCGGTGGTGCCGATGGACCAACATCGATTTTCCTTGCAGGAAAATTAGGACAGACTGGACTTATGGGTCCTATCGCTGTTGCCGCATATTCATATATGGCGTTAGTTCCAATTATCCAGCCACCAATTATGAAAGTGCTTACTACTAAGAAAGAACGTCAGATTAAAATGGCAAACCTTCGTCCTGTTAGTAAGTTAGAGAGAATTTTATTCCCTATAGTAGTTACTATTATTGTCTGTCTTCTTCTTCCTACGACAGCACCACTTGTTGGTATGTTGATGCTCGGAAACTTATTCCGTGAGTCAGGTGTTGTAAGACAGTTACAGGAGACTGCTAGTAATGCACTCATGTATATCGTAGTAATTTTACTTGGAACTTCAGTAGGTGCTACAACAAGTGCTGAATCATTCCTGAATATGAGTACAATCAAGATCGTTATATTAGGTCTTGTTGCATTTATGGTTGGTACAGCAGCTGGTGTACTTTTTGGTAAATTATTATGTGCAATTACTAAAGGAAAAATTAATCCTCTTATCGGTTCTGCCGGAGTTTCCGCAGTACCTATGGCAGCTCGTGTTTCTCAGAAGGTTGGTGCAGAAGAAGATCCTACAAACTTCCTTCTTATGCATGCTATGGGACCAAATGTTGCCGGTGTTATCGGTACAGCTGTAGCTGCTGGCTGCTTTATGGCAATATTTGGAATCTAAAAGTAGATTTTATGAAAGGAATATAGAATAATGGGTGTTAAAATTACAGAAACCATTTTACGTGATGCGCATCAGTCTTTAATTGCCACAAGAATGACTACAGAGCAGATGCTTCCAATCGTTGATAAAATGGATAAAGTTGGATATCATGCAGTGGAGTGCTGGGGTGGAGCTACATTTGATGCTTCTCTCAGATTCTTAAAAGAAGATCCATGGGAGCGTCTTCGTAAATTAAGAGACGGATTCAAGAATACAAAATTACAGATGTTATTCCGTGGACAGAATATTTTAGGATACAGTCAGTATCCTGATGATGTGGTTGAATATTTTGTACAGAAATCAATTGCAAATGGAATTGATATCATCAGAATTTTCGACTGCTTAAATGATGTACGTAATCTTGAGACTGCTGTAAGAGCTTGTAAGGCTGAGAATGGTCATGCGCAGGTTGCTCTTTCATACACATTAGGTGATTCATATACTCTTGATTATTGGATGGAGACTGCTAAGAAAATCGAAGATATGGGTGCAGATTCTATCTGTATCAAGGATATGGCTGGATTATTAGTGCCAACAGCTGCTACAGAGCTTGTTCAGGCGTTGAAGAGTGCTACAACACTTCCAATCGATCTTCATACTCACTATACCTCTGGTGTAGCTTCAATGACATACCTTAAGGCTGTAGAAGCTGGATGTGATATTATTGATACAGCAATGTCACCACTTGCACTTGGTACATCACAGCCTGCAACAGAAGTTATGGTTAAAGCTTTTGAAGGAACAGAGTATGACACAGGATTAGATCTTGATCTTCTTTCTGAGATTGCTGATTACTTTGCACCAATCCGTGAAGAAGCATTAAAGAGCGGACTTCTTAATCCTAAGGTACTTGGAGTTAATATTCAGACTCTTAAATATCAGGTTCCTGGTGGAATGCTTTCAAACCTTGTTTCACAGCTTAAAGAGCAGGGCGCAGAAGATAAGTATGATGAAGTATTAAAGGAGGTTCCAAGAGTTCGTAAGGATCTTGGTGAACCACCACTTGTTACACCTTCTTCTCAGATTGTTGGTACTCAGGCAGTATTTAACGTATTAACAGGTGAGAGATACAAAGTTGCTACTTCACAGACAAAAGATATCCTTCTTGGTAAATATGGTCAGACAGTTAAGCCATTCAATCCAGAAGTAGTTGACAAGGTATTAGGAGAGGACAAGAAGAATGCTATTACTTGCAGACCAGCTGATTTACTTGAGCCAGGTCTTGCAAAATTCGAGTCTGAGATGAAACAGTACAAACAGCAGGATGAGGATGTGCTTTCATATGCATTATTCCCACAGGTTGCACTGGATTTCTTCAAATATCGTGAGGCTCAGCAAACTGGTGTAGATGCTAAAGTAGCTGATACAAAGAACGGAGCTTATCCTGTTTAACAGATAGTATCAATTGCAGATATATTAATCATTGTAGATAATATACAAAGATTAAAAGATTATTAAAAAATACCACAAACTCAAATAGGGCTTGTGGTATTTTTGTGTATTATTTGATATTGAAATTATACCTTAAAGTGATAAAATTCATTTAGTGAGGTATAGTTATGGATACATATAAAGAAATATCTAATAAGAAATTCGATACAATTACACATCATATAATGGCAATATGTGGTGGCTTTATGGCATGTTATGCAGTCATGCTTCGCTCTGATTTTATAGGTAATGCCCAAACTTCCAATTTATTGTATGTTGTTTTAGGTATTTTAGGACATAATACATTTGAAGTGTTAATTAGAATCGGTGGGGCGTTATTGTATGCAGCATCTACAGTCTTATTTGTTTTCGTCAAGAATAAATCCAATATTAATGTTAAATATTTTTCTTTGATGCTTAATTCAATATCTATTGTAATACTTGCAATGATACCAGCTGATTTTAATGCTGTACTTGCGTTATACCCGATTTTTTTTGCTATGGCATTCCAGTGGAATTCCTTTCCTGGTGATGGACAGCATGTTAGTTCAACCATTTTTTCTACGAACAATTTAAGACAATGTTCATTAGCACTGGGTGAATATTTGATTGATCAGAATAAAAAACACCTCGATAAATTGTTTTTCTTTCTTGGTTCTATAATATGTTTTCATATCGGAGCTATATTTGCTTTTTTTTGCATAAGAATTTTTAACACACAGGCTATATGGTTTGCTTTTGTTCCTATTGTACTAAATGTTGTAGTTCTGGCGATACAGATGAATTATTTGTGTGAAAATAATGCTGAATATGACGGGAATTATTCAAAAATTTGATTGTAAATCATTATAATTTGATATACTATAGAAGATGTATTTAAGGAGTTCCGATGCAGGAACTCTTTATGATTATATTTGGAGGCGTTATATGTCTAACACAAATGACTTATTAAATAGAATTAATAATAATTACAGCAGAATGAGCAAGGGGCAGAAGCTACTTGCTACATATATCACTGATAATTATGATAAAGCGGTTTTTCTTACTGCCGCTAAGATGGGTGAGACAGTGGGGGTGAGTGAATCAACTGTAGTAAGATTTGCAACTTCACTTGGATACAAAGGATATCCTGAATTTCAAAATTCATTAGAAGAACTAGTCAGAAATAAACTCAATTCCGTTCAACGAATGGAAGTTACATATGGACGTATTACGCAATCAGAAATTTTGCAGACTGTACTTCAATCAGATGCTGATAAAATAAAAACTACACTTGAGAAAATAGATCATAATGCATTTGAACTTGCAGTTTCTACAATAATAAAGGCTAAGAAAATATACATAGTAGGAATAAGAAGCTGTGCACCACTTGCAAATTTTCTTGGATTTTATCTAAATCTAATGTTTGACAATGTAAATTTGCTTACTACTAACAGTTCAAGTGAACTATTTGAACAAATGCTTAGAATAAGTGAGAAAGATGTAATAATTGGAATTAGTTTCCCGAGATATTCTATGAGAACTCTGAAAGCTTTAGAATTTGCAAATAATAGAAATGCAAAAGTAATTACACTTACAGACAGTATACATTCGCCAATGAACCTATATTCATCATGTAATCTTATTGCGGATAGTGATATGGCATCAATTGTAGATTCGTTGGTCGCACCTCTTAGTGTAATTAATGCACTTATAGTTGCTTTATGCATGAAAAAACAAAAGACAGTTGCTCAGACACTTACTGAGCTTGAAGACATCTGGGGAGAATATCAGGTATATGAAAATGATGAAATAAACTACGTTGATGATTCGCTAAAGATACATTATGCCCAGTTAAAGGATGATTATGAGTAAAGTTATAGTGGTAGGAGGCGGTGCAGCCGGAATGATGGCAGCCTATCAGGCAGCGCAAAACGGAAATAGTGTCACCTTAATAGAAAAAAACGAAAAATTAGGAAAGAAAATTTATATAACAGGAAAAGGTAGATGTAACTTAACTAATGCAAGCGACATAGAAGTCCTTTTTAATAATGTTATGACCAACCGTAAATTTTTATATAGTGCATTCTATACATTTGACAACAATAAAACGATTGAATTTTTTGAAAATAATGGAATGCCTATCAAGATTGAACGCGGAAACAGAGTTTTTCCTGTATCAGACCATTCGTCAGATGTCATAGCTGCATTATCTAGAGCGTTAAGAGAATCAAAAGTCGAAATAATGCTTAAGACAAATGTCACTGAACTAATTATTACAGATGACAAAGCTTGTGGTGTTGTAATAAATGACAAAAAGAAACTAGAATGTGACGATGTAATAATTGCAACTGGCGGACTTTCATATTCTTCGACCGGATCAACTGGTGATGGTTACAGATTTGCGGCTGATTCAGGACATAATGTTACCAAATGTGAACCTGCGCTTGTGCCAATGAATATCAAAGAACAATGGGTTAAAGATTTACAGGGATTATCTCTGCGCAATGTAAATGTTAAAATTACAAATGGCAGAAAAAAACTTTTTGACGAAATGGGAGAGATGTTATTTACTCATTTCGGAATTAGTGGTCCTTTAATATTGTCCGCAAGTTCAATGATCAATCGTAAATATTGTAATGATAATTTGCAAATATTTATAGATTTAAAGCCAGCTTTGGATTTTGAACAACTTGATAAGAGAATCCTTCGTGATTTCGATGAAGAACTAAATAGACAATTTAAAAATTCACTCAATAAACTTCTTCCGGCAAAAATGGTTCCTGTAATTGTAAAATTAAGTAAGATAGACCCAGACAAGCAGGTAAATGCAATTTCAAAAGAAGAGAGGCATAATCTTGTTACATTACTCAAAAATCTTCTAATAACATTTAACGGTTTCAGAGGATGGAATGAGGCGATAATAACAAGAGGTGGTGTTTCAGTTAAAGATATTAATCCATCAACAATGCAATCAAAGATTGTCAATAACTTATATTACTGTGGTGAAGTTTTAGATATAGATGCACTTACCGGCGGATATAACCTTCAAATAGCCTGGTCGACAGGTTTTCTTGCAGGTGATAGTATAAATAACAAATAAGGAGAATTAAAATGACAAATAATATAGCAATAGACGGACCAGCAGGAGCTGGAAAAAGCACAATAGCTAAGAAATTGGCAAAAGAATTAGGTTACATTTATGTAGATACAGGTGCTATGTATCGTGCAATGGCATATCACTTTTTACAGAATAATATAGCCTCTGATAATGAATCGGAGATAGCAAAATCCTGCAAAAATGTTGATGTATCAATAAGTTATATAGATGGAGAACAGCAGGTATTGCTTAATGGACAGAACATAAGTGATAAAATAAGAAATGAAGAAGTTGGTAATATGGCTTCTGCTACAAGTGTCTATCCAGTTGTAAGAACTAAACTTGTAGAGTTGCAAGGACAGCTTGCTTCAAAAGAAAATGTAATAATGGACGGAAGAGATATTGGAACTGTGGTTCTTCCGAATGCTAATGTAAAAATATACCTTACAGCAAGTTCAAAAGTCCGCGCTAAGAGAAGATTTGATGAACTGACCGCTAAAGGAGAAGACTGTAATTTTGATGATATCGAAAAAGATATCATTGATAGAGACTATAGGGATATGCACCGTGAGACATCTCCTTTAAAACAGGCAGATGACGCAATATTACTGGATACATCAGATATGGATATTGATCAGGTAGTATCTAGAATGAAAGAAATAATTGAGACTACTGATAAATAAATATTTTAACTGCTATTACAGCATTTTAGGTAAATATTGAGGTAAAAATGAACGTACAAGTTGCAAAGAGTGCAGGATTTTGCTTTGGCGTAAAAAGAGCAGTAAATCTTGTCTACGATGAAATAACCAAAGAAAATAATAAACCTATATACACATATGGACCAATCATTCATAATGATGAAGTCGTAAAGGATATGGAGAAAAATGGAGTTATTGTAATAAAATCCCTTGACGAGCTTGCAAGTCACACTAAAGGAATTATTATAATACGTTCACATGGCATAAGCCGCAAAGAGTATGAAATAATAGAAAATTCAGGCTATACAATTAAAGATGCAACATGTCCATTTGTAAAGAAAATTCATACACTTGCCCAAAAGCATACGTCCGAAGGAGAGTATCTGATAATAATCGGTAATTCTACCCATCCTGAGGTTCAGGGAATAAAAGGATGGGTTGTTGGAGATATGGTTTCTGTGGTTGGAAATGTGAATGATATAGAAAATCTTGACATTCCAGAAACAAAAAAGGTATGTATAGTATCGCAAACGACATTTAACTACAATAAATTTCAAGAATTAGTTGAAATTATTGCTAAAAAAGGTTATGATATAAATGTTTTAAATACAATTTGTAATGCAACTGAAGAACGTCAGACCGAGGCACGTCAGATTGCTTCTGAATCGGATGCTATGATTGTTATCGGGGATAGTAACAGTTCTAATACACAAAAGTTATTTGAAATATGCAAAAAAGAATGTGAAAATACTTACTATATACAAACGAATAGAGATATGGATTATGATAAAATCAAATCTGTCAATAACGTAGGTATTACCGCAGGGGCTTCAACGCCAAATAATATTATTGAGGAGGTTTCAAAGAATGTCAGAAATGAGCTTTGAACAAATGCTAGATGCATACGAAAAAACAATAAGAAATGGAGAAGTGGTTGAAGGTACCGTTATTGATGTTAAACCAGACGAGATTATCTTAAACATTGGATATAAATCAGACGGAATTATTACACGTAATGAATATACAAACGAACCAAACGTTGACCTTACAACCATAGTTAATGTAGGAGATACATTAGAAGCCAAAGTCATCAAAGTAAACGATGGCGAAGGACAGGTTTCTCTTTCTTATAAGAGACTTGCTGCTGAAAAAGGAAGCAAGAGATTAGAGGAAGCTTTCGAGAACAAGGAAGTATTAAAGGCAAAGGTATCACAGATTCTTGCAGGTGGTGTATGTGTTATTATCGATGAGACAAGGGTGTTTATTCCTGCAAGCCTTGTATCAGATACTTTTGAAAAGGATCTCAACAAATTCAAAGATCAGGAAATCGAATTTGTAATCACAGAGTTTGATCCTCGTAAGAGAAGAATCATTGGAAACAGAAAGACATTATTAGTAGCTAAGAAAGCTGAAGCACAGAAAGAATTATTATCAAAGATTTCTGTTGGCGATGTTATCACTGGTACAATCAAGAATATCACAGATTTCGGTGCATTTGTTGATTTAGGTGGAGTTGATGGACTCCTTCATATCTCTGAGATGTCTTGGGGACGTGTTGAGAATCCTAAGAAAGTTTTCACTGTTGGACAAGAAGTTAAAGTATTTATTAAGAGCATTAGCGATTCAAAGATTGCACTCAGCATGAAATTTGATGATGAGAATCCTTGGAATGGTGCATCTGAGAAATATGCTGTTGGAAATGTTGTAACTGGTAAAGTTGCAAGAATGACAGACTTTGGTGCATTCGTTGAGTTAGCTCCAGGAGTAGATGCATTACTTCATGTATCACAGATTTCAAGAGATCATGTTGAAAAGCCAGCTGATGTTCTTAAAGTTGGACAGGAAGTTGAAGCAAAGATTGTTGATTTCAACGAAGACGAGAAGAAGATTAGCTTAAGTATTAAGGCATTAACAGCACCAGAAGAAGACAATAATGATTCAGATGTTGCAGATGTAAATATCGACGAGTTAGCTTCAGAGGAATAATATTCAGATATTATATGGGAGCTGTCATAAGACAGTTCCCTATTTTCAACCCAACTGTCCTAGTACTATTTTGCTATATTTTATTGGAGGTCTTTACATGTTCGATAAATATGATGAATTTAAAAAAGATGTTTTAAAACTGACAAAAATAGATTTAAACTTCTATAAAGAAAAACAGATGCGCCGTAGGATAGATACATTGGCAAATAAGAATGGTGCTTCATCTTACGCCGAGTATACGGATATGCTCAAAAAAGATAAGACAAAATTTGAACAGTTTGTAAATTTTCTTACTATAAATGTCTCAGAGTTCTACAGAAATACTGACCAGTGGAAACTTATGGATGAACAAACGATACCAAAGCTTCTAAAAGAACAGCGTAAACCAATTAAAATCTGGTCGGCTGCTTGTTCGACAGGAGATGAACCATATTCCCTTGCTATGGCATTTTCAAAGCATGTTCCTCTTTCGGATATCAGAATTCTTGCTACAGATATTGATAAAAAGGTAATTGAACACGCTAAAGTAGGTTTATACTCTGAAAAGAGTATTGCCAATGTTCCTGACGATTTAAAAAAGAAATATTTCACTAAAATCGGAAGTTCATATCAGATTGCTGATGAAATCAAAAGATGTGTAACCTTTAAAGAACATAATCTTCTAAAAGATACATATCCAACTGACTATGATCTGATTCTATGTAGAAATGTAGTTATATATTTCACCGACGATGCCAAGGACATGATTTATGATAAATTTTATAAGTCACTTAAAAATCATGGAGTATTATTTATCGGAAGTACAGAACAAATTACAAATTATCGTGAGATTGGATTTAAGAGAATGAGTAGTTTCTACTTTGAAAAAGATTTGGATAATCCACAATAAAACTGCGCTTAATGCGCAGTTTTTTTAGATATACGTATACGTTTAAAAATATGGTCAACATATCGCCTTAGCATTATATCTGATTCACAAAAATCATCCGTAAGTTCGAAGTAACTGAATTTATCCTTGTAATCATTTTTGAATTCAGGATTCATAATAGATATATATTGAATCAGGAATTTGCCAGACTTTCTATTATAACAATTATAAGCTCTGCATTTTTCTTTGTAATCTTTATCTACATACGCAGCAACACTTTTATGTATTGCTATATCCTCATCCGGAAGATAATAATAATCTTTATAATTTGAATAAAAATACTTAAGTTCACCCTCATAGACTGGCATGCGGATCGTCGTAATATCTTTATTGAAGGAGATATAATATTCATCAAAACGTCCCGAAACTCTCTTTGGAAGATTATAATCATTCTTTAAAGTAATGAAAAATTCCAGCTTTTCCTCTTTATCTATTGAAATATATGGTCGAATTGCAGTCTCCGTGATAGCATATTGTCCATTCATAAGTTCTACATAGGAAAGAACCGGAATAAGTTCCTTCATACCAAGAACATCCTCATAATTATGTAAAAGTAAAAGGCTTAATAATTCTTCATCCTTATTTTTGACATAATCATAATATATATTTATAAGATCCCCTCCAGTATATTTATCATCTCTTGATATATCTAGAAATTTCTCGATTGTTTTCTGTTTGTAATTCTCAAGCTTTAAAAGTGGCTTGATTTCAGAGATTGACTTAAAAATATCAAGATATTCATAATTCTTAAGATTCTCGTCTAGATTATATTCATTGCATTTAGCTTTAATAAATGGAATATCAAAACCAACTCCATTAAATGAAATTATAGTATCATATTGCTTCAAAATTTCCAAAAAGGCAATAAGAACCAGCTTTTCTTCCGATGGACTTTCAGCCAAAAATTGATCTATACATATATATCGTCCGCGTTTTCTGGCACATCCAATCAAATATATACTGGAACTCACAGGAGAGAATCCTGTTGTCTCGATATCAAAAAATATTGAATGTTCGTCAAATAATTTATCCGTCAGAATATCCTGTTTAATATAAAGTTCTTCTTTATGGGTTGTTTTCATAAAATCACCTGCAAATATCTTTATAATATGTAACCATTTTTATTATATCATTACACTTTACATTCGTCACGTTTATATTGTAATTGAGAAAATTAGTTAAAATCGTTGATGTCCACATTGCTAGTTGTGATATCAACAAATAAATATAAAGTACTAAAAAAAATACAATATAAACTATCATTAAAAATGTATAAAGTGTTATAATTAAACATAAATATACATAATTAATTTCATTGATTATGCAAAATATACAAGAAAGAGGGGCACAAACATGGGTTTAAGAACATTTGTTGGTGGCGTGCATCCATATGAAGGCAAGGAACTTGCTAAAGATGCACCAATTAAAGAAATTTTACCCAAGGGTGAACTTGTTTATCCAGTATCTCAACATATTGGAGCACCAGCTACTCCAATTGTAGCTAAAGGAGATACCGTTTTAAAAGGACAGAAGATTGCAGAAGCAGGCGGATTTGTTTCATCGCCAATATATTCATCTGTTTCAGGAACGGTCAAAGCAATTGAGAAGCGACGTGTTGCAGTCGGAGATATGGTAGACTGTATCGTTATTGAGAACGATGGTGAATTTAAGGAAGTTGAATATGAGAAAACAGAAGACGTCTCAAAACTTTCTAAAGAGGAGATAATTAACAAAGTAAAAGAGGCCGGTGTAGTTGGTATGGGTGGTGCAGGATTTCCTACTCATGTCAAATTATCACCAAAGGAACCAGATAAGATTGAATACATTATTGCTAACTGTGCAGAATGTGAGCCATATCTTACTGCAGATTACAGAAGGATGCTTGAGAATCCAGACGAACTTGTTGCTGGAATGAAAATCATTCTTCAGTTGTTTGACAATGCAAAGGCTATATTTGGAATTGAGAATAATAAACCTGATTGTATTGATAAACTCAAAGAATTGACTAAAGATGAACCGCGTATGGAAGTATGTGAATTACTCACAAAGTATCCACAGGGCGGTGAGAGACAATTAATATACGCTACAACCGGAAGAGCTATTAACTCTAAAATGTTACCAGCTGATGCGGGATGTATAGTTGATAATGTTGAAACTATTATTGCTATTTATAATGCAGTTAAAAATGGAATTCCTGTTATGAAAAGAGTATCAACAGTTACAGGTGATGCCATAACCAATCCATCGAACTTTTTATACAGCATCGGAACTTCCTACAAAGAGCTTGTAGAAGCTGCTGGTGGTTTTAAGGATGATTGTACACCTGAGAAAATTATATCCGGTGGTCCTATGATGGGATTTTCGATGTTTAGTCTTGATATTCCTACAACCAAGACATCTTCATCAATTCTTTGTCTTAAAAAAGATGAAGTCTCAGCATCTGAACCAATTGCGTGTATAAACTGTGGACGTTGTGTTGAAGCATGTCCAGAACAGTTAATACCAAGCAGACTTATGAAGTTTAGTGAGAGAGGTCTTATGAAAGACTTTGAGGACTGGCATGGACTTGAATGTATCGAATGTGGAAGCTGCTCATATGTATGTCCATCAAGACGCCAGGTAGCCCAGTCTGTGAAGACTATGAAGAAACTTGTTCTTGCAGAAAAGAGAAAACAAAAATAAAGAAAGAGGTGTATTACTGTGAGTGATTTATTCCATGTTTCATCATCACCACATGTACGTTCCAAAGTGACAACTGACCGTGTAATGCTTCTTGTTATTCTAGCATTAATGCCAGCTACATTTTTTGGAATTTACAATTTTGGTTTCAGAGCATTACTTTTAATTGTTGTAACAATATTAAGCTGCGTAGTTTCAGAATTTGTTTTTGACAAAATTGTACATAAAAAGAATACAATTACAGATTTCAGTGCAGTAGTAACAGGACTTTTACTTGCTCTCAACTTACCAGCTGGTTTACCAATATGGGAAGCCATTATTGGTGGTGTATTCGCAATTATTATCGTTAAATGTCTGTTCGGTGGTCTTGGACAGAACTTTATGAATCCTGCACTCGGTGCAAGATGCTTTTTACTTATAGCATTTGCTGCTGATATGACTAACTTCAATGTTACAAAAGGTGGAGTAGATGTTTATACTGGTGCAACACCACTTGCGCTTATCAGAAATGAAGGATTGCAGAGCGTTAACGTAAAAGACATGCTTCTAGGTTTTACATCTGGAACTATCGGAGAGACTTCTGTAATAGCAATTTTAATCGGTGCTATTATTTTAATTCTTGCAGGTGTAATTGACTTAAAGATACCAGGAGCATATATCGTAACATTCGCTATATTTATGTTTATATTCGGAGCAGAAAGATTTGATATCAACTATGTAACAGCCCAGCTTTGTGGTGGCGGTCTTATGCTTGGAGCTTTCTTTATGGCAACTGACTATGTTACATCTCCAATCACACCTAAGGGCAAGATATTATTTGGAATCTGCTGTGGTCTGTTAACAGGTTTGTTCCGTTGCTTCGGCGCAAACGCAGAAGGAGTTTCTTTCTCAATTATTCTCAGCAATATTCTTGTTCCTATTATTGAGAAGATAACAGTTCCTAGAGCATTTGGAATGGTAAAGGAGGCAAAGAAGAATGAATAAAAAGATTGTACATGACGCTTTGATTCTAACAGCATTCACTTTGGTTCTTGGATTAATTCTTGCTTTAGTTTATGGAATTACAAAAGATCCAATAGATAAAGCAAATGAAGATACAGCCAGAGCAGCTTATCAGGAAGTTTTTAATGATGCTAAGTCTTTTGAAGCATTAGATTATGACAAAGACGAAGCAGACAAAATTGTGTCTGATGGTGGATATAAAGATACTATTGATGATATTCAGACAGCACTTGATGACAGTGGCAATACATTAGGTTATGTAATTACTGTTACTGCTAAGGACGGAAGCCAGGGAAGTATTACTTTTTCTGTAGGAATACAGAATGATGGAACTGTAAATGGATATTCAATTACATCCATTTCAGAGACTCCAGGTCTTGGTATGAAAGCAGAAGAGGAAGAATTTTACAGCCAGTTCCAGAATAAGCAGGTTGATTCATTTACTGTTGTAAAACAGACACCAGCCAATGACAATGAGATAGAAGCCATTACAGGATCTACAATTACATCTAAGGCAATGGCAAATGGTTGCAATGCCGCTATTCTTTACTTCCAGAGTAAATTACAGGGAGGTGCCAATTAATGAACAAATATGTTGAACGTTTATATAATGGTATTATTAAAGAAAATCCAACATTTGTATTAATGCTTGGAATGTGTCCTACACTTGCTGTTACATCAGGAGCTATAAATGGTTTAGGAATGGGACTTTCAACGACTGTTGTACTTGTATGTTCCAACTTACTTATATCTTTATTCAGAAAGATAATTCCAAACGGTGTAAGAATGCCAGCTTTCATTGTTATTGTTGCTTCACTTGTAACAGTTGTACAATTCTTAATGCAGGCATATTTACCTAGTCTGTCAGCAGCACTTGGTGTATATATTCCACTTATTGTTGTTAACTGTATCATTTTAGGTAGAGCCGAAAGCTATGCTTCCAAGAACGGGCCGGTTGAATCAATTTTCGATGGACTTGGAATGGGACTCGGATTCACAATGGGACTTACAATAATCGGTCTTATTCGTGAAATCCTTGGTGCTGGAACTATATTTAATATTCCAGTTCTTACCAAAATAGGATTTACACCTATTACAATATTCATCATGGCACCTGGTGCATTCCTTGTTCTTGCATTCTTAGTTGCTGGTATGAATATAATCAGAAAGAAGATGGAATCAAAAGGAACACCTCTTGCAGAGCCAGCTGGATGTCTTGCTGGAGACTGTGCACATTGTGGTGCTGCTTGTCCATCAGCAAAGAAATCAAATACTGCCGAAGGAGGGGATAAATAATGAGCGTATTAGCAGAGTTAGCTTTAGTTGCCATCGGTGCCGCTATAGTAAATAACGTTGTATTAAGCCAGTTCCTTGGAATTTGTCCATTCCTTGGAGTATCAAAGAAAACTGAAACAGCTGCTGGAATGGGTGGCGCAGTTATTTTCGTAATTGCAATTGCCACATTCGTCACACAGCTTATATACAGAGGAATCCTTGCTAATCCAGCACTTGTTAAGGCAGGAATTGACCTCACTTATTTACAGACAATCGTATTTATTCTTGTAATTGCAGCATTAGTTCAGTTTGTTGAAATGTTCTTGAAGAAGAAGATGCCACCACTTTACGAATCACTCGGTGTATATCTTCCTCTTATCACAACTAACTGTGCCGTACTTGGTGTTGCACTTAACAGTGTTACTAATTATGCTGAGTATTCTTTCTGGATGGGAACTCTCTACAGCATGGTTTATGGTATTTTTACAGCAGTAGGTTTCTTTATTGCCATTGTATTGATGGCAGGAATAAGAGAGAAAATCGAATATAATGACATTCCAAAGACATTTCAGGGTACTGCAATTGTACTTATTACAGCTTGCCTTATGTCAATTGCATTTATGGGATTCTCAGGAATGATTTAGGAGGAAAAAATTATGAATATTACTGCAATAATAGTAGCAGCTTTAGTTGTAGGCTGCGTTGGTATTATTCTTGGATTTTTCCTCGGTATCTCGGGAGAAAAATTCAAAGTAGAGGTAGATCCAAGAGAAGAGGCTATTTTAGAGGTTTTGCCTGGCAATAACTGCGGTGGATGTGGTTATGCTGGATGTTCAGGACTTGCTGCAGCTATTGTTTGTGGCAAATCACCTGTAAACCAGTGTCCAGTTGGTGGAGCACCAGTTGCTGCCAAAATCGGTGAGATAATGGGTGTTGCTGCAGGAGAAGACGTCAAGAAAGTTGCATTTGTAAAATGTGCTGGTACATGTGACAAGGCTAATCAGAATTATGAGTATACTGGTGTAGAAGATTGTGCTTCTATGGCATTTGTTCCAGCCGGTGGTCCTAAATCATGTAATTATGGATGTCTTGGATATGGAAGCTGTGTAAAGGCATGTCCTTTTGATGCCATTCACATAGTAGATGGGATAGCACAGGTTGATGTAACAGCATGTAAGGCATGTGGTAAATGTGTAGCAGCATGTCCAAAACATCTTATAGAGCTTGTACCATACGATGCGTCACACCTTGTTAAATGTAGTTCTAAAGACAAAGGAAAAGATGTAATGCAGGCTTGTTCAGTTGGATGTATTGGTTGTCATTTATGTGAGAAGAACTGTCCATCAGATGCAGTTCATGTAATTGATAATGTTGCATACATTGATCAGGATAAATGTACAGGATGTGGAATCTGTGCACAGAAGTGTCCAAAGAAGATTATACTTTAATCTATTGAATAATATACATTTCAAATAAAAATCGTGGCTGAACCAGCCACGATTTTTATATATGAACTTCTTTTATATATGAACTTCTTTTATATATGAACTTCCTTCATACTTATGATTTTTTTAGAATATTAACACAATTTATTTGATGTATGATATATCATTTTCAATTCCAGATGAAGCAACAACGGAGTAATCATTTTTTATATAAATAGCCTCGATATCATCAAGCGTTTCAATGTATTTCATCCCTTCATCAACTCCAAGAAGAAAACATATTGTACTTAATGCATCCCCATCAACAGATTTGTCGCTTATAATAGTTACAGAATATATATCATTCTCACACGGGTATCCCGTTTCTAAATCCAGGATATGATGATATATTTTGTTATCAACTTTATAATATCTCTCATATATACCAGAAGTTACTACAGATTTATCTGATACCTCAACAGATAGTAGAGCCTGACCTGATTGGTCAAAAGGCTTTTGTATGCCTACTTTATAATTTGAACCGTCAGCTTTCTTTCCAATAGTAAGTACATTACCACCCAGATTTATAATTCCTGATGTGATATTATTTGAATTTAGGTATTCTTTCATTCTGTCAGCAATATAACCTTTTGCAATAGCTCCAAGATCAATCTTGCAGGTGTCATCTTTTAGCATTACTTTATTTCCGTCAATCAATATCTTTGTGTAATCAATATTATCTTTTAATTTGTTTATTTCAGATTCAGACGGAAGATATGATGCATCCACAGTATTAGAATCATCCTCACATTCTTTTGCAATATCAGAAATATTCCATAATTCAGATAATTTACCAAGCGTAATATCAAACTTATTCTGACTGTTTTTGCAATAAGATATTCCAGCTTTTAAAATATCGATTGTATCATCACTGACTTTGATATACTTTTTGCCAGCATTATCATTTATCTTGGATATCTCACTCGTATCTATAGTGTTTGAAAATTTATTTTCATAATCGGATGCCATTTCAAAACATTTATCAATATATGTTTCATCATCAGTTCCGTAAAGTGTGATAGTAATAATTGTATCAAAATAAAATCCAGACTTTGAAACTTTTTTATCTTTATCAGAACTGCACCCGCTAGCCAACATACATATAAGTAAAGATAAAATGACCAATAAATTTATAGTTTTTTTTCTTAAAATATTCATATTGAACCTCACAATTCATTAAATTTAGTGACAATTTAGAACTAAATTCATTAAGATACAATAGCATATAATATTTATTCACTCAATATCTAAAATGATTTTGTATTTTTCATAAATTTATGGTAATGTATATAAGGCGAGTTTTACATTTAAGAACATTACATTTTATAGAAAATATGTAGCTATTTAATGCACTTGAGACTCGCAACTGTGAAGGTACTGAACAGTTACGAAAATATATAAGGAAGTCATTGTTATGAAAAAAGAATACAAACGAATAGTAATTAAAATAGGTTCATCAAGTCTTACCTACCAAGAGTCTGGGAGACTTAATCTTTCCAAAATGGAGCACCTTGTTCGTGCGATATGCGATCTGCGCAACAGAGGTATTGATGTATGTCTCGTCAGTTCTGGTGCTATTGCTGTTGGCAGAGTTGCAATAGGTCTTAACGAGAAACCCAAGGATATTTCTACAAAACAGGCGTGTGCTGCTGTCGGACAGGGAAGACTTATGATGACATATCAGAAACTGTTCGCTGAATATAACCAGGTATCTGGACAGGTTCTTATGACCAAAAATACTATGGTTAACCCTGTCTCAAGAAGCAATACAAAGAACACATTTAACGAATTATTTAATTTGGGAATTGTTCCAATTGTAAATGAGAACGATACAGTAAGTACATATGAGATGCAGTTTGGAGATAATGACACATTGTCAGCTCTTGTATCATCATTAGTGGGAGCCGATTTACTTATACTTCTTTCTGACATTGATGGATTATACACAGATGATCCACATTCTAATCCAGACGCAATGCTCATAAAGGATGTAGAAGAAATTGATGAAAGACTATATCATATGGCAAAGGAATCAACAGGAAGCGATGTGGGGACAGGTGGAATGGCAACCAAGCTTACAGCTGCAAAGATTGCTACCTATTCTGGAGCCGATATGATTATTTCAAATGGAAATAATGTCGAGACAATTTTAGATATTATGGACAATGATTTTATTGGAACAACCTTCCACGCACAGGAAAACCCAAATTTCCAGTTAGCAAATTATATTATGGAGACATTAGGCTGATATGAACAAAGAAAAAATAGATAGAATTAATGAATTATACAAAAAATCTAAAGCAGAAGGACTTACAGAGGAAGAAAAAAAGGAGCAGGCTATATTACGTCAGGAATTTATTGCCAGTGTCAAAGGTAATCTTCGCGCGCAGCTGAATAATATTGACATAGTCGACGCTGATGGCAAAGTGGAAAATCTAGGTAAGAAATATGCAAACCAAAAACGAAATTCGTAGAGAATTTAAACTAAAACGACTTGAAATGAATACTTTCGATTGTGATAAACTAAGTGATATGATTTGTAATAAGATTATAAATCTAAAATGTTATAAGCAGGCTTCTAATATTCTTATGTATTCATCAATTCAAAATGAAGTGAATTTGCATAAATTACTTACACATGCGAATAGCCTTGAAAAAAACATATATCTACCCAAAGTAGATGGCGATAATATGGAATTTTATAAGTTAACCAGTTTATCTGAGTTACAAATTGGAAGCTATAATATATTAGAACCCCCACAGGGGCAATTATATAATAATAGCCCAGACTCAATTATATTAATTCCAGGAATTGCTTTTTCAGTAAATGGAGCAAGAATAGGTTTTGGTAAAGGGTATTACGACAGATATTTATCACAGAAGGCATTTATTGCCAAAATAGGAGTCGCATATGAATGGCAGACTGTCAGACAATGGAACACAAATAAATTTGATATAAATATGGATATGATTGTAACAGAAAATAGGGAGGTTTATGTCAATGAATAAGCTTGAACAATTATGTAAAAATGCATATGATGCAAGAATCAAAATGGGAATGCTTGATACAGAGAAAAAGAATGAAGTTTTGCTTAAAGCAGCCGATTTATTAGTTGAGAATCAGGATGTTATAATAGCAGCTAACGCTATTGATATAGAACATGCTAAAGAAAATCTCATGCCTGCAAGCCTGCTTGATCGACTTACACTTAATTTCGAAAGAGTAGAACAGATGGCAGATGGACTTAGACAGATTGCTAAACTTGATGATCCAATAGGGGAAGTTATTTCCATGAAAAAACGTCCAAATGGATTGATTATAGGCAAAAGGCGCGTTCCGTTAGGTGTTATTGGAATTATATTTGAGGCTCGTCCAAATGTCACATCTGACGCATTTGGTTTATGTTTTAAGTCGGGCAATTGTTCAATTTTAAAGGGTGGAAGTGATGCTATAAATTCGAATATAGCAATTGTTAATGTCCTTAAAGAAGCAATCAATGAATGTGGTGTCTCAAAAGATGTTCTTTTCCTGATTGAAGATACTGACAGGGAGACTACAAACGAATTTATGAAGATGGATCAGTATGTAGATCTTTTAATTCCAAGAGGTGGAGCTGGTCTTATACAATCAGTTGTTAAAAACGCTACAATCCCAGTAATACAGACTGGTACTGGAAATTGTCATATATACGTTGACTCTGACGCTGATTTCGATATGGCAATCAATATAATTAAAAATGCCAAGACACAGAGAATTGGTGTATGTAATGCCTGTGAATCAATTGTAGTACATAAGCATGTTGCAAAGGATTTTCTGCCACTTCTTTATAATGCACTAAAAGAATATCATGTAGAATTAAGATGTGATGAGGAAGCTGAGAATATTTTAAAAGACAACGAACTGATTAAGCCTGCTACAGAAGAAGACTGGGGTAAAGAATACCTAGATTACATTATGTCTGTTAAAGTAGTAAAGGATATGTCAGAAGCCGTAGACCACATCAACAAATATACTACTTCACATTCAGAGGCAATTGTTACAAATGACTATGACAGAGCCCAGAGATTTTTGAACGAAATTGATTCCGCATGCGTATATGTTAATGCATCTACACGTTTTTCAGATGGTAATGAGTTTGGTTTCGGTGCTGAAATCGGTATAAGCACACAGAAATTACACGCCAGAGGACCAATGGGACTTGAAGCTCTTACCAGTTACAAATATATTATCTATGGAAATGGTCAAATAAGAAAATAACAGAGGAATTTATGAGAGATTTAGAAGCACAATTACAATATTCATATATGGATAAAGCAAAAGAGTATATTCAGAAGAAAGAGCAGACTCTTGGCAGAAAACTCACATTTCATGTAACTACATTCGGCTGTCAGATGAATGCAAGAGATTCTGAAAAACTTGTCGGCATACTAGAAGAAATTGGATATGTTGAAGTAGATGATGAAAAGGCTGACTTTGTAATCTACAATACATGTACAGTAAGAGAGAATGCAAACAATAAAGTATACGGCCGCCTTGGATACCTTTCTACACTCAAGAAAAAAAATCCTGAAATGATGATAGCATTATGTGGCTGTATGATGCAGGAGCCTGATGTGGTCGAAAGAATCAGAACACACTACAAATATGTCAATCTTGTATTTGGTACACACAATATTTTCAAATTTGCTGAATTACTTTGTCAGTGTTATGAATCTAAATCTACAATTATTGATATCTGGAAAGATACAGACAAAATTGTAGAGGACCTGCCAATAAAAAGAAAATTCTCTTTTAAATCAGGTGTTAATATCATGTTTGGATGCAACAACTTCTGCAGCTACTGTATCGTTCCATATGTAAGAGGGCGAGAGAGAAGCAGAGAACCTAAAGATATTATAAGAGAAATAGAAGGTCTTGTTGCCGATGGTGTTTGTGAAATAATGCTTTTAGGGCAGAATGTAAACTCATATGGCAAAACACTTGACAATCCAGTTTCATTTGCCCAGCTGCTTCGTGCAGTCAATGAAATAAAAGGATTAAAGAGAATACGTTTTATGACATCACATCCTAAGGATCTGTCAGATGATTTAATCCTCGCCATGAAAGAATGTGACAAAGTATGTAACCATCTGCACTTACCACTTCAATCTGGAAGTTCAAGAATCCTTAAGATTATGAACAGACACTATGATAAGGAACAGTATCTTGATGAGGTACGTCGCCTGCGTGAAGCAATTCCTGATATTGCACTTACTACAGACATTATTGTAGGTTTTCCAGGTGAAACCGAAGAAGATTTTCTTGAGACAATGGATGTTGTAAAACAGGTACAATATGATAGTGCTTTTACATTTATATATTCCAAGAGAACTGGAACTCCTGCTGCATCTATGGACAATCAGGTATCAGAAGATGTCATCAAAGATCGATTTGACCGCCTGCTAAAAGAAGTTCAGGATATATCATCACACAAGGCAATGCTCCTTGAAGGCAGGATAATGCCTGTTTTAGCTGAAGAAATGAATGAGCATGATTCAAACCTTATTACAGGAAGACTTGATAATAATTCAGTTGTACATTTTCCAGGCACCAGTGATATGATTGGAAATATTTACAATGTAATGCTTAAAGAATGTAAAGGATTTTACTATATTGGAGAGATTTCAGAATAATGAATAAAAGAATTGGTAGAAATGATATTATTTTTATTTCGACACTATTAATATTAATCATTATTTTTCTATTTGTTTTTTATTCTAAATATAATACGTCAGGTTCTTATGTCACGATTACTGTTGACGGTAAGCAATACGGACGTTATCGTTTAGATGAAGATAAAGAAATCAAAATCAAAAATGCATCTGGCAAAGTAACCAATATATTATTAATAAAGGACAATTGTGCAAATATGATAGAAGCAAATTGTCCTGATAAATTGTGTGTTAATCAAAAAGCTATTTCAAAGGAAAAAGAGACTATAGTCTGTCTTCCAAATAAAGTAGTTGTTACAGTTGAGTCAGACGATGAATCAGACTTTGACGCAATTGCTAATTAAGGAGTTGCTTTATGAAGAAAAAAACAGCATATATGGGATTGTTTTTGGCACTAGCATTGATATGTAGTTATATAGAGTCTTTCTTTTCACTTGGTATCCCAGGTATAAAGCTCGGGCTTACGAATATAGTAGTAATCTGGCTGCTTTATCTGATTGGAACCAGGGAAGCGATTTTTATTTCGATTCTTCGAATCATTCTTGCAGGATTCATGTTTGGAAATGCATTCAGTATCATTTACTCCCTTGCAGGTGGTATACTCAGTTTTTTGACCATGTATCTCATGAAAAAGACAAACAAATTTAAATGTATAACTGTAAGCATAGTTGGTGGTATTTTTCACAATATAGGACAGATTTTAGTAGCTACACAAATTGTTAAGAATTATAACATTTTATTCTATATACCAGTTCTACTTGTATCAGGAACAATAACAGGACTTGTAATCGGAATATTATCGCAGGAATTAATTATCCGGATTGGAAATAGATTTAAGTTTTAGGAGGATATATGTTTTCGTATATAAAAGGCGAATTGGCTGAAATTAATATAGATCACATTGTGATTGATGTAAATGGTATCGGATATCAGATATTTATTCCTACCAATACTTTAAATTATCTTCCATCCATAGGCGAATCTGTTAAAATACATACGTATCTTTATATCAGAGAAGATGCTATGATTTTATATGGTTTTCTCACCAAAGATGACCTTGAGATGTTTAAGCTTCTAATCACAGTAAGTGGCATTGGTCCAAAAGGTGGACTTGGTATTTTGTCTACTTTATCATCCGATGATTTAAGATTTGCTGTATTATCAGGAGATTCTAAAGCAATTTCAAAGGCTCCAGGTATAGGTGCGAAGACAGCCCAGAGAGTTATCCTTGATTTAAAGGATAAAATTTCACTTGAAGAGGCATTTGAGCAAAAACTCGAGAACAACAAAAATATTTCTCAATCAGAAAATAATTCTGTTAAAAACGATGCTGTACTTGCACTTACGTCATTAGGTTATTCATCTACAGAAAGTCTTAAAGCTGTATCTAAAGTCGAGATTACAGAAGATATGGATGTAGAAGCAGTACTAAAGGCATCACTAAAGCATATGTCATTGTTCTAGTAGTTAGGACGCTATGTGATATGTTATATAAATTGAGGTAATATGGAAAAGAAAATTATAGCGACCACAATTCAGGAAGAGGATCTGAAAATTGAAAGCAGTCTCAGACCTCAGACATTAGAAGATTATATTGGTCAGGAAAAAATAAAAGACAATCTAAAAATATATATAGAAGCAGCTAAACAAAGAGGCGAGTCACTAGACCATGTTTTGTTTTATGGTCCACCCGGACTAGGAAAAACAACTCTCGCCGGAATTATAGCCAATGAAATGGGTACCCATGTGAAAATCACATCCGGACCCGCAATCGGCAAACCAGGTGAGATGGCCGCAATTTTAAACGGACTTCAGGAAGGTGATATTCTTTTTGTAGATGAAATTCACAGATTAAATCGGCAAGTAGAAGAGGTTCTTTATCCAGCTATGGAAGATTATGCTATAGATGTAATGATAGGAAAAGGGGAATCGGCAAGATCAATCCGACTTAATCTTCCTAAATTTACGCTTGTAGGTGCAACAACAAGAGCTGGAATGCTTTCTGCCCCGTTACGTGACCGTTTTGGTGTTGTAAATCATATGGAATTTTATACTGTAGATGAACTCAAAAAAATCATCATACAATCAGCTCATGTTCTTAATGTATCTATAGATGATGCTGGTGCTTTTGAAATGGCAAGGCGTTCCCGCGGAACTCCAAGACTTGCCAATCGACTTCTGAAAAGAGTCCGTGATTTTGCAGAAGTAAAATATGACGGTAATATAACATACGAAGTCGCATCATTTGCTCTTGATTTACTAGAAGTTGATAAAATGGGACTTGATATGAATGACAGAACTATTATCATGACTATAATTGAGAAATTTGCTGGCGGTCCAGTCGGACTAGATACGCTGGCAGCCTCAATCGGCGAGGATTCAGGTACTATAGAAGATGTATACGAACCATACCTTGTAAAGAATGGTTTTATAAACAGAACTCCTAAGGGACGCGTTGCAACAGATTTTGCATATTCCCATTTTGGAATTACGCGTCAGTAAGGTATTGCCTTTTGTATTTAGTACTTGTATAATATACAATATATTGTGTTAACAAACTGGAGGAAGCGGATATGTCTGCAAAAACGAGTGCGGAAGTAGTAATTGATGGAAAAGTATATACACTAAGCGGTTATGAAGGAGAAGAGTACCTTCAGAAAGTAGCAGCATACATCAACAATAAGATATCAGAGTATGATGCTATAGAAGATTTTAGACATCTTCCACTGAATATGAAAAGTACATATATTCAACTTAATATAGCGGATGACTATTTTAAAGCAAAGTCCCATGTTGAGAAATTAGAAAAGGATTTAGAAATTAAAGAAAAAGAAATCTATGATTTAAAGCATGACTTAATTTCGAATCAGATTAAAGCTGAATCTGCTGAGGCTTCTATGAAAGAATTAGAGGCAAAAAATAAGGATTTACTTTTGAACAAAGCCAGATTAGAAGCCACTTTAGAAGATAAGCTCTTAGATGGCAAAACTAAAAAACGATAATTTCAAGGGACAGGTATTCTGTCCTTTTTTACTTATATAGGAATTTCATAACTATTTTTGTGATAAACAGTTACGAAAATTCAACATATCACAGGAGAAAATATGGACAACTCTATTTTTGAATTATTAGCACCGGCTGGCTCTTTTGAAACATTCAAGGCTGTAGTTAACGCTGGCGCAGATGCTGTATATGTCGGCGGAGATATGTTCGGTGCAAGAGCATATGCCAACAACTTTACAGAAGAAGAACTGATAAAAGCAATTAAATACGCTCACCTTCGCAATCGAAAAGTGTATCTTACTGTGAATACACTTCTAAAAAATGATGAAATTAAAAACAATCTCATAGAGTACATAAGACCTTATTATATAAATGGACTTGACGCTGTACTTATTCAGGATTTTGGTGCCCTGAAATTACTACATGAGACTTTTCCTGATTTACCACTCCATACTAGTACACAGATGACAGTAACCAGTTCATACGGAGTACGCTTTCTGCAGAAATATGGTGTCACACGCGTGGTTATGGCAAGGGAAATGTCTATATCCGAAATGAAGCGCATTCACGATGAGACAGGAATCGAGATAGAAGCATTTGTGCATGGGGCGCTTTGTTATTCATATTCCGGTCAATGCTTATTTAGTAGTATATTAGGCGGACGAAGTGGTAACCGTGGACGATGTGCGCAGCCTTGTCGCCTTTCATATGAAGTATTAAATGAAAATCGAAAAAAAATATCAGATGACACATACATTCTAAGCCTCAAAGATATGTGTGGGTTGGAAAATTTAAAAGAATTACATGACGGTGGCATATATTCCCTGAAAATTGAAGGAAGGATGAAACAGACATCCTATGCAGCTGGTGTCGTGTCATACTACAGAAAATATATAGACAGATATATCAAGAAGCACTCAGCTGTATCACTCAGTCCTTCTGATAAAGATGATATATATTCACTTGGTAATCGTTGCGGCTTTACATGTGACTACTATATCAGGCATAATTCGTCAGATATGGTTACATACACCAAACCCAATTATTCAACTGCAAATGAAGCACTTCATCAGTCAATTATAGACAAGTATGCTTCAAAAGATAATAAACTAAAAATTACAGGCAATGCCTTTTTTTATCAAGGCAGTCCTTGTATTTTAAGTGTATATTACAATAACTATTGTGCCACAGCAGAGGGAAATATTGTAACAGCTGCTAAAAATGCACCTGCTACATCTGAACAGATTAAATCACGTCTATGTAAAACCGGCTATACTGATTTTGAATTTACCTCTTTAGATATAGAACTTGACGACAATATTTTTATTCCTAACGGAGAATTAAACAAACTCCGTCGTAAGGCACTAGAAGAGTTGTCCGAACAGATTTTGACAGAGTCATATAGGGATAGTGAATCAATAGACGCAGACGCTGCGAAAACAATTATCGAAAACAGTACTAATATTTCATCTGTTTATGATAGCAATAAATCTATTTTAAATGTATCAATTGAAAACAGAAATTTACTTGATTTATGTATTGCAAGAGAAATAATAGACAATATATATATTGATTATGATTCATACGCAAGAGAAAATTTTGCCAAGGATGCTCCAAAAGATATTGCCAAAATTAAGGCAAATAACAAATCTGTGTATCTGATTCTTCCTTCCATTATGAGAGCGGACACAATTGATTTTTTTAACAAACAGGAGATAATTGATGCACTTTCTCATTACGACGGCTTTATAATCAAAAATTATGAAGAAATACAATACATTAAAGACAATTTTAATAAATCCTTAAGGGACTATGAAATGATTTTAGATTATAATATGTATACATTCAATGATATTGCACGGCAGGCTTTTGCAGACAACGGACTTTGTATTGATACTATACCTATAGAGCTTAATAGCAGGGAAATTTCAAAAAGAGCTAATCAAAATAGTGAGATGATAATCTATGGTCATTATGTTCTTATGACAACTGCAGGCTGTGTTCATAAAAATATTGACAAATGTGATAAATGCAGACAGGTTACATACTTAAAAGACAGATATAACAAAGTTTTCCCTGTCAAAAACAAATGCAATGAATGTTACAACATGATATATAATTCAGTACCAACTATGCTTTTTGCAAATATTAACAAATTAAAAGCATGCAATATCAACCGCTTCAGATTAAATTTCACAATAGAAAATACCAATACAGCGGCAAAAATACTGGATTTATATGAGAATTATCGTCCAGATGGTGTAGACTTTGAATACACTAACGGACATTTCAAAAGAGGAGTGGAGTAGTTAATGACACATTTATTTATCCAAGGTTCTAAATATTTTATGATATTTTTGATGCTTCTTTACACATATGAATGTTTTCATATATTCAAGTTCGCAGACAAAAATAAAAAACAAAATCATATTTATGCCTTTCAGCGAAAAATTATATTTCTAATTCATGCTGATGGATTTCTGGTATTATTTCTTCAGAATCCAGAAAAGCAAATGATTGGATTTTACTTGATGCAATTATTTTTATTTTTAGCTATGTTTCTTGTATATAGACTCTTTTACAAAAATGCCTCTAACCTTGTCTTAAATAACATGGTTATGCTTTTGACTATAAGTATGATTGAGCTGACAAGACTTTCCTTTAATAAAGCATTCCGTCAATTTGTATTTATTCTGGCAGGCTTTGTTATTTCAATTATAATTCCTCTTATCTTAAGAGAGGTATCTATATTCAGAAAATTTACATGGCTGTATGCAGCTGTTGGAATCGTATCGCTTGCTATAGTTATGATTTTTGGTAAATCAACATACGGTGCAAAAATTTCAATAAGTATCGGAAGTATAAAGATACAGCCATCTGAATTTATTAAAATATTATTTGTATTTTATATAGCTTCAATGCTTTATCTTGATAATTCATTCAAACAGTTGGTTATCACAAGTATAGTTTCAGCAGTATTTGTCCTTATTCTTGTAGCCTCAAAAGATTTAGGTGGAGCACTCCTGTATTTTTTCACCTATTTGGTTATGGTATATGTTGCCACAAGAAAATTGCTAATATTTGTGGGAGGACTAAGCTTTTTGTCCATCGGCGGATTAATTGGATATACGTTGTTTACGCATGTTCAGACCAGATTCATGGCCTGGCGTGACCCTCTTTCAGTAATAGATAATCAGGGATACCAGATATGTCAGTCTTTATTTGCCATTGGAACAGGTGGCTGGTCTGGTCTTGGATTGGGACAGGGACTGCCTAAGAAAATCCCGGTTGTAGAAAATGATTTCATTTTTTCTGCCATCTCTGAAGAAATGGGAGGTGTTTTTGCACTTTGTATTATTATGGTATGCGTCAGTTGCTTTTTAATGATATTTAATGTTTCGATGCAGATGAAAGATCAATTTTATAAACTTGTAGCTCTTGGACTTGGAAGCACCTATGCTTTGCAGGTATTTCTCACTATCGGGGGTGTGACTAAATTCATCCCTTCAACTGGTGTAACGCTGCCACTTGTAAGCAATGGTGGAAGTTCACTTCTTTCTACAATGATCTTATTCGGAATAGTTCAGGCGCTATATATAATGCAGGATAAATCAAAATCTGAGAAAAACACCAATAAAATAAAAGGAGGTTCTAACGCCGTTGAAAGACAGGAAATCTGAAAAACAAACACGTAAAAAAACTAGCAGGAACCTTGAATTTACTGTAGTTACATATTTTTTCTTTATATTATTTCTCGCACTCATGGCATACTTTATCTACTTTCAGGTTGTAAAGAGTGAAGATTTTATTAACAGTCCATATAATTCATTACAGGATTTGTTCTCTAAGAATGTTATACGAGGAAATATAGTCTCATCAGATGGTTATATACTTGCCAGGACAAATGTTGATAGTAATCAAAACGAAACACGAGAATATCCATATGGACGCACTTTTGCACATGCTGTAGGTTACTCTGTAAATGGAAAAGCGGGGCTTGAGAGACAGGCTAATTTTAATCTGCTTCGCTCACATCAATTTTTCCTTGAGCAGATTTTAAACGACCTCAAAGGCGAGAAAAGCTATGGAGACAACGTCATTACAACCCTGGACTACAACCTTCAAAATGTCGCGTACAAGGCATTAGGGAAGCATGATGGAGCCGTTATAGCATTTGAACCTTCAACTGGCAAAATACTCACCATGGTATCTAAACCTGATTATGATCCCAATAACATTGCTGCTAACTGGGAGAAAGTCAACAGTGAGGGCAGTACCGTACTATACAACAGAGCTACCCAGGGACAATATGCACCTGGTTCTGTTTTTAAGATTTTTACTCTTTTAGAGTATTATAAAGAAAATAATGGACTGGTTGATAATTATTCTTTTGATTGCAACAGTTCATTTACCTATGACGGAACTACTATTCATTGTGCTGGAAATAAAACACATGGTACCGAATCACTCAAAGACTCTTTTGCTAACTCGTGTAATTCTTCTTTTGCACAGATAGGACTTGATGTAGACAATGACAAATTAAACGACTTATGTGATTCGTTATTATTCAATACTAAGCTGCCTGTTTCATTTGAGTATTCCAAAAGTAAATTTTCTCTCAGCAAAAGTGATTCATCATCCATGACAATGGAAACCTGTATTGGTCAGGGAAAGACCATGGTTTCCCCACTTCATATGGCCATGATGGCTGGTGCAATATGTAATGATGGAGTGCTTATGACACCTTATCTTATTGACCATACCGAAAACCATAAGGGAATCACTGTCAAGACAACAAGTCCAAAAGAATATGGACAGGTTATCTCAAAAAAAGAAAGCCAGTTTCTTGAAGAATATATGAATGCTGTAGTTACAAGTGGTACAGGAAGTAAGTTAAACGGACAATCATATTCAGCATACGGAAAAACAGGCACAGCACAGGTATCTGATTCATCAGATCAGACAAATGCCTGGTTTGTCGGATATGCACGTAAGAATGGCAAGGAAATTGCAATAGCTGTAATAGTTGAAAATTCTGGTGCTGGAAGCACATATGCCGTACCAATTGCAAAATCTGTATTTGATACTTATTTTAATTAATTGCATATACTTCTAAATTAGGGTATACTAATACTAGTTATTGAACCACACTTTGGAGGTATTGCAATGATCGAAGCAACAAGCTGTGGCGGTGTGGTAATTTTTCGTGGTAAGATTTTACTCTTATACAAAAACTATCGTAATAAATATGAAGGCTGGGTACTGCCTAAGGGAACCGTTGAAGAGGGCGAAGAATACAAAGATACAGCCATAAGAGAAGTAAAGGAAGAGACAGGCGCCAATGCCACAATCATCCAGTATGTCGGAAAGAGCCATTATACTTTTAATGTTCCAGAAGATGTAGTGGAAAAAGATGTTCATTGGTATCTGATGATGGGCGAAAGTTATTATAGCAAGCCACAAAGAGAAGAGTATTTTGTAGATTCTGGATTCTACAAGTATCATGAAGCATATCATTTGCTTAAATTTTCAAATGAGAAACAGATATTAGAAAAGGCATACAATGAATATCTTGATCTTAAAAAGAGCAATCTTTGGGGAACTCATAAATATTACTAAAGCAGTTTTTTAAACTGCTTTTTTGAGGTTTATTATGAAATGGTATAGTGATTTATACATAAGTGATTCTATTGGTAAAAAAGCAAATAAAATAAAATGGAAAATAAACCATAACGCTGGTACACTTGATACTTATGTGATTGCTTTTCCGTCAAATCCTGATAATCTACTGGATATGATACCTACAACAGATTTATTACAAAAGGCATATCCAAAGGACAATCTGCATATAATAGGCCTTGCCAAAGGCTATTATGAGGGGATTGAATTAATACAGCAAATCATTACGGATGCATATGAAGCAACAGGGGATGTTAATATTAAAAAATACCTTAAATCTAAAGGACGGGAGACTGAATGATATTTTTATTGATTCTTAAAATAATAGGAATAGTAATTCTGATATGTCTCGGGCTTTTAATATTTTTATTATTAACAGTTCTATTTATTCCGATTTGCTATGAAATAAACTTTAAATCTGATGACGACAATATTTCAGTCTTCGCTAAGGGGCATTGGTTATTTAATATATTAGGATTTTCGGGAGGATATACAAAAGAAAAATATCACCTGGCATATAGAATACTCTTTAGAAAACATAGTATAATAGATTCTGACACAGATGATGAATCGTTACCTGATTATGATGAAAACAATACAACAAAGGATAGCTCTGCCGACACAGAGGCAGTTAACTACGATATAGTTAATCAGGATGATGTAAATATAGAATCTGTTAATTTAGATAATGTTAATTCAGATAATGCTAATTCAGATACTGCTAATACCAAAACAATCAACGATTCCAAAATTAAAGCTGAAAATTTTAAATCCCGCATTACAAAAATCAAAAAGAAATATCATACCTTTAAAGAATTTTTGAATAAACTCAGACTTATTTTTGATAAAGCAAAGACATTTTTTTCAAATGAACAAAATAAAGCAGGACTTAATCGTCTAAAGCAGGAAATAATAAAATTTATAAAAATAGTTTTTCCTAGAAGGATAAAAGCCAATTTAGATTATTCAGCTGGTTCACCAGATACCACCGCCTTAGCATTAGGTGTAATATCTGTTTTTCCAATAGGATATAAGAATAAATGGAGAGTAATACCTGACTTTGAAACAGAAAATTTCTATATTCATGGGTACATCCATGCTAAAGGCAGAATATTCGGTTTTCGTCTTATAGGGATTTCAATCAGGATATTATTTGATAAGAATTGTCAGAAATTGTATAGTTATATAAAGAATTAGGAGGAAGGAAAACAATGGCAGAGAACAATTTTAATTCAACAGTCGAATCATTATTCAAAGGGATGGATAGTTTCATTACCACAAAGACAGTTGTGGGAGATGCAATTAACATTGGAGACACAATCATTTTACCGCTTGTAGATGTATCGTTTGGAGTTGCAGCTGGTGCATTCATGCAGGAGAAGAAGAATAACGGTGCTGGTGGTCTTGGTGGTAAAATCCAGCCTAGCGCAGTTTTAGTAATTCAGGATGGACAAACTAAACTTGTCAATATCAAAAACCAGGATGGAATGACCAAAATTCTTGATATGGTACCAGATCTTGTAAATAAATTTACATCTGGCAAAGATGATGACGAAGACATATCACTTGATGATATTAAAACTGAAAATGAGTAATTTATCACATAAGAATATACTTCTTTCCTATGTGATATAAAAACAAAGTGCGTATGAAAACGAAATTTTTCACACGCACTTTTACCTATTATATAAAAATATTTCACAATAGACAAAATAAAAGACCAGCCAAAAGACTGGTCTTTGTTCATTCAAAATATCCGAACCATTAAGCTCTCTCTACTTTGCCTGATTTTAAACAAGAAGTACATACATATAACTTCTGTGGTACTCCGTTAACTTTGCAACTAACCTTCTTAATGTTTGATTTCCAAACATGGTTGGATCTTCTATGAGAATGACTTACGTTGTTTCCGTAATGAACGCCTTTTTCACAAATTGCACATTTTGCCATGATACTGCACCTCCTTGCATTTCATTAAGCTCGTAGTTCAAGAGCTCACAACAAGATGTATTCTATCAGATATGTATACATATTGCAAGAAGAAAATTTAAAAAAATAATAAAATAACTATATTATTTGCTTTTTTATCAAAAATGGGTATAATATCAATAGCTACGTCACAATTTTGATGGAGGATATAAGTATGAAGGGACAAATGGATACCCAATATGGAAAAATTTTAATTGATGAAGACGTTATTTCAAAGTATGCTGGTTCAGTTGCAGTCGAATGCTTCGGTATAGTTGGAATGGCTGCTGTCAACATGAAAGATGGACTTGTAAAGTTACTCAAAAAGGACTACTTAAATCACGGAATCAACGTTGTCATTGATGAAGACAACGAGATTATAATTGATTTTCATGTAATAGTTTCATATGGTGTTGCAATCAGCACTGTATCTGATAATCTTATCGAAACTGTTAAGTATAAGGTAGAGTCCTTTACTGGCATGAAAATAAAAAAAATCAATATTTACGTCGAAGGCGTACGTGTAATTGATTAAGGAGGATTACTACATTGGAAATCACAGTTATTAAAGCAGAGCAGTTATCTAAGATGTTCCTCGCAGGTGCGATGAATCTTGATTCCAAGAAAGATTGGATTAACGAACTTAACGTATTTCCAGTACCAGATGGAGATACAGGTACAAATATGTCTATGACAATTATGTCAGCAGCAAAAGAGGTTAATGCTCTTTCTAATCCAACTATGGCTGAGGTATCAAAGGCTATATCGTCTGGTTCACTTCGTGGAGCACGCGGTAACTCAGGAGTTATTTTATCCCAGCTTTTCAGAGGATTCTGTAAAGTAATCAAGGAATATGACGAACTTGATGTAAATATTGTATGCGAAGCATTCCAGAAAGCTGTTGAGACTGCATACAAAGCTGTTATGAAGCCTAAGGAGGGAACAATCCTTACTGTTGCCAAAGGTATGGCAGATAAGGCTCTTGAATTGGCTGATGAGACAGTTGATTTTGTATTTTTTCTCGATGAGATTATCAAGCATGGAGACTATGTGCTAAGCCAGACACCAGAGATGTTACCAGTTCTTAAGCAGGCTGGGGTTGTAGATTCAGGTGGACAGGGATTAATGCAGGTACTTAAAGGTATCAATGATGCATTACTCGGCAAAGAAGTAGATTATTCTCTTGAGGAAGCACCAGCTTCGTCGGGAATTGTACAAATTTCTGAAGAGACTGAAAAAGAAATCAAATTTGGATACTGTACAGAATTTATTATTGTTTTGAACAGACCATTGTCGAACAAAGAAGAAAGTGAATATAAATCATACCTTGAATCGATTGGTGATTCTATCGTGGTAGTTGCTGATGATGAAATTGTCAAGACTCACGTACATACCAACGATCCAGGTCTTGCTATACAGAAAGCTCTTACACATGGTTCACTTAGCAAGATCAAAATCGACAATATGCGTGAGGAACACCAGGAGAAACTCATCAAAGATGCTCAAAAGCTTGCAGACGCAAATCAGCCTAAGGAAGAGACAATAATTCCAAAGGGACCAAAGAAAGACATAGGATTTATTTCAGTTTCAATTGGTGATGGCGTCAATGAGATTTTTAAAGGATTAGGAGTTGACTATATTATCGAAGGCGGTCAGACTATGAATCCTAGCACAGACGATATGCTTAAAGCTATCGACAATGTTAATGCTGACCATATTTTTATCTTGCCAAACAATAAGAACATTGTTATGGCTGCTAATCAGGCTGCTTCATTAGTTGAAGATAAGGATATTATAGTAATCCCTACAAAGACTATTCCTCAAGGAATCACAGCACTTGTTAACTTCATACCTGATTATACAGCTGAGGAAAATAAAGAGGCTATGACAGCTGAGATTGAGAATGTAAAGACAGGTCAGGTGACTTACGCCGTAAGAGATACTGAAATCGACGGCAAAACAATAAAGCAGGATGATTATATGGGTATTGGCGACAAATCAATACTTTCTGTCGGCAAAGAACTAAAAGATACAACATTAGAAATGGTAGATGAGATGATAGATGATGAATCAGCAATCGTAAGTATCTATTATGGATCAGATGCTTCTGAGGAAGATGCTTCAGAAATTGCATCAATTATTACCGAAAAGTACCCTGATCTTGAGGTTGAAATCAACAACGGTGGTCAGCCAATCTATTATTATATAATTTCTGTAGAATAATAGGAGAAGATATGAATATTAATTCACCAATTACCGAACTAAAAGGTGTTGGGGAAAAAACTAAAGATCTTTTTGCAAAAGCAGGAGTATACACCGTAGGTGATATACTCCTTCGTTTTCCCCGAAGCTATGTCAAATATCCGGCTATCACAGATATTGATGAGCTAAAAGATATAAACACCGATGAAAAATATGCTATACATGCATGTATCCGAAATAAAGTAATAAACAAAAAAACAACGCGGATGTTGGTCTCATTACTGGATATAGGCGACTATGGTCACAAAATACAGTTAGTCTGGTTTAGAAGTCCGTATATTAAAAATACTATAATTCCTGGCAAACACTATATTTTTTATGGAAAAATCAGTGTACGGGGTGATAAATATTCTATGGAACAGCCAGATATATATGAGGTTGAAAAGTATTCCGCTCTTGAAGGAACTCTGCAGCCAGTCTACTCTCTTTCAAATGGCATCAAGAATACCATGATGACCAAAACAATAAGAAGTGCACTTGCATTCGATGATTTATTCGGAGATTATATTCCCAGTTCAATACGTATGGAAAATCATTATTGTGAATACAACTATGCAATAAAGCAGATTCATTTTCCCGATTCGATAGAGACTCTTATACGAGCAAGAGAGCGACTTGTATTCGACGAATTTTTTCTTTTCATAATGGGTATGCAATATCAGAAAGAGCAACAGGTAAAAGCCCCAAATAACTTTGAATTTATGAATCCCGAGTTTATCGATGATCTAATTTCAAAACTGCCATTTTCTCTTACAGATGCACAGCTTAGAACAATTAAAGAGATTCGAAGTGATATGTGCAGTGACTTTGCTATGCAAAGATTGGTCCAGGGAGATGTCGGTTCAGGAAAGACAATAATTGCCTTTCTATTGATGGCATGGTGCTCCCTTAATGGATATCAGTCTGCAATCATGGCGCCAACAGAAGTGCTCGCAACACAACACTATGAGACGTTTACAAGCCTTGTACGCGACTTTAATCTGAATTATCAGGTGATACTTTTAACAGGCTCTATGACTGCCAAACAGAAGCGTGATGCCTATGAGAAGATGCAATTATTTCCAAACGCTATGATAATCGGTACACATGCGCTGATTCAGGAAAAAGCAATGTACGATAATCTTGCACTTGTAATAACAGATGAGCAGCATCGTTTCGGCGTAAAGCAAAGAGACACTTTTTCGCAGAAAGGTGACAGTCCTCATATACTTGTCATGAGTGCCACACCTATTCCAAGAACACTTGCGATAATAATTTATGGAGATATGGATATATCTGTAATTGATGAAGTCCCAGCCAAGCGGCTTCCAATTAAAAACTGTGTAGTTAATTCGTCTTATCGTCCAAAAGCTTATGAATTTATGCAAAATGAAATAAATAATGGTCATCAGGTATACATAATATGTCCATTGGTAGAAGAAACCGAAAATTTAGAAGGCGAGAATGTTGTTGATTATGCCAAAAAATTAAGAGAAATGCTTCCCGAAGATATAAAACTTGGAGTTTTACATGGCAAAATGAAAAATTCTCTAAAAAATGAAGTTATGGAAGCTTTTGCCGCTAATAAAATTCAGATTCTAATTTCAACAACCGTCGTAGAAGTAGGAGTTAATGTTCCAAATGCAACTGTAATGATGATTGAAAATGCGGATAGATTCGGACTTGCCCAGCTGCATCAGCTAAGAGGCCGTGTAGGAAGAGGAGATGCACAATCATATTGCATAATGATTAATACTTCGCATTCGAAGACTGCTCAGAAGCGTCTTGATATACTAAACAAATCAAATGACGGATTTTTTATTGCAAGTGAAGATTTAAAATTAAGAGGACCTGGAGACTTTTTTGGCATCCGTCAAAGTGGAGATTTGGCATTTCAGCTAGGTGACATCTATCAGGATGCTTCCATACTGCAAAAAGCAGCTGACAGTGTAAAAGAAATTCTATCAGAAGACCCTGACCTTGAATCCGAACAACACAAAATTTTAAAGCATCATATGGATAGATTTATGGAAAATCAGCTCAAAAAAATGAATCTATAGGCATCAAAAAGCCGAAGGATATATAACTGCCTTCGGCTTTACTATTTCAGAATCGAACTAATCACTGACAAGCTTTAATTTAGATATATCAGGACTTATTGTTAGTGAATAATTGGTATAATATACAACAAATCCAGGAGCACTTCCATTTGGTTTCTTTACATTTTTCTTCTGCAAATAATCGACTTCTACCTTATCATTTTCTCTGCCTTTAGAATAATAAGCTGCTAACTGGCCCGCCTCCTCAAACACACGATCTGGAAGTTCTTCATTATTAGATTTAACCACAACATGTGAACCTGGCATTCCTTTAGCATGAAACCACCAGTCATTGCCTGTTGCAAATTTAAATGTTAATTCTTCATTCTGATAATTATTCTTTCCAACATATATATCATAGCCATCACTTGAAATATAGTGGAATGGTTTGCTTTGAATTTTAACTTTTTTGCCACCTCTTGATTTCTTAATATATCCACATTCTATAAGTTCTTCCTTAATCTGGACTAAATCATCAGCTGTAAGGGCAATATCAAGAGAGTTCTGTATAGATTCCAGGTGATCTATAACCGCTTTTGTCTCATTGATAAGTTCAACAGATGCCTCAGACGTTCTCTTAAGCTTGCCATATTTATCAAAATATTTCTTTGCATTATCAGCCGCAGAAATTGTAGGATCAAGCGGTATTTTAATTATTTTATTATCATCATAATAGTTTGGTGCCTCTAAAAATTTTGCATCATCAGCAAGATTGTAACCATATACATTTATCAATTCACCGTATAGCTTAAATTTATCTTTTTTCTCCGAATCCTTAAGTTGTTTTTGGAGTATTGAATACTTCTTGGTATTACGTTCAAGCAGAGTTGATACTATTTTTCTCAAATCAACTGATTTTTGTCTGATTCTTGAGTATATATTTTTCTCAGAATAGTAGTTTGAAAGCACTTCTGAAATAGAATTATAGAAAGATATTTCATAATCCGCAAACTGTTTCAGCTCAAACGCTGCAAAATCTACAGGTACACCATTATTTCTGATTATAGCAGGTGTAAATTCGCACTTAGATACGCTTTCCATTATCCAGATAAAATTATTTGCAAGGTGAAGTAATTCATCCGAAGATATTGATGCAACCGGCATATCTCCATCTATAGAAGCTCTATAACATATTTCACTTGCAATAACAGGACTTATTCCAACAAATGACATATAGATTGCTTTTGTTGCAGAATACGGTTTATCTTTTATAATTTCCATAAATTGTGCTGCATCTACATTTAATGGATTAAATTTCTGTCCCTGTGTCTCTGGTATAAAATATTCTTTTCCTGGCAAAACCTCACGTACAGAACTGACCGAACCAGGAACTCTTTTTATGCTGTCTATAATAATTCCGTCATCAGAACAGAAGATAATATTAGAATATTTTCCCATTAATTCAACTATAAGAATTTTGTGGCACAAATCACCCATTTCATTTAAGTGTTCAATTTCAAAATTGATAATTCTTTCCATGTGCGGCTGATATATTTTCGTGATTCTGCCATTCGCAATATGCTTACGTAACACCATACAAAAAGTAGGTGCCTGCAGCGGACTTTTTTTATTTTCATCTGTAATATATACAAACGGAAGAGAAGCGTTTGCTGAAATAGACAATCTATATGAACCATTACTGCCTTTACATGTGAGCAGTAGTTCATCATTTTCAGGCTGTGCAATCTTGCTTATTTTGCTGTTTAAGACTGTTTGGTTTAATTCATGTACAAGATTGGATATAACAATTCCATCTAAAGCCATATATATTCCTCCAAATTCTAAAATAAATACTTATGTATTCCTATGATTAAAGGCTCAAAAAGCATCATCTCATTTCTATGTATTATAAATGAATCAAGATAAATTGCCAAGAATATTTGACGAATTAAAGAGGTAGTAATATAATAATTTTATCTATGCATGCAGTATGTATTTGAGGACATGCATGATATCTATTTTTTTGAAAGAAGGTAAATCATGATAAAAAGTATGACAGGATTTGGACGCTGTGAGTTTGCTGATGAAAAACGCAAATTTACTGCTGAAATCAAATCTGTAAACCACAGATACTTGGACGTCAGCATCAAAATGCCGAAAAAACTTAATTTCTTTGAAAGTTCAATAAGAAACTTACTCAAAGAATACATAGAACGAGGCAAAGTTGATGTATATATTACATATGAGGATTATACAGATGATAATTTTACTCTTAAATATAATTCCTCATTAGCTGGTGAATATTTAAAGCATCTTCAGCAGATGTCAGATGAATTCGGAATTGAAAATGATATTCATACCAGTGGACTTTCGAGATATCCAGAAGTATTTGTCATGGAGGAACAATCCATAGATGAGGAGAAACTTTGGATATGCCTAGAGAAGGTTCTACGTAGTGCATGTGAACAATTTGTCGATTCAAGAATAAAAGAAGGTGAAAATCTTAAAATTGACCTTTGCACAAAACTCGATAATATGTTAGGATATGTTGACTTTATTGAAGAGCGATATCCAGCTATCATGACTGAATATAGGGCAAAGCTCGAAGAAAAGGTGCATGAATTGCTTGGCGATAAGCAAATTGATGACGCAAGAATAGCACAGGAAGTAGTTGTTTTTGCTGACAAAATCTGTGTGGATGAAGAGACTGTACGTCTTAGAAGTCATATCACATCCACCAGGGATACTCTTGAAAAGGGAGGCAGTATTGGTAGAAAGCTTGATTTTATCGCACAGGAGATGAATCGAGAAGCTAATACAATACTTTCAAAAGCAAATGACCTTATGATATCTGACGCTGGCATTAACCTCAAGACTGATATCGAAAAGGTCAGGGAACAGATACAGAATATTGAGTAATTACAAGGAGTACAGATGAACAATAAAGGAATACTTGTTGTTGTTTCAGGCTTTTCCGGTGCAGGAAAAGGCACTATAATGAAACAGTTGATGAATAAACATGGACAAAACTACGCATTATCAATCTCAGCTACTACAAGAAATCCAAGACCTGGCGAAGAACATGGTCGCGAATATTTTTTCTTAAGTGTTGAAGAATTTCAAAAAATGATTGATAGTGATGAATTAGTTGAATATGCTAAATATGTTGACAACTATTATGGCACCCCTCGCAAATATGTTGAAGAGCAGCTTGAAGCTGGAAAAAATGTCATACTCGAGATTGAGATTCAGGGTGCTCTCAAAATAAAGCAAAAGTTCCCGGACACATTATTAGCATTTGTTACAGCACCTAATGCTGAAGAATTGAAGAACCGGCTCATAGGTCGTGGAACAGAGACAGCAGATGTCATTGCATCAAGACTTAGCCGTGCATATGAGGAATCTTTAGGTGTTGAGAACTATGATTACTTAATTGTCAATGACGATTTAGATAATTGTGTAGAACTTGTAAATGACATAATTACAGCTGAAAAGGAAAATAAGGCTTCTGATTATGACAATTATCGGATCTCATCCAATATAGAATTTATTAAAAATATGCGAAATGAGCTTTTAAGCTTTTCGAAAGGAGAATAATATGATACATCCATCTTATGTTGAATTAATGAAAGTAGTAAATGACGGAGTTGAAATCGGAGAGGAGCCAGTAGTAAACAGTAGATATTCTATTGTACTTGCTACAGCCAAGAGAGCCCGTCAGCTTATCGACGGTGCTGAACCTTTTGTTGATCATCCAAAATGCAATAAACCATTATCAATTGCAGTAGAAGAATTATATAATGGTGATGTTAAAATAGTAACTGACGACGAAGAGTAGTACGAAAAGGAATGACATACTTTTAGTCATTCCTTTTTTATGGAATGTGTATATGAAATTATTATTTATATCATTAGGTTGTGATAAGAACCTTGTAGATTCAGAATTCATGATTGGAAAGCTTACAGAGAACGGCATCCAGTTAACAGATGATGAGAACGAGGCAGACATCATAATCATAAACAGTTGTTGCTTTATCAATGATGCCAAAGAAGAAAGTATCAATACAATCCTTGAGATGGCTGAATACAAAAAGGCCGGTACATGTAAGTCACTTATCGTAACAGGATGTCTTGCTCAACGATATCAGGATGAAATTATTCAGGAAATACCAGAAGTAGATGCTATACTTGGAACTAATTCATATGATGATATATTCAATGCTGTCAAAGAGACATTAAAAAATAAGACTTATAAGAATCTTCATACTTTAGAAGGACTTCCAAAACTTGATTCTCACAGAGTGCTTACTACTGGTGGTCATTTTGCTTACTTAAAAATATCAGAAGGCTGCAATAAAAACTGTACTTATTGTGTTATCCCTTCGATAAGAGGCCGGTACAGAAGCGTTCCTATGGAAGAACTTGTATCCCAGGCAAAAGAGCTTGTATCAAATGGTGTAAAAGAACTTATTCTTGTTGCACAGGAGACAACTCTTTATGGCATTGATATTTATGGTGAAAAATCCCTTCACCGTCTTTTGGATGAATTAAATAAAATAAATGGGCTTTTCTGGATTCGTATAATGTACTGTTATCCTGAAGAAATTTACGAAGAATTAATTGATTCAATGATCCGGAATGAGAAAGTCTGTCATTATCTTGATATGCCTATCCAGCATTGCAATGATGAGATATTAAGAAGAATGGGACGAAAAACTGACAAAGCTGATATAGAGCGCATAGTAGCTCATCTTCGTAAGCGAATACCAGATATAACACTTAGAACCACTCTTATCTGTGGTTTTCCTGGTGAAACAGAGCAAATGCACGAAGAACTTATGCAGTTTGTAAATGATATGGAATTTGACCGTCTTGGCGCATTTACCTACTCTCCAGAAGAAGGAACAAAAGCTGCCACATTCACCGATCAGATTGACGAATCTGTTAAGGAAGACTGGCAGGCAGACGTAATGGAATTGCAGGAGGAAGTTATTTTCGACAAAAACGAAACCTTAAAAGGAACAGAACTTTTTGCATTCATTGAAGGAAAGGTAGCAGATGAGAACGCCTATGTCGGAAGAACCTACAGAGATGCTCCGAATATAGACGGATACGTCTTTATAAATACGGACGAAGAGCTCATGTCCGGTGATATCGTAAAGGTGCGCATAACAGGCGCATACGAATATGATTTAATAGGAGAGATAATATGAATTTACCAAACAAATTAACTATTTTTAGAATTATTCTAATACCATTTTTTGTTTTTTTCTTATTAGCACCTTATTTTGAAGGCTATGGTAATTATATAGCAGTTGCAATTTTCATAGTTGCCAGTCTGACAGATTTACTTGATGGTAAAATTGCCAGAAAATATAATCTTGTGACTAACTTTGGAAAATTTATGGATCCATTAGCAGATAAGCTTTTAGTATGTTCTGCAATGATTTGTCTTATTGAATTGGATTCAATTCCATCATGGGTTGTAATCATTATTATTTCAAGAGAATTTATTATAAGCGGTTTTCGTCTTGTAGCATCTGACAATGGTGTTGTAATAGCTGCAAGTTACTGGGGCAAATTCAAAACAACTTTCCAGATGCTTATGGTCATAGTTCTTATTTTGAACATAAAGACACCATTTTTCAATTATCTTGGAATAATACTTATAGTTATCGCAACAACACTTACAATTATTTCACTTATTGACTATATTGTTAAGAACAAAGATGTTCTTAAAGAACAGAAATAACGGAGGCTTTTATGAGAATAATTGCAGGAACAGCCAGAAGCCTGCCCCTTAAAACAATAGAGGGCAAAGAGACAAGACCTACAACAGACAAAATAAAAGAGACATTATTTAACATCTTGCAACCAGATATCTATGGCTGCACATTTCTTGATTTATTTGCCGGGAGTGGGCAGATAGGACTCGAAGCTGTGAGTCGTGGTGCTAAATTCTGTGTATTTGTTGAGAACTCAAGAAAAGCCGCCGCATGTATCGAGGACAATATTAAATTTACCAAGTTTGATGATCAATGCCGCTTGCTGCCTTCTGATGCTGTTTCATCAATTCACAGGCTAAACGGCGCATATAAATTCGATATTGTATTTATGGATCCACCTTACGACAAAGATCTGGAAAAAGAAGTAATGTTTCAATTGGCCGGAAGTGATATTATCTCAGAAGATTCAATCATCATAATAGAAGCATCACTAAATACTTCGTTTGATTATCTTGATGAATACGGATTTGAAATCTATAAATTCAAAAAATACAAGACGAATCAACATGTCTTTATACGAAAGAAAAATTAGGAAGGTATGATTTGATATGAAAAGAGCTATATATCCTGGAAGCTTCGACCCAGTTACATTTGGACATATTGATATAATTGAGAGATCCTCAAGAATAGTTGATGAATTAGTCGTTGGAGTGCTCAATAACAGTGCAAAAAATTCATTGTTTTCTTTACAAGAACGTGTTAACATGATAGAAGAGATGACAAAAGATATGCCAAATGTCAAAGTCGGCTCTTTTGATGGTCTTTTAGTTGATTACATGAATAAAATTGATGCCACAATAATTGTTCGCGGACTTCGTGCCGTAACTGATTTTGAGTATGAACTGCAGATTGCGCAGACAAATCATGTGCAGGACGAGAATATTGAGACAATATTTTTGACTACTAATTTAAAATATTCTTATTTGAGTTCAACTATTGTAAAGGAATTCGCATCATACGGCGGAGATATTTCACGATTTGTGCCATCATGTTTCATTGACGATATCTATAAAAAATATAATATTAACAGATAAGGAGAGTTTAGCATGAGTAGCAGAATGGAGCAAATAATCGAAGAGATTGAAGAATACATAGATTCATGTAAATTTGCGGCCCTTTCTAACAACAAAATTCTTGTTAATAAAGAGGAATTAGAAGAGTTAATATCCGAGTTACGTTCTAAAACACCTGAGGAAATTAAGAGATATCAGAAGATAATAAGTAATAAAGAAGCTATTCTTGCTGATGCACAGGCTAAGGCTGATCAGATTATTGCACAGGCTCAGATTCAGACTACAGAGCTTGTAAGTGAACATCAGATTATGCAACAGGCATATGCACAGGCAAATGAAGTAGTTATGGTTGCTACCAAACAGGCACAGGAGATTTTAGACAGTGCCCAGAATGAAGCTAATGCTCTTAGAATGAACGCGATGGCTTATACTGACGGTCAATTAAAGAGTATTGAAGAAATCCTTTCAGGTGCAATTGAGACTACCAAAGCCAGAAATGATAATCTCATTTCTTCTATGCAGGGATTTTTGGATGTAGTTACTACTAACAGAGCCGAGCTTTTCCCTTCACAGGTTGAAGCTGAGGAAACAGATAAAAGTTCTTCATCTACTTCTTCTAATGA
>CAKRLV010000002.1 GCA_934359755.1 uncultured Agathobacter sp.
ACACGGTGTGTACGACGAGAAAATGGAAGCAGCATATCGGAAATATAGCCAGAATTATTTGTTTAAAGAAGATTCCGGGAGTACATTAATACAAAAAGGAGTAACAATATGTTAAAAAGCAAACAATTTTATCAAGTCGGTATGCTTATCATAGCTATAACCATGATAAGCTATGGCGCAGTCAGGGGAGAAGCGGCTGCTGTGCTTAGTAAAGCAATAAAACTATGTCTGGAGTGTGTCGGAATTGGATAAAGGAAAAAAATTACTATCAACAAAAATAGCAAAGTTACGCGGCTGGATACAGGCCGTGGCTACGCTGCTGACTAATATTCATATCCCCAATTTATTTAAGGGTAAAATATATCAGGGTAATGCTAAAACAGTATGCGTACCTGGACTGAACTGCTATTCCTGTCCTGCCGCGACAGGGGCATGCCCGATAGGAGCCTTTCAGGCTGTCGTCGGTTCTTCAAAATTTAAGTTCTCATACTACATAACCGGATTTTTTATTTTAGTCGGTGTGGTTCTTGGCAGATTTATATGTGGGTTTTTATGTCCATTTGGATGGTTTCAGGATTTGCTGCATAAAATTCCATGCAAAAAATTTTCGACGGCCCGACTAAAACCACTTAGATACCTGAAATATATCATTCTTATAATTTTCGTTATACTTCTTCCGATGGTTGTAACGAACTCTATAGGAATGGGAGATCCTTTCTTCTGTAAATATATTTGCCCACAGGGTGTTTTGGAGGGTGCTATTCCACTCTCTATTGGAAACGCTGCCATCCGCTCAGCACTAGGAACCCTGTTTTCTTTTAAATGTATTATTTTAATTTCAGTGATTGTACTAAGTATTCTATTCTACAGACCTTTCTGTAAATGGATTTGTCCGCTTGGAGCAATCTACTCATTATTTAATAAGATCAGCATTCTCCATATCACTGTTGACAGCAGCAAATGTGTCGGATGCGGTCAATGTGCAAAAGCATGTAAGATGGATGTGGATGTATGCAAAACTCCGAATCACCCTGAGTGCATTCGTTGTGGAGCTTGTATAAAAGCATGTCCGAAAGCTGCAGTCAGCTATCAGTTTATGGAAAAGGGAAAAAATAAACATTAACCCACATATCACTATTATTTTAAAGGAGAAATTACTCATGAAAACAAAAACAACTTTTATTTACATTTTAACACTTTGCCTCGCTTTATCACTTACAGCATGTGGCAAAAAGCAAGAAGACACTACAGATTCCAACAAAGTACAGACCGAAGCTGGCACAGAAGCATCAGATAAATCTGACTCTACACTTGATGATTTATACCAGCAGGAAAATCAGCTTTTTGCCGACCACGCTGATGCATGGAACAAGGCGTTTGGCATGATGAATAAAGGCGATGCCGATCCAAATGGAAATTATGCAGATTATCTTGCTTCTACTGTAGAATCGAACAAATCTTCATTTACAGAAGATGAATTAAAAACTCTCAATGACGATATTGAAACTATACGAAAAATTGAGGAACAGATAGCAGCGATTGAAAATAAAGAAACTGCATCAGATGACAGCAGCCAGAAAGACAGTTTAGACAGTTCATCTGTATTCAGTAATTTTTCCGGCGAGGACTATGATGGTAATAAAGTAGACTCCAGCTTGTTTTCTAACAATGCAGTAACCGTAGTCAATTTCTGGTTTACCGGCTGTAAACCTTGTGTTGCTGAATTAGCAAAGCTTAACGAATTAAACGATGCAATCAAATCAATGGGTGGAGAAGTAGTCGGAATAAACACTGAAACATTCGATGGAAATAAGGATGCCATTAAAGAAGCGGCATCTGTCTTAGAAAGTCAGGGTGTCAAATACAGAAATCTTTCCATTGATTCTTCTAGTGCCGCTGGCAAATATGCCTCTGAAATCATGGCATTTCCTACTACCATACTAGTTGACAGAAATGGCAATATTGTAGGGGAACCAATGCTTGGTGGAATTGATAATAAAGAAAACTATGATTCTCTTATGAAGCAGATTCAGTCCGTAATTGATGCAGACAGCACAAAATAAATAAACGCAAGCTACAAGCGCCCATCAGCTATGCTGATGGGCGCTTGCTCCTACGTGATATACATTTCAAAATCTATTATTTTACTTTTTCGACAGATATTACTTCTCCATCAAATGGGTCAACTTCAGATATCGTTCCTGTATATTTTACAATCACAGTATCTCCGTTGCTGACATTATCTAATCCATTTGGCTTCTCATCAAATGTAAAACTATATGGAGTGTCCTTATCATCTGTAATAACAAACTGGAAATCCTTAATCTCATCGATTTTTCCAGTCAACTCTTTTTCTGATTTAGATGCATTCTTATCAGACGCTTCGCCGGCACTATTTCCACAACCTCCAAGTACTCCCATGCAAAGCATCACACCAATTAATATTGTCATTAATATCTTCTTCATTGCTTAATCCTTCTTTCATATATTAATAGTAATCTTTTTGACCTCTATAGTATACCACTCTTTATTCAATGTAAATACATAAAAGCAAAATAATACCGGATTTATACCGATTTATACTCGTTTATAAATAATTGGTTCATCAAATCCAAATGTTCTTTTTCCATTCACTTCCATGCTTTCAGATACTTCAAGCCTTTCATCTGAGAACTTTTCCCATAACTTAAATGTCATTACTGGCGAAAACTGACTTATACTTCCGCCCTCCCATACACCATCGCTTTCTTTATAGAGCGCTGGCGTAAACTTTTGAGACTTTATCAGCACATTATAATCCACTGTCTTCATAGAAGCATATGAAAAAGTACTCTTATCTTCACCCTCTGGAATCTCATAAGAAGAAAGCAACATTCCTTCATCACTCTCTGTAATGAGGAAAAGGTGCGGCGATGCATGGCGCTTTCCGTCATTTTCATAATAACTTTCTTCTACCACAAAAATCCCATTAAAATCTTCAGGCAGATTTTTAATTTTGTCATTACAAATCGTGTTCACATGCTGCGCGTATGGGTATGCCTTTCCGGCATTTTTCATAGCTTCAAATTGCTCTTTATTATCAAAATTGCCCGTCATCAGTTTTACGAATTCATTTAGTTTCATATAATTGCCTCCTAATTGTACTATTTAAAATCAGAATCTTTAAAATTCTTTTTCTTAGGTGCGCCTTTTATACTTGATAAATAAAGCTTATACCTCATTGCCTCTGTCTTTAAGTATTTATTGTATGTCGCATCATCTACTGCAAGTCCTTCAGATGGTCCTATGCCATAATCAAATGGTATCCACATAACCTTTCCGACAGAATTTTTTACTTTTACAACAGACCATGCATGATTAATATGATAGCTGTCACATAAATAATTCTGAATGCCTAATGCATCCCATACCTGGCATTCATATGTGGCAAATACCTCGCACACACCAACTGCCTTATTATTGTATAGAATACTCATGCCCTTTTTGCCATAATATTTTGCCCAGGTATAATCGTAAACCATTCCATATTGTGGTCTTCCATAATTACAATAAAAATATCCACTTGCAGCAATTGCATAAACTTTAAGTGCATCACTCAGATCACAGAAATTCTGTGTCTTGCAAATTGTTAAATCAGCATCTAAAACTTTTGAATAGCATGTGATTTTTTTTATTAATTTCTGTGCAATTGGCTGTTTTGAAAATTCCTCATATGTGTATCCTGATGCATGAACTGTTCTATCTATGTAAACAAAGCATCCGTATGCCCCAGAATTATACGCCTCCTGACGATACTGTTCAATAAGAGCCTCTTTCTCATTCTCACTCAATGGGTATGGATATTCAAGCGTCACCTCTTTAGTCTCATCAGATAATCTATCTTCATAACTTGCAACTATCGTAAAAGTATATGTGTATGTAATATTTTTGACAAGCTGCCTATTTGTCTGATAATCAGATGAATTATAATTATCCAGATATACGTTGCAAGAAGTCGTCTTTGCATCATATGTTCCGCTATCAATCGGCACATAAGTTTCCTCGTCAAAACTCATCCCATTTGGATATATATTCTCTACCAGATAATCATATGCCCAATGAAGCTTTCTTGTTGTCTCGTCTGGATACAACTGGACATCATGATAATACAATGCCGTATCACTAACATCTGGGGTCAAATACCACTCACGCAAAAGAGAATACAGCTTCTTTATATATTTGATTGCATACTGATATGTTCCAGCCTGATCTGAATTTATTGTGTAATAAGTGTACCCGCCGGCAGTCTTGTCCTTTTTATATTCAAAGACAACCCCCTGCTTATTTACTTTTTTAATCTTGTTGTTTACCTGTCGTAAAAGACTCTTTGATTTTGATTCATTGCCACGTACCTTTAATGTAATAGCTTTGCCTTTTGAAAGCTTCGCGTGAATCTTTTTTAATGTTGACGTATTCGCGGTTTTAACTGTTATTACGTCAGCGGCTTGAGCTTTTGTTCTTTCTATTGAAAGTCCAACATATTCTGCCGAATTATCTACCTGCATTTCAAATGGCGCTGCGGTCATGATAATAATGGCTAAAAACGCCGCAAGAATTCTTGTTCTTAAATTTTTCTTCTGTACTCTCTTTTCAATCATAATTTTCCATTCCTCTCGGTGATTGTGTCTAGTACATCGTTTTCGAAATAACTACGCGATTGGTATAGTTATTTATGAAACGATGTACTAGTGTTTTATATATAATAACATTATTTTTAGAGAAATGGTACCATATATTTATAGTACTTTACTGTTCAATTCATTTTGGGATTGTACAAAACAAAACCAATAATATCATGTAAATATCATAATAAAAATGAATCGCAATAAAACCATCCAAGTAATGCAGCTAAAAAGAATATATTTGCCACTGTAAAAATCATCAAATATCTGCCTTTTGCCACGCATTGCTCACGGCCTATGTACTTAAAGCTGATAAGACTTGCCATAGAAGCTATAATTGTACCAAGTCCGCCCAGATTCGTTCCTATAATAAGAGCTGATATGTTTTCTGTGAATTTTTCCAGAAGTACTGCTGTCGGAACATTGCTCATTACCTGACTTGCAAGTACTGCCGTGATAACCTCATGACCTTTCATAATACTCTTAAGAGTTGACGAGAAAGCTGGTATTCTCCCCAGATTTCCAATAAAAATAAATAATCCTACAAATGTACCAAGGAGAGAATAATCAACTTTTAGCAGAATCTTTTTATTGCGCACAAACGAATACACTAATATCAAAATAAATGGAATAATATAGTGTATTTTATGTGCTACTGCAAGCAGACTTATGATAAAAAATATACCATACCAAATAGTATATTCCATCCTTTTTGATTTTGAATAAATACTTGCCGAACTATCTTTTCCTCTACTCTGCTCAAAAGTATCTTTCTTCCAAAATATACCTATTAAAGCAACGTATAATATTAATAGAGCCAGAGAAATAATGCTGTACGGCAACATAAGCCAGAGAAAATCCCCAATCCCGGAAATATGACATAATTTGTTCTGCATAGCCTTTCCATACAAAAACAAATTCTGCGGATTTCCAATTGGTGTGAACATACTACCAAGATTCGCCGCAATTGTCTGCATCACAACGCAACTTATCATCCACTTACTCCTGTTTTTTTGTTCAACATTGCCAAGTACTATTTGTGCAAATGGTACAAACGTAATCAGTGCCACATCATTAGTAATAAACATCGACATAAAAAAACACAACAATACAAGCACAAGGACAGTTCCCGACAAACTTTCTACTTTATTTAGCAACTGTTCTGCCAGCCAATCAAATGCCCCAATATCACTAAAGCTTGCAACTATCGTCATAAGACAGAATAAAATTGCAAGCGTTCTAAAATCTATATATGATATATATTCCGCATTTGGTCGTACAAAAAGCATTGAAATTAGTGCCAGTATTATTACCGTACAAAGGACAATTTCTTTTTTCACAAAATTTTTTATTTCTATCATTCTATTCCTCTCTTAATACAAACTCTTAAAATCCAAATGTCCATACTCCGGTGACGTTATCACGCCCTTTTTTATGAGTCGATTTCTGTACACACTAAAACTGTTCGAGGCTTTTTTCATAGTTTTTCTTATCGCTTCAACTTTGTTATCCTGCGTTTTTGCCATTGCGATGAGAATCCCCGTTCGTTTATGCGTGATTTATACGCAAATCCCCATTCGTTTATAGGCTATTTATACGCAAATCCCCATTCGTTTATAAATTTTATAATATGCTAATACTGCTACACCATATACTATTACATAGATTGTAACCCAAATAACAAATGACAATACCCCTTCAATTGTAACGAAATTATAAATTAAAGTTCCTACAATGCATGGTATTATAATATATGGAACGATTTTCAAAATTTCTTTCCAAAAATTAATGATATCTATTCCTATACACCTATGATAATACCAATTCATAAATAAGATATTACCTAAAACTAATGAAATTGCAGTTCCCATAGCGGCTCCAACAGAACCATATATTTTAATCAACGGAATACTTATCAAAATATTTCCAACTGATATACACGCATATACAATAGACCTGACTTTATGTTTATTCTTGGCTCTTTGTATTTCAATTCCAATATTCTGCATGAGGGGAATCGTAATTGGTATTATGAGAAATAACGTAACCAGATAAGACTCTTTATATGCACTTCCAGCCCACATAACTATAAATGCTTTTCCAAAAAAAATAAATCCTGTAACAACAAGCATAATAACTAAAAATTGTATTCTTCCTACTTTTGCAAATAAGTCACTCAACTTTCTATTATCATTCGACTCCGCTACAATTTTATTCACCTGTGGCATAAATACATTCGAAATTGAGGATGAAACTTGTATATACAATGAATTTATCTGTCCACCAATTCCATAAACTGCGACTGCCGATGTTCCTATATATCTTCCTAAAAGAAACTTATCAACATTCCAATTAACCTGATCTATTATCTGATTCAAGAAAATAAAAAATGTAAATATCCACATCTCTTTTAATAAAGATAATTTCAGATTTGTAAAAATAAAACGCATATGTAACTTGCGTAAACAGAAATATATATTTGCTAATACACCTAGTATAGTTATAAATGATGTTACAGAAACCATTCCTATAGAACCATATCCCATAATCAGTAATGGCAATGATAAAAATGGACTACATATATTCTGAATGATAATAAGTAATTTTTGAAATATAAATTTCTCATGAGCTGTAATTGCACAATTAAATACACTATTAGGAAATGATATTGCCATATTAAATATCATTAACGCCATCAAGACCTTAGCAATTTTATACTCGTCTTCATTCAATCCTGTTCCAAATATTACATATATATTGTTCACCAGAAAATAGCCACAAATAAGGCAAATCAAAGACATTACTGTGAATATAATCAAAAACATTCCATTAAGTCTTGCTACACCATCTTCATCTTTTTTTACATTATATCTTGAATAAAATCGCAAATAGGAACTAGCAAATCCAAGGCTTAAAAGACTCAAATATGATACTACAGAAAACACTAACTGATATAATCCATATTCACTTTTTCCAAGAATTCTAATCATTATAGGTGTATATATAAATGTGACTAAAATTTTAACAGCCTGACCGACATATGAAAGAATTATACCTGCTTTTCGTTCATTTATCTGCATCTCAATTACCCATATAAACTATATTATTAACATGCTCAAAAAAAATATTTTTTTCAATTTCCAATACTTCATTTATCCTCTCATATTCCATATCTTCTATTGGTTTCAAATTTAATACCTCGGTCTCCTTATATATACATTGCCCAAGTTGCAATCTATTAAGCGTTGATTCTAATCTGTTAAACATGTATTCAAATCCCTCTCTTTTAAATACATAGAATTGTCTATTATATTTTATTGAAAGTGCCATGACATGAAATGAATCTGTAAATACAATTGCAGAATGACTAATTATATATAACATTTCTGCTGGATCAACTGAAAACAATCTTTTATCCTTTTTGTTGTTTAGATATATTAACTCAATATTGTTCTTAAAACAAAATTCTTTTATTTCTTTATTCGCATTACCAAACATAAAGGAGACAGCATATTTATCAGGCAATTTTACCTTTTTAGGTTTTCTTTCAATCTGTTTCCAATTATCCTTAGATAGCAGCAATGTAGGATCAAAAAATACATCTACTGATTTACCAGTTATATTCCTAACTATATCTGCCCCATCGTCTTCTCTTACAGATATATAATTCATTCCCATCAGCCATTTTTTATATTGTTCAAACTTATCGGATGGTATCTCTTTGCATCCAAAACTCGCCATAAAGGCTAATCTTTTTTCAGCTTTTGCAAATTGTAAAAAATATATTGGATTAGCAACATAATATGGATTCCACACCTGATCACTGCCTGTAACAAAATAATCATAATAATCTAATTTCAGCCTACTACTAATATCCTCAAACGAATTAACTAATAATAGTCGTGAAGACATATATTTCTTATTAAATCGAATAAATTTAATAACCCTTTTAAGCATAGAAAAATTATTAATCTCATATACTGAAAACATATGTAATACATATGCAACTTTAATAGGTAAAATTCTTTTTATCCTCTCCCTTAGGCATTTTCTTGGTGCGTTTCTTTCCCAAAAGTATATGTTTTCAGTTTCAATTTTAAGTTCATTCAAAAGTGAATTCATTGCATAGGCTTGCCAACGATTGCCATAATTTTTCTCGTCTAATAAAGTAATAATTGCTATTCTCATACGTACATACTTTTTCCTAATTTGTTATATTTTTCATTTAAAGCAATACCTAATGGTATAAAATGATATGCTATAAAATTATTATAGAACAAAGTCACATCAGTCATTCCTTCTACAATAACGCATATAAAAAATAATAAACACTGGACTTGCAACCATGAACAATTTTCAAAATCAAACTTTTTTTGAATATACCGAATTAAATATATAAAATAAACTATGAGTCCCACAGCTCCGACTACTACATATAAATTCATTGCATTATTGTGCATATTCAATAGTCCTTCTTTCCAGAAGTCCTGATTTGAGCCTATACCAAATAACATTCTAGGAATTGTATTCATTGCATCAAACGCCCTTTGCCAAATCAGCTGTCTACCAGAATATAAACCTTTTTCAGCCAATCCAAAAAATACTATTTTAGCTCCTATTCCACTTCGATATAGCATAAGATATGCAACTGGAAATAATATTTCCAATAATATAGATGAATATAATAGTATCTTTATAATTCCTCTTCTATGTTTATAATTCATGCTTATGATTATATTAAACACAAGAAAGAACAACATTCCAGCTAACGCCATACGTGCTCTTAAATTATAGCATCCCCAAGAACATATTAACACTACTATCCACTTAAGGAATTTTATTCTCTTTTTATTACTAAGGGACATCATTATAAACATAAAACAACCTGCATATTGAAGATAGTATCCTACACTATTTGCATTTGCATATGAGTTATCTCCCTTCCATTGGTTGTAAAAAAACTCGCTGTAATAAGTTGGTGATTTAAGAATCCAATATAATGCCATAACAAAAAACGAACAGAATAATATAGTTATATCAGATTTTGAAAATTGCATTTTCTTTGTTGCATAAACAACCATAAGTCCTGTGATAATTGTTATTGGACCACCATATCCTCCTTCTGTTACCGTCGCTACTATTATTCCATACAGTGAAAATATTAAAATAAAAAGATACTGCTTTATGTATTCACTATTAATATTTCGTGATGAAAAAAATACTGTTAATATTGAAATCAAAAGAATTATATAATATGGAGGTGTATATTTAACTATATGTCCTAATATTAATACTACACAATATAAAACCATCAATTTTCTATATACAACAATTATTGGCATACGAGTCTCTGCTCTTAAGTTATTCATCTCAATACCTTTCTAATCTATATCGTATTCTTCCCAAAATTCTCATAAGAAATTTATCTATAAATAAAATATCCATTTTATCAAATGCCTTTTTATAAATTTCTGCCTCTATACACCTCGCATAAAATACAGATCCAGCAGAATAATTATACGGAAAAGGCAATGCTTTAACGTTTATTTTACATTCTTCTTTGTATCCGTTAAAATTTTCTTTAAAAAATAGATTTTTATGTGTTTGTGCTGTCAGACCATCTTCAAGATATTCACATATTATAATTCCCTCATTATGCCACCTAAGTTTCAAATTCATAAGTGAAAACTTATTCCACACAACATTTTCCGGAACAAACTTTTCATTTTCAAAAACAGGAAAAGGATTTTCCTTTAATAAAGCTGTTTTATATATCTCCGCTTTATCCCCTAAAAGCCCCTTTCTTCTTCTGCATGAATTATAACAATCTACATAATATTCCTTCGACTTAAATTCTCCTATAATTGTTCCTGCATCAGATATACGCGTTCCTGCAACTCCTGCAAAATTATCTAATCCTTCAATTTCCTTGATCCATTTATTTACAAGTCTAATTGCATTTTTACAAAGTCTGTCATCACTATCAACTATAAATGTATATTCTGTATCAATTAACTTCATCCCCATATTAATAGCTGTATGTTTCCCACCATTTTCCTTATTCACATACCTGATTGAAAAAAAAGTATTATTAAAACTATCTACAAGTTCTCTTGTATTATCTACTGAACCATCGTCAACAATAATCCATTTAAAACTATAATCACTTTGTGCAATTAATGACTCATATAATCTAATAAGTGTATGCGCTCTATTATATGTAGTTGTTAAAATTGTAACTCTGATTGATTTATTATTTTTTTCTTCATGCGCAATACAATTATTTATTTTCAAATTTTCATCTCCATTATTATACTTTTTTAAGCTCTTCAATTATTCTATTCCAACTGATAATCTGATAATCTTTAGAAACTTTTTCCACATTAAAATTCATTCTTAGTCTGCTATTATTCGGATTATGCAACAAAAACTCTATTTTCCTGGAGATTTCATCGATATTATTTGTATCGGTAATGATATCATTATCGGTAATATTATCAAATAAATCCAGACAGCCAACTTCTGCAGAAATCAATAAACTACATCCTGAATACAATGCCTCAATAACAGCCAAACCAAAAGTCTCAAACATGCTATTTTGAACATATAACATTGACTGATTCAACTTCCTTATTACTTCTCCATATTCTAAATGTTCATACCATATTACATTGGAATGTTCTTTTATTTTTTCACCATCTGACGCGTTCTTTCCAATTACACATAACTGAACAGCTTCCTTAAATTCATCAGTAGCCTCGGCTATTGCGTTAATATTTTTTCTTTTTAATCCACCGCCAATCGATATAATCTGTCTCTCTCTTTTTTCCTGAAATTTCTCACTTTGCTGTTCTATTTTTTTCATATCGATAATATTATATATATAATCAAACTTATGCGAATAAACAGAAAATTCTTTTTTCATATAATTCATAAACTTTTTTGACACACATACAATTTTATCAACATTTTCAAATATAAATTTCTCATATTCACAAAGTTTTCTATATGCAGACTCTTCCATTTGCGGATTTTCTATTTTACTTTCATAAGAAGAGTATCCATGCATTACATATATTATTTTTTTTCTTCCTAGCTTCGCAAATTTCACACCAAAATAATTTAGCTGCGATTTCGAACAGATAATAACTATATCAGATTTTCTTATTCCATTAAACATTTCCCAAATGCGACCAAGCTTATTTGAGGATTTTGAATATATTATTTCATACTTCAATAATAAAGCCTGCATAATCTGCTTATTTGCATTTCCCGGTCCATTATCAGAATAAAAGTCGCCTAATAAAAACAGCTTCATTTCTTAAATCCTTCCCTGTTCAAATAATCACTCTCATTTTTCATGCAATTATCTATAATACCTTTAAACATATAATAATTGGCATTCAAAAAAGAAGTAGTTCTCCTGTACATTTTTATTTTTGAAACCAAAAAATACATAGCATATATAACTGAAAAAAATAAACCATATATATATCGTGTTACGTATCCTCTTCTATAAAAATACTCTTTATCAAAACCACTAAACCATGTAGATTCGCTGTCATTCAAAGTCAATATATCTATTGGCATATAATATATATTTAATCCAGCCCGATAACATTCAATTAAAAATTTATTTTCTTCACCAGATCCACTTGGTGTTCCAGCACCTAATAAATAATCAAATTTTATCTTTCCTTTAATCGATTCCCTCCTAAAGGAGATTTGCACTGAAGACACTCGTAAAAGTTCAAATATTGATAACTTTTTTATCTTTTCCTTTAACTTCTTTTTTTTATTGCTTATTTTAAAAACAATTATATCGGCATCAGTAATTTGTTCATAAGCGTCAGTTATTTGTTCCTCGAGATTACTAATTAATATTTCATCATCATCACAAAATAGACATATATCTCCTATAGCATTGTCAATTGCTATATTTCTGCTTATTGACAATCCTCGCGTAGAGGTATTAATTATCCTATGTTTTTCATCTAAATCTATCTCTTCATCGCTATCACATTGATTTATAATCAATGTATTTACATTTTTAAGATTAGAACTCTCTATTATTGAAAATTCATCTCTATTCATACAACTAAGTAATACCTCAAAATTCATTTCAAGTCCTCATTATATTATCGTGTACTCTCTGCCTTTTCCCAAGTTGCTTTTGTTTGCCCTGTTATTTGTTTGAAAGCTGCAACCATCTGTGCAATTACTGTCATTGAATAATATCCTATCATTCTTATATACTTATTCCTGAACTGATGATTAATTGAGGCTATTCCCAATCCCAGACCAATAACCTGTGCTATTACAATCAACCACGCTATTACGCTTTGACATAAAAATAATAAAACAATACTAGCTCCAAAGAAGATAATATGCATAAGCCAAAGCAAATATCGGCATGTCCTGTGCCCAAAATAAAACAAGCTAAACCATTTATATTTTAAAGGGTTCATTACTTTAGGTGCACTATTAAAAATCTCTAATATTGTTCTATTCATTCTTACTTTTCGCTTAAATTCATCTCTATTATCTTCTCCCGCTTTTTCATATGATACTGCATCTGGATTAAAAATACATCTTTTTTCCTTTAATGCATATTGAAACGGGAGATATCCATCATGACATCTAATAAGTGGTGTAATTATGTATTCTTTTTTTCTCACAGCATATATAGAACCATTTCCTGCTGTAATTGTTTGTATACGCGATTCTATATCTCGCATTTTTAAATCTAAATTCCAATATTTAGATTCAGACTCACTTGTTTCATTTCCTATATTTGAATACTCAAGCCTACCACAAACATATACGATATCATCACTAGTAAATGAAGCAACTAATTCCCTTATTGCATTTCTATTTAATATAGCATTAGCGTCTGTCATAACGACTATTTCTCCGATAGAAATTCCAACAGCTTCATTTTGAGCATTGGTCTTTCCCTTATGTTCTAATGTCCTATATAATATAATATTATAATCCTGATTATCATTTACAAATTTTTCAACAATAGCATCTGTTTTATCTGTGCTGTAATCTGATGCAATTAAAATCTGCAATTTTTCCTTTGGATAATCAAGTTCTAATGCATTTTCCATTTTTTTATAGATTACATCTTCCTCATTATGTGCCACTATCATATATGTAACTGCTGGCTCATAATTATAATCTTTTTTTATTGAATCATTTTCACTAATTTTATCAATTAATAAAAGTGTTATAGGATATCCTATCATTGCATAAAATATAACAAAACAGGAAATCCCCATTAATATGATTACATAAAGCATATTAAACTCCCATATTGCAAATACTATTTTCTATCTATACATATAAAACCATTTATCTTATCACAATTTCATTATATTTCATCATATATGTATTTTCTTTATAATTGCTACCAATACTCTCTTTATTTTCATTGCCATTCAAATTGTTAATAATATATCTAATATGATTTGCACCACTTTCGTATGCGTGAGGATATCCCCCTCCAAATCTCGGATTAACCTCTGAAATATAATATTCTCCTGCAATCTTAAATATATCTATATCTATCTGGCCTACAAAACCAGCCTCCTCAACAAATTTCTTTATATAATCAAACAGCTTGTCATCTTTAAATGAAACAGATTTATCCGTTTCTCCTGCCCTCATTCTAATTTTTTTCTTTGTGAATATCGACACAACTTTTTTAGATATCATATCAACATATACATCTGCGCCTATTTCCTCTCCATCCAGATATTCTTGTATCAGTAATGAATTGTCATGATTCAAAAGAATATCCAATGTTTCCATATCATCAACCTTTGAAATTGCTATACTAGCGCTTCCTTTTACAGGCTTCACAAAAACAGGATATGAAATCTTTCCACTCATATAGTCTTCATAAAAATTTTCTTTAGTCTTATATGATTTTGCACATTTATAATTATGGCAAACTAGCCAATTATACATTTGAAATTTATCCAATGATAACTCACATAATTCATAAGATGAACCAATTATAGTAGTGCCTATTGCTTCAAATCTTTCTCTATTTTCTGCTAATAGAGATAATTCTGGATCTATCAAAGATAATACTCCATCTATTTTCTCATTTTTACATATTTTTATAATTTTATCTATATATCCATTTTCAGTCATTCTAGGAACAATATAGTATTTGTCTGCATCATATAAAGCTGGTGCTAAACTACTCATATCTGTTGCTATAACTTTCCCTTGTCCGTTTATTTCCCTGACAAAGTATTGTATAATCTTATTTCTAGTTCCTGCGCTTAATATTAATATATTCATTATTGCCCTCTATTTTTATTTTTTGATAATCGTTCACTAGCCAAATTAGATTCAATTTTATTTGTATCCACTGCAATATCTTGTTTTTTTATAATTTTAAATACAGTTTTTATAATAATTACCACATCAGTCCATAAGGTAATATTTTCCACATATTGAACATCTAATTCCAATCTTTCATCCCAGCCAATATAATTTCTACCGTTTATCTGTGCCAGCCCTGTTAAGCCAGAGCGTACATCATGCCTATGTTGTTCTCTCTCTGTATACCATGGCAAATATGACACCAGCAGCGGTCTTGGCCCCACTATAGCCATATCTCCCTTTACTATATTAAACAGCTCCGGCAGTTCATCTAATGATGTACTCCTCAAAAACTTTCCATATCTATTAAGCCTTACATCATCAGGCAGCAGATTCCCATTGCTATCCTTTCGATTATCCATGGTTCTGAATTTTATTAACCTGAATATCTTCTCATCTTTCCCTGGTCTTAGCTGGGTAAAAAATGGATTGCCTCTCATGAAAAACGTTCCTGATACAATCAGTATTATAAATACCGGAGACAAAATTATAATTCCCAACAGACTCAATATAAAATCAATTATTCTCTTAAAGAACTTTTCGTACATAAAATGCCCCTATTCAAAACAACTCTTCACTATTTCAATTATACGATTCTGCTCTTCCACCGTCATATTAATATCACTTGGAAGACACAATCCTCTTTCAAAAATCTCCTCTGCAACATTTTCAATCGTTCTATCTCGTGTAACCAATGCATTGTCCTTATATATCGGCTGCATGTGCATTGGCTTCCAGATTGGTCTTCCTTCTGCATTATACTTAGCAAGTACTTCAAGTATCTCTGTTGGACATGTTTTTCCTTCTTTTGCCTCATAATGCGCTTCTTTATCATCTCTTGTCTGGCTGCACATAGCCCCCTTATCAATAATCATACAGCTCAGCCAGAAATTTGGTTCCATTTCATTCTCCACATATGGATTCATCTGGACCGGAAGATTCCTGAAAGCTTCTTTGTATCTTTCATAGATTGCACGCTTTTTAGCTTTGTGCTCTTCTAAAAATTCATACTGTCCTCTGACTATTCCAGCTATGATATTACTCATTCTATAATTATATCCAAGTTCTTCGTGCTGATACCATGGAGCTGCTTCTCTTGACTGTGTGGACCATTTACGAACTTCCGCTGCTACGTTCTCATCATCACAGATAAATGCGCCACCACTGCTTCCTGTGATTATTTTATTTCCATTGAAGCTTACTACTCCGTAATCTCCAAATGTTCCTGTCTGCTTTCCATGGTACAATGCCCCCATAGATTCAGCTGCATCTTCTATCAATATTGCGCTATGTTCATCACAGATTTTTTTTATTTCATCCAGTTTAGCTGGTGTTCCATACAAATTCACAAGTACTACAAGTCTTACATCTGGATACAGTTCAAATGCATGCTCCAGTGCTGCCGGATCCATATTCCATGTCTCATATTCAGAATCTATAAATACCGGCTCCCCACCTTCATATACTACCGGGTTAACTGTAGCATCGAATGTTACATCAGAACAAAATACTTTATGTCCTGTAAGTGTTCCTTGTCCTTTTAATCCCACATCTGGTGTTCCATATAGTTTTTGTCCTGCAGCACGTATTGCCATATGCAGTGCTGCTGTGCCTGATGAAAGCGCTACAGCATTCTTTACACCGATATATTCTGCTGTAATTCTTTCTACTTCATTTATATTCTCACCTGCAGTTGTAATCCAGTTGAGTTCGAATGCTCTATTTACATATTCCTGCTCCACTCCATGCATCAGAGGACTTGCAAGCCATACTTTTTTTTCAAATGGTTTATATTCTTCTCTACTTTTGTACATTACTTTATTCCTCTTATTCTGTTCCTGCTTACATTATATTAAAGCTGATGTTGATATGCAAGGCACACACGACAAAACCTGCCCTAAGGCAGGTCTTATCTTATCTATTATCTACTTTTTCCGGATACATATCGTGATGGGTCATTCTTTCCCAGGCTACATTCTCCCACTTAGTTCCTGGCTTTCCATAATTACAGTAAGGATCTATTGACAATCCTCCTCTTGGAAGAAACCTTCCTGTTACTTCTATATATTTAGGCTCTAAGAGCTTAATTAAGTCTTTCATAATGATATTTACTACATCTTCATGAAAATCTCCATGCTGTCTGAATGAAAAAAGATACAATTTCAATGATTTGCTTTCAACAAGATATTCATCTGGAATATACGAAATTATTATTGTTGCAAAATCTGGCTGTCCAGTTATTGGGCACAAGCTCGTAAATTCTGGACAATTGAATTTCACATAATAGTCATTGCCTGGGTGTTTATTTTCAAATCGCTCCAGAACCTCTGGTGAATAGTCTGAATTATATTTTGTTTCTTTATTTCCTAACTGGATTAATCCCTCTGATTCTCTACTGCTCATTTTAATCCTCCAATGGTCTGATTTTACGTGCTATATATGCAAATGGTGTGTCAAGTATTGCTACAACCGCCTTAAATAAATATGTAGTAAGCAAAATACTGACAAATACTTTCGTAGGATATGTTCCTAAGAATGCCAAAGTAGTAAATACTATAGTATCTACCGCCTGACTTGTCAGTGTGCTCAAATTATTTCTAATCCATAGTTTTTCTGTTTTCTGTCCTGTTTTTTCCCAGATATAATGATACAAAAATACATCGATTGTCTGGCTGCATGCATATCCTATAAAACTTGCAACTGCCACTCTTGGAACCAATCCAAATACAACCTTTAGACTCTCACTTATATAATCATTCGCATTAGGCACAAACGCCAACGTAAGCTGCGTACCTATTACCCACAATGCAGTAACGCACAGTCCATACTTTACTGCTTTTTCAGCTGATTTCTTGCCATATTTTTCGCTAAGTATATCCGTGACAAGGAATGATGCTGCATACAATACATTTCCAGCCGTTGTTGAAAAGCCAAATATATCAACGCACTTACATACCTGTATATTTGCCAGTATTGTGCTAAATACTGTAAAAACATATAATCCATTTTTTCCGAACAATTTGTATAAAAGCAGAACGCTTCCCAGATAAAACAATATACTTAAAATAAAAATTCCATTATTAATCATGCTATACTCCCTCTTCATATTCTATTGGATCAGTCAATCCATTTGTCTCAAATGCTTTTCTTCTGTCACGACATGTTCCACATGCTTTTTCTCCACCTTCATAACAGCTCCATGTCAATTCGAATGGGACTTTAAGCTGTAATCCCATTTCTACTACCTGAGCCTTCGACTTATCTATAAATGGTGCTGCTATCGACAGCTTGTTGCCACTGCCAATATAAATTGCGTCCTTTATCGCTTCGTTAAATGCAATACTGGTATCTGGATATGCATTTCCTGCAGCATCATCGGCATGTGCACCATAATAAATTTCTTCACAGCCATAGCTCAATGCTATTGAAGCCGCTGATGATAAAAATAATCCGTTTCTGTATGGCACGTAGGTATTGACTGGTTCTCCCTTCGACACCTCTAATTGTTTTGAATATTCCTCATGAGGAATTTCCTCTGTTGCCCCTTCTAATAATGAGCAATTACTGTTTTTAAATATTTCGCCCAAATCAAGCGTCAGCCTTTTTACACCATAATGTTTTGCAACATTCTTAGATGCTTCCATCTCTTTTTTATGTTTCTGACCATAATAGATAGATAAGACTAAGACCTGATCTGCTCCATATTTTTCAACTGCAAGTCCAAGACAGACACTGCTGTCAAGACCACCACTAAATAATACTAAAGCTTTCATTTTTTCTCCTTTTACTACTATCCGTCAGTTTCGCTTTTGTGGTAAAAAAATAGCTTTGCAAAACGCAAAGCTATAATTATTCCATCTATCCACCTGTAAATGTTAAACTATAGTCCTGGTTTTGTTTAACGACAGGATGGTACAAACGAACTGTCGGCATATTTAAAATGCCTATACAGTATATCAATATGCAATTTTAACGTCAAGAATTATTTCATTTATTCTCCAGCATTTTTTCTATAAATATTCCATACCCTCTGGTTGGATCATTCACCAGGACATGCGTTACTGCTCCAACGATTCTTCCGTCCTGTATAATTGGTGAGCCACTCATTCCCTGAACTATTCCCCCTGATTTTTCAAGCAGTCTCTCGTCTGTTACCTTGATATATATCCCTTTATTTTCATCCTTTGCCTTACAATTTGTATCTATGATTTCTATATCATATTTTTCTATCCTGCCCGATATTCCAGACAATATAAATGCTCTATCCTTCTTTATTTCTTTCTTATATGCAATTTCATATCTTGTATCACAGCTTGTATATTCTTTGAGTTCTTCATCTTCAAGCGTTCCATATATTCCTAAATCGCAGTTTTTATTAAGTACTCCAAGTTTTGTCTTTCGACCATAATATATTATTCCGCTCAGTTCACCGGGCACGCCTTTTTCACCTTTTGTAACTCCGCTAAGATCCATATCATAAATGCAGCCGTTTTGTACTGACAATAATTCTCCGTTCGTTCCATTTCCTATACCATGACCTAATGCAATAAAATTTCCATTTGAATCATAGCATGTCATTGTTCCAATTCCAGCCATATCATCTTTCACCCACAATCCTATTGCATATTTATTTTCAGATGTCATAATCGGTGTAACTCTGATATTATAAACTTTGTTTCCTCTGTTAAAATTAATTAGCATAGATTTACCATTGCTATTTTCTACAAGCTTTACTATGTCCTCTTTCCTGCATATATCCTTGCCATCAATAGAATTGATATAGTCTCCACTCTTTAGTTTTCCTTTTGTCGGAAAACATTCATTATTTTCTTTATCTTTAACCATTGCCGTATCTACCACCAGAACGCCTGCGGTCTGTTCATATATGCCTATTATTTTTCCTGATGCATAGACTTGTGCCCTGTCTGTCGCTGATACTGCCACACTTTCTTTTTCTAATGCATTTAAATAACAATTTCCACCAAACCACAGAATTCCCGCAATACATAATAGTAGAAAATATCTATATATTTTCACATTAAAAAGCCGCATACTGTTACCTCCATGTCGGTATTAGTATGCGACTTTTGCTATTTTATATGCTTTTGCTTTTATAAATATCTATTTTTGTGCATTTGCCATATCTTTCATCTCTCTTGCACTGCTTAATACTGTATCTGTGATAGATACACCACCAAGCATTCTCGCAAGCTCATTGACACTTTCTTCTTCATCAAGCCTATGGATATTAGATACTGTCGATTTATTCTCAACAGACTTCTCTATAAGATAATGTGCGTCAGCCATAGCTGCTATCTGTGGTAGATGTGTAATGCATATAATCTGATGATTGCGCGATAATTTGTTCATCTTCTCTGATACCATCTGCGCAGTTCTTCCACTTATTCCGCTGTCAATCTCATCAAATATAAGAGATTCTATCTGATCATTTTCTGCCATTATCGTCTTAATCGCTAACATGATTCGTGATAGTTCTCCGCCTGATGCCACCTTTCCAAGCGGCTTGATTGGTTCTCCCGGATTTGTAGATATAAGAAATTCTGCATCATCTTTTCCATTAGCAGTGTAATCATTAAGTTCACCAAACTGCATTTCAAATCTGACATCGAGAAAGTTGAGATCCTTTAATGCTTCTGTAATTTCTTTTGTCATATGCTTACTTGCTTTCTTGCGAATTGCTGACACTTCCTGTGTGGCAGCAGCTAGTTCTTTTTCTTTATCATCCAGTTTATTTTTAAGATTTATGAGATACTCATCATAATCACTTAATACCGCTATTCTATCAGACTTCTCCGTCAGTGCATCTAATATATCCTGTATTGAATTGCCATACTTTGTCTTTAGATGGTTTATCTCATCAAGTCTCTTCTGAGTCTCATAAAACGTCTCCTCATCAAAATCTGCACCTGATATATATCCGCTGATTTCATGATTAAAATCAGAAAGCAAACTGTCTATCTCTACAAGCTGGCTCTCAAGATTTTCCACTTCTTCGTCATATGATGACACCATGCCAAGTTCTCTTAATGCTTTGCCAATCAGCTCTGAAGCATTGTCCATAGCTGTTCCTGTTGCCTCATATGCGCTATTTACGCCTTCCATAATTTTCTTTCCATTTGAAAAACGTTTAAAACTGCTTTCAAGTTCTTCATCTTCTCCAACTGTCAGATTAGCGTCTTCTATCTCTTTTACTTCATATTCCAAAAAAGATAATTCTCTTGCCCTTGCTTCTGAGTCCATATTAGAATTTGAGTATTCATCTTTAAGCTGGCGATACTCCTTATATAAAGCTGCCATAGTTTCTTTTTTCTTTGAAAGCATATCTCCTGCATATTCATCTAAAAGTTCAAGATGCTTTTTCTTGTTAAGTAAAGACTGATGTTCATGCTGCCCATGAATATCAATGAGCAGTGATGCCACTTCTTTCATTTTCGAGATTGACACAGCTTCTCCATTGATTCTTCCGATTGCTCTTTGGGATGTAATCTTTCTGCTTAATATCACGCAGTCATCATCCATCTCTATATCCATTTCTTTTAATTTAGCAATTGTAGCTTCATTCTCTACTTTAAATATCAATTCAACAAAGGCTGTTTCTTCACTGTCCCTAAGCATTTCTTTAGAAACTTTCTCGCCTAGAGCCATATTAATAGAACCTATAATTATTGATTTTCCAGCTCCTGTTTCTCCTGATAAAATATTTAATCCGTGAGAGAAATCCACCTCACATTCATCGATTAATGCAAGATTCTTTACGTGTAGATTTTGTAACATTTTGTCTCCTTCTACTCTCCCAAAGTAGTTTTCTAATTAGTCCTCAATAATTTTTCTGATTTTTTTCATCAAAGCTAACGTCTCATCTACGGTACGTATTGCACACATAATAGTATCGTCCCCGGCAATCGAGCCTACGATTTCATTGATTTTCATAGCATCAATTGCAGCACATACAGCTCCGGCCATACCAGATACTGTTTTTATAACCAGGATATTCTGCGCCATTTCCATAGACACAAATCCCTCTTTAAGTACTCGTACATATTTATCAGACATATCTTCTGATGTATCTGATAATACCGCATATTTCTGGCGGCCATTATTCATAGAAATCTTTGTAAGCTTAAGTTCTCTTATATCTCTCGAAACTGTTGCCTGTGTCACAGAATATCCTTCTTTTACAAGATATTCTGAAAGTTCTTCCTGTGTCTCGACATCATATTTTTGAATTATGTCTATTATTTTTGACTGACGACTTGTTTTCATTGCACACTCCTAATATCTTATGTATAAGTTTCCATTTTCTTACTTAGTATCTCTAAAAAGCTACGTTTGTTAATTCTGCATACAGTCGTATAGGCTGCGGATTTAGATATTATCAGACGATCTCCTACTGCCAGCTCCGCATATGGATCTCCATCAAAGCTGACACATGCACATTCATCCTGCTGACGTCTCCTGCTTTTCATCTCTATTTCGATGATATCATCAGGGCCTAGAACAATACTCTTTGAATTCAGATTATGTGCATTTATCGGTGTAAGCAGTATCATATTTCCTTTCGGATCTACAATCGGTCCGCCTGCTGACATGTTGTATCCTGTCGAGCCGGTTGGTGTTGCAATTATAATTCCATCTGCATGATAGGTACTTAAGAATTCACCATTGACGTATACATTAAGACTAAGCATCTGCAGATTGCCATTGCAGTGAATTACTATATCGTTAAGTGCGGCTCTTTTCTTTGTGCTGTCAAGCTTATATCCTGACAGCATTATTCTGTTCTCCAACATATAAGAATCCGCAAACAGACTATCAAGAGCCTCGAAGACATTGCTTTCCTCTAATTCACACAAATACCCCAGTGTTCCCATATTTATTCCTATGAGCGGAATCTTCAAAGACAGCACCTTAGTTGCTGCTCTGATTAATGTGCCATCACCGCCCAATACAAGAATACATTCTGTATCTGCTGGTATCTGTGATACATCATAACCATTATTTGGAACTTCTTCATTGCTGATAAGACATTCTGCCTCGCCGCCTTTTTGATTGATATACTCTATTATTTTATTTGACAAGTATCTATCTGGATCTTTATAAGCATTTGTAATAAGAATAAATTTACGCATAATTATTTGTCAAGTTCTCCATGTGCTGCACTTACCACCGCATCCACATCAACCGACTTCTCCTTCTGAGGATTATCTGTCTTCTGAATATAAACAAGATATTCTATATTACCTTCTGGTCCTTTGATAGGTGAGTACTCGAGATTTAATACAGAAAATCCATTAGAAAGTGCAAAATCTATTATCTTCTCACATACTTCCTGATGAACTTTCTTATCTCTTACCACGCCCTTTTTTCCAACCTTTTCCTTACCTGCTTCAAACTGTGGTTTGATAAGACATACCATCTGTCCATCATCATTTAGAAGTTCTCTGGCTGGTCCAAGTACCTTGGTAAGAGATATAAAGGATACATCTACTGATGCAAAATCAAGTTTATCTGCAATATCATCAGGTGTAACATATCGTATGTTGGTCTTCTCCATACATACTACTCTTTCATCCTGACGCAACTTCCATGCAAACTGTCCATATCCGACATCCACTGCATATACCTTGCTTGCGTTGTTTTGCAACATACAATCAGTAAATCCACCCGTGGAAGCACCAATATCCATGCATACTTTGCCATCAAGCTTTATACCAAAATGCTTCATTGCTTTCTCAAGCTTAAGACCACCTCTGCTTACATATTGCAATGTTTTGCCATGTATCTCTATATTACAGTCATCTGGAAAAGTAGATCCTGCCTTGTCCTCTCTGTTATTATTAACAAAGACATTCCCTTCCATAATCATTGTCTTGGCTTTTTCTCTCGATGGAGCCAGTCCTCTATTCACAAGTAATACATCTAATCTTTCTTTCATAGTACCTCATCATTATCATCAATGTTAACTAATATTTTCTCTACTATTGAGTCTGCATCTAATTGCAGATCTTTCTTAAGCTGCTCTACATTTCCATGTTCAACATATGCATTCGGAATTGCAATTGGTAGAACTTTCATAGGAATATCCTCTTGCTGAATATACGAAATTATGTGTTCTCCGAAACCGCCGCTGCGTACATTCTCTTCCATAGTAACTAAAAGTTCATTCTCCCTTGCAAGTTTGTCTACCATATCATAATCAATTGGCATTGCAAATCTTGCATTTACTAACGTAGCATCTATATCCTTTTCTTTTAATATATCACATACTCTTTTTGCTGTCTTAACCATGCTTCCAATTGCCAAAACAGCAACACGACTCCCCTCATGAATAAGTTCACTCTTTCCTAATTCGATAGGCTGTCTGTATTCTTTTAGTCCATCATATGCGGTTCCTCTAGGATATCTGATAGCTATCGGTCCATCATATGAAATTGCAAACTTAAGCATATCTGATAGTTCCCATTTATTCTTAGGTGCCATCACTGTCATATTCGGTATTGTCGCCAGAAATGACAAATCAAAAATCCCCTGATGTGTCTCACCGTCACTTCCTACAAGTCCTGCTCTGTCTATTGCAAAGATTACATGTAAATTCTGTATACATACATCATGAAGTATCTGATCATAGGCTCTTTGCAGGAAAGATGAATACACAGCAAATACTGGGGTAAGTCCTGCCTTTGCCAGTCCTGCCGCAAAAGTAACTGCATGTTCTTCAGCAATTCCCACATCAAAAAATCTCTCTGGGTATAGATTACTAAAACGCTTTAATCCTGTTCCATCAGCCATAGCCGCTGTAATAGCTACAAGCTTTTCATCACGCTCTCCCATTTTCTTCATAACAGTTGCAAATACATCTGTATAATTGGCAACCGTCTTTTTCTTTACAGGCAGACCTGTCTCAATATCAAACGGCTCAGCTCCATGAAATCTCGATGGATTCCTCTCTGCTGGTGCATATCCAGAACCCTTATGCGTGATAACATGTACAAGTACTGGTCCATCTACCCTTTTTGCCTCTGCAAATATTTTTTTCATTTCATTAATATTGTTACCATCGACAGGTCCAAGATAAATAATTCCCATCTCTTCAAAGAACATTCCTGGAATAAAAAGCTGCTTGATACTGCTTTTGGTATTGCGGATTTTCTTAACCATTTTTTCACCATATACCGGTATCTGGTTAAGAGAATTCATGACATTATTCTTTAAATCTCTATATGCATCTGCTGTTCGAAAGCCTGCAAGATAATGACTCATTCCGCCAACATTCTCTGAGATTGACATATTATTGTCATTTAAAACTATTATAAAATTAGATTTGAGAATCGATGCGTTGTTGAGCGCCTCATAAGCCATGCCTCCTGTAAGGGCACCATCTCCAATTACTGATACAACATTATAATCTTCCCCTGTTATCTCTCTTGCTTTCGCAAGTCCAAGTCCTGCTGATATAGATGTTGAACTATGACCTGTATTAAAACAATCACAATCGCTTTCTACAGCCTTAGGAAAACCGCTCATTCCTCCATATTGACGCAGACTTTCAAATCCTTCTTTTCTGCCGGTAAGTATCTTATGAGTATATGACTGATGTCCAACATCCCATATAATTTTGTCTTTCGGCAAATCAAACGACAAATGAAGTGCCATTGTAAGTTCTATAACTCCAAGATTTGAAGCTAAATGTCCACCCGTAACTGAAATGCTCTGAATTAAAAATTCACGTATCTCTTTTTGAAGTATTTTTATCTCATTGTCGCTCAATTTTTTTATATCATTTGGTTTCTGTATTTTCTCTAATACCATATTATTTATTCCTATCTACAAGATATATAAATAATTCGTGTAAAAACTTGCTGTCCTTGTTAAGTCCGTCAAGCATATCACATGCTTCATTTGACAGTCTCTTTACATCTTCACTGGCTTTTTCCAAGCCTTCAAAAGTAACATATGTAGCCTTATGATTCTTCTCATCGCTGCCAATCGGCTTTCCTAGCTCTTCCATTGTACCTGTAACATCTAATATATCATCTTGTATCTGAAATGCCAATCCAAGCTTTTGCGCTATTAATTCTACTTTTGAGACTTCTTCTTCTGCAGCCCCTGCAAGTATCGCCCCTATCATCATCGATGACTCAATCAGGGCACTTGTCTTTAATTTATATATAAAATCAAGCTTATCTCTTGTAATATTCTTCTTCTCTTCTTCGTCAGATTTCTCAGATTCCACATCCACAACCTGACCTCCAACCATTCCGTATACTCCTGCCTTACCAGCTAAGACTTTGTACGCCTGCCCTGTTCTCTCATCGCAACGAATATCAAAGGCTTTTGCAGCTGTCTCATATGCAAAATTCAAAAGAGCGTCTCCTGCCAATATTCCCATTGCCTCGCCATATACTTTATGTGTTGTCTCTTTCCCGCGTCTGTAATCGTCATTGTCCATAGCCGGTAAATCATCATGAACCAGCGAATATGTGTGAATAAATTCTATTGCAGCCATAAAAGGCTCAATTATTGCGTCTTTACCACCAAACATCTGATACGTTGCCTGCATAAGCATCGGGCGGAGTCTCTTTCCTCCAACCTTCACACTATAGTTCATCGCCTCAAATATCGTCCTTTGGTAGCCCTCTTCTGCTGGAAGATACTTCTGTAATATTTGATTTATATGTTCTGCTCTATTTGCAATTTGTATATTAATATCCATTAGAATTCCTCCAGACTCCCATCTTCATTTAATACAAGCATTGCCTTTTCCATTGATTCAAGCATGGAATTAGCTGCTTTTACCTCATCTAATCCATTCTTATATAATTCAAACGACTTATCAAGTCCAATTGAACCATCTTCCATCTGTGAAATAATATCATCCAGTCTGTCGAATCTATCTTCTAGACTAATCTTCTTCTCTTCGCTCATTTATCAAAACCTCCGAAACTGTTGCCTTAAGCTGTCCATCCATAAGGAAAATATCTATCTTTTCATCTATCGAAACGTCTTTGGCACTCCTTATTGACTTATTATTCTTATCTGAAACATATGCATATCCCTGGCTCATTTTCCTGGCTGGCGAGTATGCATCAAGTGTTCCAGCAAGAAGCGACAATCTATGCCGCTTTTCCTGCAAAGTCCTTGTCATGATTTCATGCATTCTCTTCTGATAGTCGGCATTTTTTCGTCTGTTCTCTTTTAATCTGTTAATCGGACTTAAATAGTAAAGTCTTGTTTTATTATGCGAAAGTCTCTCCCTTGCAAATTCTATTTTACCACTTAAAACAGAATCCATGCGCTTTTTCTTCTCTATAATTTGCGACATAGCAAGCTCTCTGCTATATACTGCCATCTCCGCAGCTGCGGTCGGTGTTGGTGCTCTCATATCGGCAACATAATCTGCAATCGTCCAGTCAACCTCATGTCCTACCGCCGATATAATTGGCGTATTACATTCAAAGATAGCCCTTGCGACTATCTCCTCATTGAATGCCCATAAATCTTCTATAGAACCGCCTCCACGTCCAACTATTATAACATCCACACCTAACATATCGAGAGCTCTGATTCCGTTTACAATACTCGGAGCTGCCCCTGCACCCTGCACAAGAGATGGATATAATATAAGCTGAACTGACGGATTATTTTTCTGGGCAATATTCCTGATATCCTGTATTGCAGCTCCCGTCGAAGCTGTGACAATACCAACCGTCTTCGCATATTTAGGAATAGGCTGTTTATATTCCTCTGCAAACATTCCCATCTCTTCAAGTTCTCTCTTTAAAGCCTCGAATTTGAGATACAGATTTCCCTCTCCATCAAGTTCTATCTGTCTTGCATATATACGATACTCGCCATTTCTCTCATATACTTCAACTGAACCGGTTACGATGACTTTATCCCCTTCCTTCATCATAAAGTTCAGTCCAGTTCTTCTGTTCCCTGCGAACATCGTAGCACGAATAACTTCACCTTCATCCTTTAACGTAAAATAAATATGTCCGCTTGGATGATAAGTGCAATTTGACACTTCGCCTTTTATACTTATCTTATTAAGCATAAAATCCTGTGCGAACATATTTTTTATATAGTTGTTAATTCTCTTTACTGAATATACGTTCTGACTCATGCGAATTTTGCCAGAATACCATTTACAAATGATGGGGAATCATCTGTTCCGTATTTTTTTGCAAGTTCAACTGCTTCGTTTATAGACACTTTAAAAGGTATTTCTTCCTCGTATTTAATCTCATAAACTGCCAGTCTTATTATGCTCAAATCCACTTTTGACATACGGCTTGTTTTCCAACCTGAAGAAACTTCATTGACAGCGGAATCTATCTCGTCAATTTTCTCGAAAATAGAATTACATTTATCCTTAATATAAGTCATATCCTTTTCTCGTAAAGATGCAAGTTCATCTTCAAACAAAGATATCTGTTCATCCATTTCATCCTGATCATGAAATTCCACACGGAATAACATCATAAATACATTTTCTCTGATTTCTCTTCTAGTCATAAAAGTTTCCTTTCAACGTTAAAACATAATTTCTGTATAATAATTAAGGATGCCAAACGACATCCTTAATTACATTTTAATTGTCGCCCATATCAACACTGGCAATTCGTACATTTACAACCGCAACAGTAAGTCCTGTCATATTCTCGATTGTTGTCTTGATTCTTTCCTGTACCTTAGATGATACTTCCGGAATACTATATCCGTAATCAATATTGATTGCTACGTCTACCTTCACCTCATCATCAAGTACCTCAACCATGATACCTTTTGACAGATTCTTCATTCCAAGTCTGCTAACAATCTCATTTGTAATATTACCAGCCATAGAGCTAACACCATCTACTTCTGTTGTAGCAAGACCTGCGATGATAGCAACTACTTCATCCGCAATCTTTACTTCTCCTAACTGATTAGACTTGATATTGAAAGTCTTTCTGTTTTCAGACATTATAATTTCCTCCTTATGCCTATTATGTCTCTATACTGTCTGTCCCTTTGCGACATATACCTGGAATGATTCATTTCCAGTAAGGGATTTGTTTGCAAGTATGTGCACATTCTTATCTGTTATTACATACTCAAGTCTTGCACCATCTTCAACAACTGCATCCTGCATAAGAATACAATTCTTAACTACGGCACCCTTTCCAATCTTGACACCTCTTGCAAGAATACAATTTTCAATTTCACCTTCTATTATACATCCATCAGCAACCATTACATTCTTAGCCTTTGAACCATTAATATATCTGGTAGGGTTATCATCACGAATCTTAGTATAGATTGAATTACCTTTTTTAAATAAGGCTGTACGATTCTCTTCCTCTAAAAGACGCATATTCTCATCGAAGTATGTTCTCATATCACAAATCTGTGCAACATATCCAGTATACTCAAAGCCCTGAATATTAAGTGAATCAACCTGTGGTGCAAGAAGATCTCTTGTAAAATATGAAAATCCATGTACATATGCATCATCTACAATATTAATAAGTTTTTCTCGCTCTATGAGATATACATTCATACAAAAATTAGTCTCTCCAGACTGTCTTGAATTGATGTATATCTTCTCAATACGATTGCCATTCAAATCAAATGTATAATACAATTCCTGCATATTTGAATTAGGTCTTAAGAAAGCCTTTGGAATTTCCTGCTTTCTATACATGATAGTAACATCTGCCTCGTTCTTCTTGTGTGCTTCAATAAGCTGTCTGAAATCAAAATTAAAAGCAAGGTTTGAATCTGCAAGGATAACATACTTCTGCGCACATTTTCTAAGATATCCCTTAATGCTCTCTAACGCTTCAATTCGTCCATCATATACTTTAACCTGCTTCTGTGCATAAGGTGGGACAATATTAAGTCCACCATTCTTTCTTGCAAGGTCAAATTCCTGACCTGAGCCAAGATGATCCATCAATGAATGATAGTTCTGTCTTACGATAAGTGATATATTGTCAATTCCACTATGTACCATACTCGAAATAAGGAAATCACACATACGATAACGTCCAGCAAATGGAATAGATGCCATAAGACGTTCTGTAACTAATTCAGGTATAAGAGAATCATAACTGTTTGGGAAAATTACACCCAAAGCTTCTTCATTATTCATATTTAGCATTGCTCTTTGCCCTCCTCTACATCTTCGTATACCATGGCTTTAGGACCTATCACTGCCCTTGCGCCAATCGTAACTCCTGGTGCGATAGTAGCAACCTCGAGTGGAGCTCCCTCTTCAGGTGCTGCGCCAACCACTGCACCTTCTCCAATTACAGCATTCTCTGCTATAATACAATGTCTCACAGAGGCACCTGCCTTGATTACAGTATTACCCATTACAACTGCATCTTCTACAATAGCCCCATCTTCTACTGTAACTCCAGCGAAAAGTATTGAATGCTTTACATTGCCCTTTATGTTACATCCATCTGTAATCATAGAGTTCTCAACTGTAGCATTATCACCAATTCTATGTCCAGTCATACCACTGTTTCGGCTGTAAATCTTCCAATTCTCATCGAAAAGGTTAATTCCACTGTGCTCTGGATCAAGAACCTCCATGTTAGCTTCCCAAAGAGAGTTGATTGTTCCTACATCCTTCCAGTAACCATTAAAATGATATGCATACATTCTTCGGTTGTCACGTAATAGATTTGGAATAATGTTGTTACCAAAATCATTCTCCGATTCTGGATCATTCTCATCTTCAATAAGATACTGTCTTAAAATATCCCAGTTAAAGATGTAAATTCCCATTGATGCAAGGTTAGACTTAGGATTCTTTGGCTTCTCCTGGAATTCTGTAATCTTGTCATCATCATCTGCTACCATAAGTCCGAATCTTGAAGCTTCATCCCATGGCACTTCCATAACTGCTACTGAGAATTCTGCTCCCTTTTCCTTATGGAATCTAAGGAAATCACTATAGTCCTGTTTGCAGATCTGATCTCCTGATAAGATAATCACATATTCTGGATTATATCTCTCAATAAATGCGATATTCTGATATATAGCGTTTGCTGTTCCCTTATACCAATCTGATCCTGATGCTCTCTGATATGGTGGAAGTACATGTACACCTCCATACAATCTATCAAGATCCCATGGCTGACCATTTCCTATATATTCATTTAAAACAAAAGGCTGATACTGTGTAAGTACACCCACTGTATCGATTCCCGAATTAACACAGTTAGATAATGGGAAATCAATAATTCTGTATTTGCCGCCAAATGGAACTGCTGGCTTTGCGAGTTTCTGTGTAAGCGCATATAAACGCGAACCCTGTCCTCCAGCAAGCAGCATAGCAACTAATTCTTTTGCCATCTCACTTTCCCCCTTGATATTATTAATCTATAAATATCGTATCATATTTCACACATAATTCCTAGTAAATATTTCCGAAATTTTCCTTTAATTTTTCTCTGTTTTTCTATGATTTTTGCAGTGATGATAATCTCGTAATAATGTTATATATAATATAGCCTATATATAATATAGGCAATTTACCTCTTTTACATTTGAACATTTGTTTCCTCTATGATATACTGCTATTGTATAATTGAAAAGAAAGTAGGATGTGATTTTCCGAGTTATGCCCTCTAGTATTACGGAAGAGGGATGATGCCAATGAACACATTAGAAGTGCTTACGCTTTTATTAGTTGTTTTTGCGGCTCTATCTTACATAGATAACCATAACGACAAAAAGAAATAGCATCCCACCATCCAAAGTGAATGCTATTTCATAGTTGCAACTGAGGGCAATCGGATAACACATCCGATAACCTTTCTAAGTAGATTATACACTAGGGCATTTGAGAAATCAAGTGTCATTTTCTTCTGCCTTACAGTTCAAAGCCCCTTATTTTCCAATAATTTCAGCTGTATTAATAAACTCATATGGTGTCTCCTGGTAGACGTAATAATTCAACCAGTTGGAATACAAAATATTACCATGCGAACGCCACTGCAGTAATGGTTTCTGCGTATCATCATCATTTGGATAGTAATTCACTGGTTTTTCTATCTGTAGTCCTTTGTTCTTATCTCTCATGTATTCATTGTGAAGAGTCACTCTGTCATACTCTGGATGTCCCATAACAAATATCCTGCTTCCGTCTCCGTCTATCACAAGAAATACCCCTGCCTGATCAGATTCTGCAAGAATTGTAAGTTCTGGATGTTTTCTTATATCCTCCGCACGCACTTCTGTATGCCTCGAATGTGGTGCATAAAATATATCATCAAACCCTCTTACAAGAGGTATTTTTCTATTTTTGACACGATGCGCAAAAACACCGAACATCTTCTCATCAAGTATGTGTTTTGGAATACCATAATGGTAATATAAGCCCGCCTGCGCACCCCAGCACAAATGAAGTGTCGATGTAACATGTGTCTTACTCCACTCCATTATCTGACATATCTCTGGCCAATAATCTACTTCCTCATATTCCATGAGTTCAATTGGCGCACCTGTTATAATTAGTCCATCAAAATTCTGGTTCTTTATATCCTCAAAAGATACATAGAATTTATTCAGATGGCTCATAGATGTATGCGTCGATTCATGTGTCGAAGTTGCAATGAATGTAACATTTACCTGAAGTGGCGTATTGGACAACGAACGAAGTATCTGCAGTTCCGTCTCCTCTTTGAGCGGCATCAGATTAACAATTGCTATTTCAAGCTGTCTTATATTCTGATGAATTGCTCTGTTTTCATCCATTACAAATATATTTTCCTGTTCAAGTATCTCCTTTGCCGGGAGTTCATTCTGTGTCTTAATTGGCATCTATATACCCTCTTTTCTAACGACCAAACATCTCTATAAAAGTAGCTTCCGAAATAATTGGAATTCCAAGATCTTTAGCCTTTTTATTTTTTGAAGTAGCTGACTCTACATCATTATTCACAAGATAGCCCGTCTTCTTTGATACACTTCCTACGACTTTTCCCCCCTGTGATTCAACGTAGGTCTTGAATTCATCACGATTTTTGAATTCATATACATCTCCTGTGATCACAAAAGTAATTCCTGCGCATTTTCCTGCTGAAGTATCTATATTTTCTACCTTCTGTATCTTAACTTCTTTTAACAGATTATCAAGCATTTGCTTATTCGAAGAATTATTATACCACTCAAGTATAGAATTTGATTTTTCAAGTCCTATGCCATCTATATCTTCAAAGCCTTGATTTTGCTGCATTCGACTCAAAAACTCATCAAAGCCAATTGTATTAACAAGCTTCTTTCCTGCATCTAATCCAATCATAGGTATGCAGAGTGCATAAATAAAATTAGTCGGATGCACATTCCTTCCAGATTCTATTGCCTGTCGCATATTCTCGCAGGATTTCTCGCCAAATCCTTCCATACTGCTTATTTCATCAAAATGCTCAGATAAATGGAAAATATCTGCAAATTCCTTTATATAACCACTGTTTATAAATTTTAGCATTGTCTGTATAGAAAGTCCATCCATATTCATACCATTCTTGCTCACGAATCGTGTGAACTTCTTCACATTCTTTGCTGTACACTCCGGATTCGTGCAATGCAGTGTCTTAGTCCCACTCCTTGGACTTATGTGTATCTGTGTTCTATGATTGCACACAGGACAAAACTCTGGAATTTCCACCTCACCCACAGCCTCTTTTACTGCAACACATTTGGGAATAATTTTATTTGCCTTTATAACTGATAACGTACATTCTTTTCCGACTCCAAGTCTTTCTATCTCGCTGAGATTACAAAGTGATGCCCTTGATACGGTCGTTCCTTCTATCTGAACCGGCTCAAATACTGCCACTGGTGAAATGGTAGAAACAGCACACGACCACTCAATATATCTTAGTTTTGTATCAACTATCTCATCCTGCCATTTAAACGCAAACCCCGCTCTTGTTGCGTGGTGCCCAGTAACACTTCCTCCTGATGCAAAAACAGTATCATCATAGCAGATTACAAGTCCATCTACCGGGATATCCATCTGTCCATTTTCAACTTTTTTTGTCCACTTTTCTACTGTACCTGCCACACCAGATGCATCTGTCTTTTCTCGCTCAACTACAGTAAATCCAAGCTTTTCGAGATAATTCATTCGCTCTCCCCATGAATTTATCTCATCATCAATATGGACAAGTGTAAAAGCATTAAAATGAACACGACGTCTTTTCACTTCCTGTGCATCATCAAGATTCAATGTACCAGACGCAAGATTTCTAGGATTGGCATACTTGTCATCATCATCTTCAATCGTATCATTAATAAGTTCAAAGTCTGTATATGATATAGTTGCCTCACCTCTTACAACCAGATGTCCTTTATAATCTATTTGCGATGGAATTCCGAATATAGCATCTTTTAAAAAAGTAATATTTGTTCCAATAGTGCCATTTCCTCTTGTAAGGATTTTGGTAAGTTTTCCATTATCATATGTCACAACTAATGTTAATCCATCAAGCTTCCATGATAACCATATCGTCTTATCTCCAGCCCAGCTTTCTAGTTCTGCCACACTCTTTGTCTTTGCAAGTGATAGTGCCGGATATTCATGAGCCTCTTTTCCACCTGTTTTTTCTTCTGCACCTACATTCTGTGTAGGACTTTCTGGCAATCTGATTCCTGTTTCATTTTCAAGTCTGGTCAGTTCATCAAACATTGCATCCCACTCATAATTGGACATCATCTCTTCCTGCCCATTATAATATACTTCTGATGCTCTATTTAAAATTTCTACCAGTTCGTGAATTCTTTTTTCCTTGTCCATTATACTCTCCTGTTTTCATACTCATTTTTACTGGCTGATTCGATGAATCTTTTATAAGACTTTGTAATCTCTTATACTCTTCTCCGGTAACATCTCTGTACTTTCCTGATTCAAGATTTCCAAGTTCGATATTCATAATTCTTACTCTTTTTAATTCCACAACCCGGTAATCAAAGTACTCACACATTCGTCTTATCTGCCTGTTATACCCCTGTGTCAGAATTATCTTAAATTGTCTCGATGACAATTTCTTAACATGACATTTTCTGGTAGTGACACCTAACTCTACAAGTGGCACTCCTCCCGCAAGGCCTCTAATAAAACTATCCGTAATACTTTTATTTACAGTCACTATATATTCTTTCTCGTGTCTATTTCCTGAACGCATCATCTTATTTACAATATCGCCATTGTTTGTAAGAAGAAGCAATCCCTCTGAATCTTTATCAAGCCTGCCTATCGGATAAATTCTTTTGGGATAATTTATATAATCTATTACATTATCCTTCTCTTTTTTCTGAGATGTACATACAACACCTACCGGCTTATTAAAAGCAATAAGTATCATCTCTTCTTCCTTTGATACTTCTTTTCCATTGAAACAGACTGACTGTCCCTTTTTAACGCGATCTCCTGTAACAGCAACTCTTCCATCAATTAATACGTTGCCCATGTCAACCTGACGATCTGCCTCTCTTCTTGAACACACTCCTGCTTCACTCAAAAATTTATTTATTCTTATACCATTATCTTCCATGCTTCACCTAAATATTCCTGTTATTTACTGTACATGTTAAAAACACGGAGACTTTTCATCTCCGTGTCTACATCTTATCAGATATTTGTTACTATTATTTTACAGCTTCAAGGAACTCAGTCTTTATATATCCCTTGCCATCTTTACCGCCACTGTATTCAACAATTGTCCACTCACCATCTTCACCTAACTTGGTAAGTACAACTCCATCTGTGAGTTTTCCTAACAATTCAGCATCTGAACTTGCTCCTGCACGTACATTTACAATGTCAATAGTTTTAACCTTTGATGTAGTCTTTTCTGGTTCTGATGCATTGTTATCATTTGTTTCTGTTGATTCGCTGTTGTTATTATCTTCTGGAGTCTGCGAATTCTTGTCTGTCTCTGATGGCGTCTGAGTATCTGTATTCTTTTTCTCGTTCGTCTCTGATGGTTTCTCAGTATCTGTATTCTTTTTCTCGTTCGTCTCTGATGGTTTCTCAGTATTCTTATCCTTTTCTGTTGTCTGCTCTGTTGCTGCCTCAGTAGCTTCACTGCCTGACGGCTTTATAGATGCAGCCCACTCGCGAATTGCCTTGTCAATAGTATCTCCAAGCATCTTCGAGAGCTTATCATCTCCTGCAAGTGCTTCATTGTAAGCAACCTGAACCTTATTCTGTAATTCCACGAAATCATCTTGCTGCATATATTGCTGAACAAGTGTATAAATATCTGAATCCATTGAATTCTCCGCAAATGTCAGATTATATATGCTATATAGATTATTGATATACAGATTGCCATCCTTTGTCTCAATGTAGAAGAAATCAAGGGCTGGTGCTGTCGAATCTACATCATAGAACTTGATGTCATTTCTAACTGATACAAAATATGAACCTTCAGTTGCTCCCGACTTACTGTAATAAGTAATGTTCATAATCTTCTCATAGTATTTAGAAAGCACTGTAATGTAACTCTTCTCATTGTCACTTATTGGGGTTGCTACTTTCTCAAGCTCCGCAATGTCTCCCTCTACATATGCCGCATAATACTTCTCTAACAATGTCTTAATCGCGTCATCTGAGTCTTTCTCAAATTCAGTATCAAATTTGAAATTCTCTGACTCAACTGCCTCAGGCTTCTGTGTATCATCTTTCTTCGTATCTTTATCGCCCTGGGTACCCATGAATTTACACAATACAATAACCAATATAATAAACAGAGCAAGCGCTCCAAAATATCTCTTATTATCTATACAAAAAACTTTTGCTTTTTCAAAAGTATCTTTACTAAAAAAATTCTTAAGCTTATCCTTAAACGAATCCATATTTTCCTCCTCTTATAATAAACAAATTTAATAAACTAAGCATTACAATTTAGCTATATTAGATTAGCATACTCATTTATGACTGTCAATTATATATATACTTAAGTATTATACATATTAAACGAAAAAATGCGCTCGGCGGGAATCGAACCCGCAGCTCCAGAGTCGGAGTCTGGCGTTTTATCCATTAAACTACGACCGCAACAATAAAATTTTATCAATCAGACGTTCAAAAGTCAATGCTCTTATTTTCAAAAATGTTTGACATTTTACTTTTCATGGAAAAGTCTTTCTTTAAAAATAAAAAAGCACTATGTCTATGAAATAAACATAATGCTCATTCACTATATTCTGTTAATAAATCCTGTATTTCGTGTTCTTTCTGGCTTAGTATATTTTCTACTTTGTTCAATCCTTTTTCATCAAGCGTAACATTTTTACCATATCTTCCTGAATAAGTTCCAGTTGTAGGATTATAATGCTTCTCATCTTCCTCTGCCTGAGCCATTACCTTAGCTATCTCTGCCTGCTTGATTGCCTCGTCTTCTGCCGCCTCCGCTTCTAATCTTGCTGCCACTTCCAAAGCAAGTTTATAACTTTCTTCCTCTTTCTGGATCTTTTTACGTGTTTCAAGGTCTATATATTTTACTCTCCACCATTTAATAACCGAATTATACAGTCTGATTTTTTCATCCCGTTCTGCTATCAAATCTCTTTTATATGGCATATTTCACCCCCAATATCCATACAAATCTATTCGGTATATTTGTTTATACATTCCACTATCCTATCCGGATCAAATGGCTTTACTATAAAATCCTTTGCTCCTGCATCAATTGCCTCGCACACCTTTACCATCTGTCCCATTGCTGATACCATAATTATTCTAGCATCTGGATTATACTCTATTATACGCTTCGTAGCTTCAATACCATCAATACCTGGCATTGTAATATCCATCAGCACAATATCTGGCTTACACGTTCTATATTTATCGAGACATACATCACCTGTCACTGCCTCTCCTACAACCTCATGTCCTGCCGCTTCAAGAATTTTCCTTATTGTCGCCCTCATAAATGAAGCGTCATCACACAACAATACTCTTGCCATTTACTTCCTCCCTTTTCATACTTAAGTACTAGATATATAATAACGTGTCACAGATATTTTTTCAAGCATCTATATGTAATTATTTCAGATTATTTCAGATTTCAAAAAATATTTAATTTTCCATTAATCTTTCTATTTCAGATTCTCGTCTATTGTATCTAAAATTACTGATAAATCCTTATATGGCACCTGTCCTGGCGCACTTGACGCTTCCGCTGAACCAAATGTAACGCATGAACCAAAATATTGCCCTGCAATTCTTGATATTGAACCTGTTTTTCCCATCGACATTGTAATAATCGGTTTATCTGGATGCCTTTTCACAAAATCCGATGTCTGTTTTAAAATCGTAAGCACATCGTCTATATCTTTTGGCATAACTGCCAATTTAACTATGTCTGAACCACTCTCGTTCATTTTATCGAGAAGTATACTTATTACACCACTTTCAGGAGTCTCATCAAAATCATGATGTGATGTAATCACATATGTCCCATAACTTTGAATTTCTTTTATTTCACTTTCTGGTTTATTGGTTGCAAAATATTCCAGGTCAACAAAATCAACAACCTCAGACTTAGCACCTGTAATATGAATTTTTTTTACGGTAACAGCATCTTCACAACCTAATCCCCCCTGTTCTTTCGAACGATAAGTATATACAAGAGCTGTCTTCTCTAACGAATCTTTTATTTTTTCAAGGACATCTTCAATTGCATCCATATTCCCAACCTCTGAAAATGCGTCCACGCGCCATTCTATCATTTCCATTCCGCGTCCTGCATAATCAAGAATCTGTTTAACTATTTCTTCCTTATCCGCAGCCATTACAGGTACACATATCACAGGCTTTCCTTTTCCAATCGCCAATCCCTTTACATTTATAATTCCAGAATTTACTTTTTTATCCATCATTTCACTCTTTCTACTACAATATATTTATGGTTAATATTCCTTACAGCCAGTAAGAAATTATCCATCTAAATAAATCAATTTTCTCATATTATAACTGCTAGAAATAATAATTGCAATTAATTCGAATAGCACACCAAATTGACAATACTGCATTTTTAGCTTATCATTTCTTGTAATGTAAAAAATACTGTCTATTCAGTACAACATTCAGTACAACATTCAGTGCAACATTAAGTGCAACATTCCGTACATAAATAATAAATATGCGTTGCCGCATATTTTGTAAGAATACGTATATTATTTAGGATCAGCAATCGCCCATCAGCATAGCTGATTCTAATGTGCATTTGGCTTGCAACTATGAAGGTACTGAAACATTACACAATACTAATAATTGTTTTTACAACAAGAAAATATAAGGAGTCACATAAATGAGTTTTGAATTTTTAAATCAACTACCAACTCCCGCTGAGATTAAGGAAAAATACCCTCTCTCAAAGGAGCTTACTGAATTAAAAAAACAACGTGATGCACAAATTGCAGATGTAATCACTGGAAAGGATGACAGATTTCTTTTGATTATCGGACCATGTTCTGCTGATAATGAGAATTCCGTTTGTGATTATGTAAGTCGTCTCACAAAAATTCAGGAAGATGTTAAAGACAGTGTTATCATCATCCCAAGAATCTACACAAACAAGCCTCGCACTACAGGTGAAGGATATAAAGGAATTGCGTCACAGCCAGACCCTGAAAAAGCACCTGATATGGTTGAAGGTCTTATTGCAATGAGAAAAATGCATATCCGTGCCATCTCAGAAAGTGGATTAACATGCGCAGATGAAATGCTTTATCCTGAAAACTGGGGATATGTTGAAGATTTACTTTCATATGTTGCTATAGGGGCACGTTCTGTTGAAGACCAGCAGCACCGTCTTACAGTAAGTGGTTTTGATGTTGCAAGTGGTATGAAGAATCCTACAAGTGGTGATTTTTCTGTTATGCTTAACTCTGTTTATGCAGCACAGCATCCACATCATTTCGTATATCGTGGATACGAAGTTGAGACAACTGGTAATCCACTGACTCACGTAGTGTTAAGAGGTGCTGTAAGTAAACACGGAAACACAACCACTAACTATCACTATGAAGATCTTATTCGTCTTCGTGATATGTATGACAAGATGGATCTCATTAATCCAGCAGCTATTATCGACACAAATCACTCTAACTCTGGCAAGAAGTTCAAAGAGCAGATTCGTATTGCTAAAGAAGTTATGCACAATCGTATAATTTCACCTGAAATCAAAACTCTTGTTAAAGGTATGATGATAGAAAGTTACATTGAAGAAGGAAATCAGAAAATCGGTGAGCATGTGTATGGTAAATCTATTACTGATCCATGCCTTGGATGGGAAGATTCAAAGAATCTCATTTACACAATTGCTGAGATGAATTCTTAATAGATATGTGAATGTTTCATTTATTAATACAACTAAATATATATGCAAACATTTCATTTTATTAATACTAAATATATATGCAAACATTTCACTAATTAGTGCATAAATAAATATATAATTATTATTTCAAAACAAAAACAGGCAGCGATATATTCAGAAGTTCACATCACTTCATAATATACGCTGCCTGTTTTTATTATTTAATTCTTGCAAAATCGTAGGCATTACACTGCACGCCAATATGCACGTCAAATATTCACATCAAATATTCACATCAAATATTCACATCAAATATTCACATCAAATATTCACATCAAATATTCACATCAAATATGCATACAATTTTAATTTATCTACAATACTTATTACTATACGCAAGAATTGCTGATACAGTTTTTGAATCCTGAATTCTGCCCTGATAGATCAAATCACATAATTCCTCAACTGTATATATCTCAACATTTATATCTTCGGCCTGGTCGAGATGCTGCTTTCCATTCGAAAGATTTCTTGCCAGATATACATCCACAAACTCATTACAAAATGCAACTGTTGTTCTAAGTGATAAAAGAAATGATATATCATCCGACGTGTAGCCTGTCTCTTCTTCAAGTTCACGCGCAGCTGTAATTTTAGTGTCCTCATCAACAGAATCCCTGCATCCAGCGGGTATCTCAATTGTCTCCCTCTCTAATGCATTTCTGTACTGACGTACCATCACAATTCTTCCATCTGAAAGTACTGGCAATACAGCAGCGGCACCTTTTCTGTGTTCCACATAATCCCATTCCTCTATATTGCCATTTGGAATCTGCATGGTATCCTTGTAAATATCAAGTATTGATCCTTTGTATACTAATTCTCTGTTTATTCTTTTTACCTTTTCATCTGCCATATAATTACAATCTCCTATCGATTACATTTTAATATCACTGAGGTTATATTTTCTTCAATATATTACTATTCTTGTCTTAATATAACAAGATGTTAAATGCAATAAAAAAGGAAAGTACCGAAAATTATTTTCAATACTTTCCACGTTTTATCAATCTTGTTCAGATTTATTTAGCGTAATCAATGACACGCGACTCTCTTATCACGTTTACCTTAATCTGTCCAGGGTATTCCAATTCAGCCTCAATCTGCTTAGAAATATCTCTAGCCATAAGTACCATATCAGCATCGCTAATCTGTTCAGGAACTACCATAATACGAATCTCTCTACCCGCCTGGATAGCAAAAGACTTCTCTACTCCCTTAAAACCATTTGTAATATCTTCTAATTGCTGTAATCTGTTAGAATATGTTTCGAGCGTCTCTCTTCTTGCACCTGGTCTGGCAGCACTGATTGTATCAGCAGCCTGTACTAAGCATGCAATTAAAGAGGTAGCTTCTACGTCACCATGATGTGATTCTACTGCATTAATCACAAGTGGAGACTCTTTATACTTCTTACATAATTCTGCACCTAACTGAATATGAGATCCTTCCATCTCATGGTCTACTGCTTTTCCAATGTCATGAAGTAATCCGGCACGCTTAGCCATTCTTACATCTTCACCGATTTCAGCAGCAAGCAAGCCCGTAAGCTGTGCAACTTCTATAGAGTGCTTGAGTGCATTCTGTCCGTAACTTGTTCTAAATTTCATCTTTCCGAGTAAACGAACTAATTCAGGATGAATTCCACGGATACCTACCTCTAATGTGGCAGTTTCTCCTTCTTCACGAATCATAGTCTCAACTTCTTTTTGAGCTTTCTCTACCATCTCTTCTATACGAGCTGGATGAATTCTTCCATCAACAATAAGCTTTTCAAGTGCAATTTTTGCAACTTCTCTACGAATAGGATCAAAACTAGATAAAATTACAGCTTCAGGTGTATCATCAATAATCAAATCAACACCTGTCATAGTTTCAAGAGTTCGGATATTTCTTCCTTCTCTACCAATGATTCTACCTTTCATTTCATCATTAGGAAGCTGCACAACCGAAATTGTTGTCTCAGACACATGATCTGCAGCACATTTTTGAATTGCTGTTACCACATAATCCTTAGCCTTCTTGTTAGCCTCTTCCTTAGCTTTGTTTTCCATTTCTTTAATTAATTTTGCAGTATCAAGTTTAACATCTTCTTCAATGGTCTTTAAGAGGTATTCTTTTGCTTGTTCGGAGGTTAATCCAGAGATTCTTTCAAGTTCCTGTAAACGCTGTTCATTGAGCTTTGATATCTCAACTTTCTGCTTCTTTAGCTCTTCTTCCTTAACTGCGTAGCTGGCTTCACGCTTTTCAATAGCTTCAAGCTTCTTATCAAGATTCTCTTCTTTCTGAACGATTCTTCGTTCATTTCTAGAAATTTCATTTCTACGCTCTTTAATCTCTTTGTCAATGTCGTTCTTCGCCTTGATTGACTCTTCTTTGATTTCAAGCATAGATTCACGCTTCTTAGCTTCAGCATTCTTGACAGCTTCATCAATAATTGCTCTAGCTTTTTCTTCTGCATTACCAATTTTAGAATTGGCTGAATTCTTCTGATAAGAAACCGAGATAAACCATACCACAACCGCTGTAACAATAATAGTAAGAACTATAGCTATTAATAAAACATACGGTGGCATTACAGGAGCACCTCCTTTATTTAATTTTCATTGTACATATAACAAGCTAAATACCAATTTAATGGTTGAATGTCATAACTTACAACAAATAGATTTTATCCTTTTTGCACAAATATGTCAAGGGATATGGTACGTTCTGTCTAAAACTTCAACAATATATTGTGTCCTGATCAGCTTTCATTGCCTTTAAAATATCACTGCTTTTAAATCCTCTTCTGAGCAGAAAACTGTACATTCTCTGAAATTCCTTAGAATTGCTATCACACTTTTCATACTTCTTCCTGACTAAGAGCTGCTGTATCTGCTCATATTCATCGGACTGATATTCTTCTTCCAGTGCAGTCTCTATGTCGTCTTTACTTACTCCTTTTTGAAGCAGTTTAATCATAATTTGCTGCCGACTCATTTTCTCCTGCGAATATCGTACAAAATTCTGTGCATATCTTAGATCATCAAGATAATGATATCTCTTAACATAATTTATCGCTTCATCAACACAACAATTCGGATATTCATTCTTCTGCAGCTTCTCTCTTAGCTGCTTCTCTGTCCTGTCCATCTGCTCAAGCAGAAACATAGCCCTCTTCTTAGCTCTCTTAGATATGACTTCATATATCAGGTGCTCATATATCTCATCTGATACAGTTGTCTCCTCTGCCAGCTTAAGTCCCGCAATATCTCCACGGTAAAATACACATTCTATTCCTGTATCGAACTTAATTCTGTATCTGCCCTTGCCAATAGGTTCATATCGAGTAATATACACCATAATTATTCAGCTGTTTCATCCTTAGCATCATCTGCCGGAAGTTCCTCTTCATTCTCACTGTCTGCGTCATTTGAAAAATAGTATTCTCTAACACGAGCATCTATCATATCACAGAACTCTGGATTTTCTCTAAGATATGTCTTCGCATTCTCACGTCCCTGTCCTATCTTATCACCCTCATACGCATACCACGCACCAGACTTGCTTATCAGACCAATATTCGTAGCAAGATCTATCAAATCGCCTTCTTTGGATATTCCCTCACCAAACATAATATCAAATTCAGCTTCCTTAAATGGTGGTGCAACCTTATTCTTTACTACCTTCACTCTGACATGGTTACCAACAACCTCACCAGCCTGCTTAAGTGCCTCTGTCCTTCTTACATCAAGACGTACTGATGAATAGAATTTAAGCGCACGGCCTCCTGTAGTAGTCTCAGGATTACCAAACATAATTCCAACTTTCTCACGCAGCTGATTGATAAATATAACAATACAATTAGATTTACTGATAACACCGGTAAGCTTTCGAAGTGCCTGACTCATAAGTCTGGCCTGAAGACCAACATGAGAATCTCCCATATCGCCATCAATCTCAGCCTTCGGTACAAGTGCAGCAACTGAATCAACTACAACAATATCCACTGCTCCGGAACGTACCATAGTCTCTGTAATCTCAAGCGCCTGCTCTCCACAATCTGGCTGTGATATATAAAGATTATCAATATCAACACCTATCTTCTTCGCATATACTGGATCTAATGCATGCTCCGCGTCAATGAAACCTGCAATTCCACCTCTCTTCTGTGCCTCTGCCACGCAATGAAGAGCAACTGTAGTCTTACCAGAAGACTCTGGTCCATATATCTCTATAATTCTTCCCTTTGGAAGTCCTCCAAGTCCTAACGCTATATCAAGACTAAGTGAACCTGTAGGAATAGTCTCGACGTTCATATTCGCAGAATTGTCACCCAGCTTCATAACTGAGCCCTTACCGTACTGCTTCTCTATCTGTGCAATTGCTGCATCTAATGCTTTTAATTTATCTTCTTTAGCCATAATGTCTCCTTCATGTACGAACATTTGTTCGTTTCGTTGTTATAATAGTATTACACTTTGATTTTCTTGTCAATATAAAATTTTAAAAATGGGGATTTATTTAGAAAAAAGATAGTGCCTGGACTGTAAAAAAGACAGCTGCACCAAGCAACTGCCTTAATTATATATTTTTATATTTTACTAGTCAATAAGTGTATTTAAGAAATTTACAATTGTTTCTTCATTCTGTAAGCCAATCATTCTCTCCTGGAACATTCCAAATTTCATAAATACAAGAGTTGGTATACTTGCAATTCTGTACTCCATAGCAATCCCTGGCTGCTCGTCCACATTAACCTTGCATACTTTTATCTTGTCGCCCATCTCTGCCGCAACTTTATCAAGTACAGGTGACTGCATCTTACATGGTCCGCACCATGTCGCCCAGAAATCAATTACGACTGGAATTTTAGATGCAAGCACTTCCTGTTCAAAATTGTCTTTAGTCAATTCTACTATTGCCATAGTTCTCCTCCTATCACTAATTAATTTCTACTGAACTCTTCAAGAACAAGGTTCTCATTTCTATCAAGAGTCATGCCAACGCTCCATTCGTTTACAAAAATAAGAAGTGGATTTCCCTTCATATCTATTACCTTCTTCATGTCAGAAGTTCCAACAATATCATCTACATTTATCTCGTCCTTATTCGCAATCCAGCGGATATGCTCATATGGAAGATTCTCAAGTCTGATTTCAACATTATACTCTTTCTCAAGTCTGAACTTGAGGACATCAAACTGAAGAACACCTACTACACCTACTATGATTTCCTCCATTCCACCTTTATATTCCTGGAAAATCTGGATGGCACCTTCCTGTGCAATCTGTGTAACGCCTTTAACAAACTGCTTTCTCTTCATAGAATCTACAAGACGTACTCTCGCAAAATGTTCAGGTGCGAATGTTGGAATTCCTTCATATCTGTATTTTTCTTTGGCAGTGGTGAGTGTATCACCAATTGAATATATACCTGGATCAAATATTCCTATTATATCTCCTGCATATGCCTCATCCACCATCTTACGCTCATCTGCCATCATCTGTTGCGGCTGCGCAAGCTTTAATGATTTCTGTCCCTGCACATGGTATACTTCCATTCCAGCTGTGAATTTTCCTGAGCAAATTCTCATAAATGCTATTCTATCTCTGTGATTTTTGTTCATATTTGCCTGAATTTTAAATACAAAAGCTGAAAAATCTTCTGAAAATGGATCAATCATTCCTGCATCAGACTTACGCGCTGTAGGTGCATATGTCATCTGAAGAAAATGCTGCAAGAATGTCTCTACACCAAAGTTTGTAAGTGCAGAACCAAAAAATACAGGTGATAACTCTCCCTTTGTTACCATATCAATATCAAATTCAGCACTTGCTCCATCAAGCAATTCTATTTCATCATCAAGCTTGTTCTTAAAATCTTCACCAATCTCATCAATGAGGGCTGGATCATCTATATCAATATTTTTCTCAGAGCCCTCTTTTGTACCTTTAAGTGTATCAGCAAACGTCATAACCTTTCTGGTATTTCTATCATACACTCCTTTAAATTCTTTTCCAGAACCAATTGGCCAGTTTATAGGACATGTAGCAATTCCAAGTTCTTTTTCAATATCATCCAAAAGTTCAAATGTATCGTTTGCATCACGATCCATCTTATTGATAAATGTAAAAATTGGAATATGTCGCATAACACATACTTTAAAGAGCTTACGCGTCTGTGCCTCTACACCCTTGCTTGCATCTATAACCATTACTGCTGAATCAGCCGCCATAAGTGTTCTGTAAGTATCTTCTGAGAAGTCCTGATGTCCTGGCGTATCGAGGATATTTATACAGTAACCATCATAATTAAACTGAAGTACCGATGATGTAACTGAAATACCTCTTTGCTTCTCTATCTCCATCCAGTCAGAGACCGCATGTCTTGCTGTAGCTTTTCCTTTAACTGAACCTGCTAAATTTATTGCACCTCCATATAAAAGAAACTTCTCTGTAAGTGTAGTCTTACCAGCATCGGGATGCGAAATGATGGCAAATGTACGTCTTTTTTCTATTTCTTCTCTTAAGTTTCCCACTAGTATATCCTCCAAAAAAATTTCGAACTATAGTATAGCCTAGTTTTGTTATATTTTCAATGTTATTCTACTATTTACGTTTTTAGTCTAGGGTTGTAATTACAATTTTATCTGCCGCAACCCCTGTTTTTCTCTTCACAATATCTTCAACCTGCGCCATCTTTGCCTCTGTCACCTCTCCCATATCAAGAACGACATCACAGCCTTCATTCGTTATGCTTACCACAACATTTTTAAACCCTTTCGCTTCAAGCATCATCTCTGCATCAGCTTCCTTCTCAGCCAATTCTGTAATTTCAACCATCGAATCAACAGCCTCCTGCTTTTGCTTCTCCGTAATGCTCTCATTATTTATTATCTCCAATAACGATTCTTTATTTTTAGATCTGACCTGCTCTCTGTTCAGCTTAACCTCAGCCGCAAAATCAGCCCCCTTTGCATCTGCACTTGTAAGTACAGTTTCCCCTGGATTGTCAATCACTTCTGTATCTGTAATCTCTGTCCCTGCAACTGCATTATTCTCGTCCTGAATTTCATTTACGGTAGCTACATCTTTATCTCCTTTATCGAACCTGCCATTTTCTTTATAGTCATAACTTACGTATCCCACAACTGCTAAAAGAAGTGCAAGTGTTGTAATAATTACCTGATTTTTATGTACCATTTTTTTCACTGTTCATCCTCCTACAACGACATTTTTACTATTTTTATCTTATGCACCTCTACATCAAATAATGCCATAACTACATCTAAAATATTTTTATCTATTGTGGCTTTTCCTGCCCCCTGTGCTACCACAACAACACCTTCCACTTTACTTCTTTCTTCCGAAAACATTCCAGAAGGCTCACTTTCTTTAGTAATCATTACTTTTACCTTCCCCACCCCCTCCATATTTTCCAGTACTGTTTTTAGTTTTTCTTCATCTGATGTCAGATTTTTCTCACTTGTTTTAGCAGCCGATGTAAACTGACTTCCTGTAGGCACTGCTATTACAAGCAAAAGCACACCTATTAGAACAATCACTATATAATCAGTCTTTTTCAGCTTTTTCTCTGAGAAAATCTTCAAACCATCCCACCTCCCCATTTTCATATTGGTAATCATTTATCTCCTGCTCAAAGACTTTCCAGCTTGCTATATAAGAGTTATCAACCTCAAAGTTTACAATTTGAAGTATAGTTTTCAATATCATCACAGACATAAGTATTCCCACAAAGTATTTCATGTATTTCCTATATGACTCATTGGGTGCAATATATGAAATAAATATCAAAATAAACGAAACAAGAAAATACCCCTTTATATAATCCATTTTCACACCTCGCACACTGATTAGTTAGTACCCTGCCACACACACCATGGCTATTGATACAAAAAACAAAAGCATCGCATTCATAAGCAGATTAAGATATAATTCACCAGCACTTGCTATACTATGTATTCCGTCAACTATTCTTTTATCAGATATAGGCTGAAGAATTGCTGCAAGAACTTTATACGTCGCCGAAAAAATAAATACTTTAGCAATTGGAACCACAGTTATCAAAATTAGCAATATCAAAAGCGCAATTCCCACGCTATTTTTGACCAAAACTGCACAACTTACAAATATCTCTCCTGATGCACCCGTCACCTTTCCAATTCCTGGAATCATAGAAATGCTTTTAAGAATAACATTATTACTTATTCTGTCTTTTGCCGAGCCAAGAATCGTCTGAATTCCGCCTATTCCGCCAACAAAGACTATCATCATCTTAAGAACAATCCGGATAGTCCGAAAGAGCATAGCTGCAAGCTTTGAAAATTGTTTATCCTCATATACATTATTTAAAAGTTCTATCAACACATAAATCTGTATTCCAGGAAGTACAAATACTTTAAGTCCCCACTCTAATATGTAAAGCACCGCAACCATAAGAGAATAAAAGGCGGCAGCATTTGATATATTTCCCGTTAACACAAGTGTTGTTGCATACGCAGGAACTACAGCCGACAAAAAATTAATAATACCTGATATTCCATTTACCACGACCTCACCAATCACCGAAAATGCACCAAGAAGCATAGTCATAAGCGCCGTATATATCATAAAAAAGCTTATATCTGATATATAACCACCACGTCCCGCAGTAATTTTGTTAAATATGATAAATACAATAATAAGTGACAACATGGATACAATAGTTTTTTTTATTGAAGCAAATTCGTATAGAAAAATATCATATACATATTCGCATATATAGCTTGCGATATTCTTATCACCGTTTACTATCTTATGGACAAGTTCGGTAAAAGATATCCTTGAAGAAACATATTGCTCCACATAGCCGTCAGCCTTCTCATAATCTGCCATTGATATCACCTCATCTATCAGTTCCTTTGTTGCAGTCTCTGTATCTGATGCAAATATTTTTATTGGAAAGCAAAGCATAAAAATAATTACAAGTACTATAATTACCAGCTTTTTTCTTTTCTTCACCATAGCTTTTCTATTACCTCAACAAAATAATATAACCCCGGCAGGCTCATTACGACTATGCACAGTTTTGCAAATGTCTCTATCTGTGCTGCAATAGAATTGTATCCTGCATCTCTACATATATTGGATGAAATCTCTGCACAGTATGATACCCCTACCATCTTTATAAGCTGTGTAAAATAGATACTGTCCACTGGTAATTTTTCTACTATTTCCTTAACAAAATCAAATAGTGTTGTCACCTGCATAAGCACAAACACAAATATTATTCCACTTGCAGATATTCCAATAATCACAGCATATTCTGCCTTATTTTGTCTGACCATAAGCGCAAGAAGTGCTGCTACAATTCCTATCATACATATTCTTATCATCACTTACTCCCGTCAGATATTAAACAATGTTTCCATAGCCGTAAATATTTCTTTTATATATGGCACAATCCAAAATAATGCTATAAGAAGTCCTGCCAGGCTAAGTAGAAATGCCTGTTCCTCTCTGCCGCTATGCTTTAGTATCTGACATAGAACTGTTACAATTATTCCAATTGCTGCTATTTTAAATATAATCGTAATTTCCATATACACCCTTCCAATAAGCTCTCTATCACACCAGAATAATCATCAAAAGTATGCCGCCAAATGCACTAAGTGGCATCACTATTTTCTTTTGTTCTTTTAATTTCAATTGTTCTTCACGCAGATTTTCATTAAACTGTTCTCTTATAATCTTCAAATCCCGATTCATTTGTAATCCGGTTTTTGCAAAAAACACTTCTCCCGCACGATACATTAGTTCCATCTGTATCTTGTCCATACAAAGTTCATTTTTTCGCTCTGACACACATCTTATCCATGCCTCGTCACCAGTTGCGCAGATTCGACTTTCTAACACTTTTGCCATATCACCACAGATTGCTGCTATTTCTGTTTTTCCATCAGACATAATGTTAAAGAAATAAATAACCTTTCTTTTTTCCTTGACGAGCACATACACTGCCCGATTCAGAAGTTCTATCATAGCTTTTATATTCTCAATTTTTCTTCTGTAATTATCACACCATGCACCAACAGCACCAGCGATTCCACACGCTATTGTAAATATTCCCATCAGCTTAAGCATAGGCAATTACCGTTACTGTCATATACAGTAAATAATCTTACTCTATTTTCATTCTCACTTAGAAAAATCACTCTCTCTACAAATCGTTTTTCTATCATTTTCCATATGTATTTCTTTTGCCTAAGTTCATCTATATCTCCTGCATGTACAGTTCCTATGAATTTCACGCCCGAATTCATTATCTGCTCTATTGCATAATAATCATCTCTTTCACCAATCTCATCAACTGCAATTATCTGTGGCGACATAGAACGCAAAAGCATCATCATCCCCTTTGATTTAGAACAATTATCCATCACATCACTTCGTGGACCTAAATCATTCTGCGGAACCCCAAATTCTGCCGCTCCAATCTCAGAACGTTCATCAACTACACCGACTTTAAATTCCATTGACAAATTCCTGACACAGTCACGAAGATATGTCGTCTTTCCTATTCCCGGTCCCGATACGATAAGCGTATTATAAATAAGACCTGCATTTTTAATATAATCAAGCATCTGTTTGCTACAACCTATAAACTGTCTTGCAATTCTTATATTCAGTGCTGTAATATCCATTCCTCCGTCTTCGTTTATTGCCCCTGCTACTCCGATTCGATTGCCCCCCTCCAATGTAAAATATCCTTTTTTTATCTGTTCTTCATATGCAAAAAAAGAATAGTCTGTAAGAAAATTTATAATTTCTTCCATCTTCTGTACAGAAATCTTTTCCCCGAACCTGTCGTTCATAGGCAAAAGTTCTATCTGCTGTCCCACCCTTATCCTTATCTCCTCAATATCTGTACCATGACGCCTTCTTGCTATTTCATCTCTTATATATGCTGGCAAATATTCAATCACTTCCACATCTTTTCTCCTCACAAAAAAAGTCATAGGCTAAATTCGCCTATGACTTATATATATGACTTGTCTTATATTTTATTACTAAATATTTGTAAAGCTTTTAAATAATAGAAAACATCTAATCCTACATTCTCTCTGGTGCTGAGAATCCAAGCACATCTATGCACACCTCAAGTATCGACTTGGTAAGCATCAACAATGCTATATATGATTGCTGGACTTCCTTGTTCTCTTCAGCAAGAATCTTTGTGTCATGATAAAATCCATTAAATGCATTCGCAAGTTCATAGATATATGCACAAATCTTGTGTGGTGCTGACTCTTCATATGCATTCTCAATCATAGCATTAAACTTTGAAAGAACAAGCATAAGGTTCTTCTCTCCTGCTGAATCAGGCTTTAGGATATTATCCTTTATTGATTCAATACTTCCACCATTTGCCACGTATTTGTTAAGGATTGACTTAATACGCACAATTGTATAAAGGATATAAGGTCCTGTATTTCCCTCAAATGAAGTAAATCTCTCTGTATCGAATATATAGTCTTTGCCAGCCTGATTCGAGAGGTCACCATACTTGATTGCTGCTAAAGCTATAGTCTTCGCTGTATTGATAGCTTCCTCTTTATCAATTTCAAGATCCTGCTTTGATTTCTGGTTCTCTTCTATTTTCTTAAGCATCTCTTCATTAACACCTGATACAAGATACTCAAGACGCATTACTCCACCATCACGGGTCTTAAATGGTTTGCCATCTTTGCCATTCATAGTTCCAAATCCTATGAATTTAAGCTGCATATCGTCATTTACTATTCCTGTTTTTCTAGCACAACGGAACACCTGTATAAAGTGAAGTTCCTGTCTCTTATCTGCAAGATAAATAACTTCATCAGGATTATTCTCCTTTACACGCATGACAAGTGTCGCGAGGTCTGTTGTACTGTACAAAGAAGCTCCATCTGACTTAAGGATAATACATGGAGGAATCTCTTTTGCATCGGAATCCTCTTTTACATCTACTACAAGCGCACCTTCACTTGTGTATGCATATCCGTCATTTTTCATCTTTTCAACCATATCCGGAATAAATGGCTGGGCATCAGATTCACCCTTCCATAATTCAAATGAAACATTCAGATTAGCATAGTTCTTCTTGAGGTCTGTAACTGATACATTCAAAATATGCTCAAGCAAAACCCTATATCCTTTACGTCCATGCTGCAATTCATTCGTAGCCTGTAATGCAGCCTCTTTATATGCCTCATCCTCTTTGGATTTTCCGCTTGCACATGGATAAATCTCTTCAAGTTCAGATATTGTAAAAGGTGCTTCTTTTGGATACTCACCATCGTAATTCTCGTCGAAATATACTAAATCCGGCTTGCGCTCTTTAAGTTCCGTGATGATAAGTCCCATCTGAAGTCCCCAATCACCGAGATGAACATCTCCTATCATGTTGTGACCCATGAATTTACCTATTCGCTTTACACTCTCACCGATTATTGCTGAACGAAGATGTCCTACATGTAATGGCTTTGCGACATTTGGTCCGCCATAATCTACAATAATAGTCTTAGGATTCTTGGCTTTATCACATCCAAATCTTCCGTCATCTTCCTGCATCTTATTGAGATAATCTGCAAGGTATGTATCATCTATCTTCAAATTGAGGAATCCAGGCTTTACAGATTCTACCATAGAAAACATTGAATTGTCTGAAAGAGAAGCTGCAACTTTGTCTGAAATCATAAATGGTGCACAATGATACTCCTTTGCTGCGGCCATTGCCCCATTACACTGATATTCGCACAGGTCTGGTCTGTTGGATAATGTAACCTTTCCATATTTTGCATCATATCCTTCAGTGACAAATGCATTTGTCACTTCATCAGTAATTAAATCAATTAATTTCTTCATAATTCCTCCTATTCTTTCTTCATTAACTTTTGCTAGTTTATCACAATGCTCGTATCTAATCAAGGACACTGGTATTTTTTTGAATAAAAATTGACAATTCGGACATCATTATATCATCAAAAGAATTTCGAAAAGGAGACGGCTATGAGTCCTTATAAAGTAGAAATATGTGGTGTAAATACTTCCAAACTTCCTATTCTCAATGATGAAGAAAAAGAAAAACTATTTGTACAAATCAAAGCTGGCGATAAATATGCCCGCGAAAAATATATTCAAGGCAATCTTCGACTTGTCCTTTCTGTCATAAAACGTTTTCATAATAACAACGAAAATGTAGATGATTTATTTCAGATTGGATGCATAGGTCTTATGAAATCTATCGATAATTTCAACCCTGATATAGGTGTTAAATTCTCAACATATGCCGTACCTATGATTATAGGTGAAGTACGCAGATATCTGCGTGACAACTCATCATACAGAATTCCGCGCTCACTTCGCGATACTGCATATAAGGCAATCCATGCGCGTGAACTGCTATCACGAACCGCAACACACGAACCGACTCTCGAGGAGATTTCAAAAGAATGCGATATCCCTGTCGATGATATCGTATATGCCCTTGATGCAATTCAGACCCCAATGTCCTTATTTGATCCTATTTATACCGACGGAGGCGATGCACTCTATGTCATGGACCAGATTGCTGACAAGAAGAACAAGGAGGAAAACTGGGTATCTGATATCGCTCTTGTAAATGCAATGGACAGACTTAATAATCGTGACCAGGAAATTATAAAAATGCGTTTCTTTGAGGGTAAAACTCAGACTGAGGTAGCTGATGAGATTCATATCTCCCAGGCGCAGGTTTCGCGTCTGGAAAAAAATGCCTTAAAAAGCATGCATAATTATTTATCTTCTTAAAGCGATATTTGCTTCACAGAAGAAATTATCCAATAAAAATAAAAGGCATATCAACTCTGATATGCCTAAAGCAACTATATAAAATTAATATGCACCATCACGATGTATCAATACCCAGAACGTCTTAAATATAATCTTGATATCTTCAAAAATACTCCAGTTATCAATATATTCAACATCCATCTGTACTACATCTTCAAATGAATCGACATTGCTTCTTCCGCTCACCTGCCACATACCAGTTATGCCAGGCTTTATACTTATACGTCTCCATTGATTACGCTGATATTTTTCAACTTCATCAACTGTAGGAGGTCTTGTTCCAACAAGACTCATACTTCCAATAAACACATTAAAGAACTGTGGCAGTTCATCAATACTTGTCTTTCTGATAAACTTTCCAACCTTCGTAACTCTTGGATCATCTTTCATCTTGAACATAACTCCGCCACTCATCTCATTTTGATCCATAAGTTCTGCTTTTCTCTCCTCTGCATCAATATACATGCTTCGGAATTTGAAAATATAAAAATGTCTGCCGTTCTGTCCTACTCTGATCTGCTTGAAAATCACTGGACCTGGCGAATCGATTTTAATTGCTATTGCAGCGATTAACATAATCGGTGATGAAAGTATAATTCCAACAATTGAACCTGCTATATCCATCATTCTCTTGATTATTCTCTCATAATTATTAAGAGAGATAGTGTGATAAGTAAGTATTGGATATGTTCCAACTGAACTCACATAGCTGTCTGCACTCTTCCTGTTGTAGAAATCAACAATAACTCTGCATGTAACGCCCATCTCTATACATAAATCAATGTATTCTTGAATATACTCAGGGTCACTATCCTGTTTCTGCATGATATATATCTGGTCGATATTGTGCTCGCGTATCAGTATATCTAAATCCTCAAGCCTACCGATATAATTCTCTGAGTTATCCTCTTTATCCATACTTATATATCCAACTGATTCAACCTGTATGGATGTCTTGTTGAGGAAATACATAAACTTATCAAAAGAGGCGATATTTCCTACAAATGCCGTACGTGGTCTGAACTTTCGGATATTAGTGTGCATAATAAAATATCTGTATGCAAACGTCGTAGTAAGCAATACTATAAATGAAAAGCATAAGAAAAATAAATATATATAATGCTCAAATTCTATAACTTCTATATAGAACATCAGCGCAGATGTGGCAAACGCGGCAACTATAAATGATTTGAATGCTTTTCTAAAGACTCTGTCAAGGTAGAAAAAAACTGTGATATTGTACACTCTCTCATCTCTGTTCGACAATAAATAAATAATTCCATAAATCAAACAAAGCAGGAACAATACAAAAATCTGTTCATCTGTCAAAGAATTCCGAAAACAAACTACCGTAACTATAAACGAAAATATAAGCATGGTAATATCTATCAAAAAATGTATCGTGTCTAAGCTAGCACCAACATTAGATTTATTCATTATTTTCTCCTAGTGATTAATAATAAGATATGTGGGTTAAAAGATATTGCCCCCCATATGTGATTATAAATAGTATATATTCATATCGTTTTATTTTCAATAGTGCATTTTTATATAAAAATGTTCCTTTTATTCTCAAATCTGCCTTTTTTGTATAATGTTGTAATTTGCATAATCCAACCCACGATGATATTATATTAATATGAATTTATTTTGCGGAGGACTCTTATGCCTAAACTACTTCTAATAGATGATGATACAGAAGTATTATCTGTAAACAAAAAATACTTCATGAAGGAACACTACGAAGTCAAAACTGCTGACTGTGCGCAGAAAGGGTTGAAAATCCTTTCATCCTTCAACGCTGACTGTATTCTTCTTGATATCATGATGCCAGGCATGGACGGCTTTGAAGCCTGCCGCCGCATAAGAAAAATATCAAAAGCACCAATTATCATCCTCTCTGGCAAAACCTCCGAAGACGATAAAATCAACGGACTCATGCTTGGAGCAGATGATTATATGATAAAACCATACAGTCTGAGGGAGCTTTCTGCCCGAATCCAGGTTCAAATCAGAAGGCACAACGCGACCAGAATAAGTACCGCGGCAACCATAGATTACCCACCTCTTAAACTGGATCTCGCTATGCACAAAGCGTTCTATGATACCGAAGAGATACTTTTGACCAATAGGGAATATGAACTGCTCTACCTTCTTGCATCAAGACCAAATCAGACCGTTACATTTGAACAAATTGGTGAGGCAGTATTTGAAAGTTATGCTCCAAGTGACCGCCGCACTATAATGGTAACTGCAAGCCGTCTTCGTAAAAAGCTTGAAAAATATACAGGATTATCTAATTTTATCGAAACAGTCTGGTCTAAAGGCTATTTATTCAGAGTTCGAGAAAAATAACTAAAAGGTGTTAATATGTCAAAAAAGAAACAAGAATTTATTCAACCTCAATTATCAGTATCAGAATTATCACATGCCCTTTATGAAGCAAATCAAAAGCTTGCAAAGGCAAATAATGACCTCATTGCCGCACAAAAGGAAAGAGATATTATTTTTGCTAATATTTCCCATGACCTGCGTTCACCCATTACAGCTATCCGCAATACAATAGAACTCTTGCGCGACTCTGAGGATTTATCTAAGGATGAATTAAACAAATTCCTCTCGCTTATGGATGTCAGAAGTGAATACCTCGAACACCTGATAAATGATGTATTCCTTTTATCCTCTCTTGAAGTCAATCGTGAGGTACATATGTCCCAGCAAAATATCGGTATGTTTCTGGAAGAATTTTACTTTACAGCTGAAACTGACCAGAAATACAGCAAACGCAATCTTGAACTTGAAGTTCCAGAAGACTTTCCTTATATGGTCAGTATAGATACCAATTTATTTTTCAGGCTTTTAGACAATCTTTTTAGCAATGCTCTTAAATATTCAGATGAAGGTGCAACTATTGCCCTCGGTGCAGAATTTATAAATTCTAAAACACCTTCCGTTAGAATATGGGTAAGAGATACCGGTATAGGAATGTCCAAGGAACATATCCCTCATATATTCGACCGCACATACAGAATCGACCAGGCACGTACCCCCGGCGCAAAATCAGGATGTGGTCTTGGTCTTTCCATAGTAAAAAGCATCGCCCAAAAGCACATGGGCAAGGTCTATTGCACAAGTAAACTTCACGAAGGGTCAACTTTCTTCATCGAGCTGCCCGTTACATCATAAAATAAAAAGGCAATACATCGGTTTGTCCATAATGTATTGCCTGTAATCCTATCTAAATAATCTGAAATTCGCTTAATTTTCCAAGAAAATCCATAACAGAACTTTCACACTCTTCTTCGGAAACATCATACTCTTCTAATAACTTCGATATGATATCACTGACTGTAATATCATTTTGAATCATCTCCCAAATATCATTACCTACACCTTTGATTAAAAAGTATTTGCCAGATTCAAAGTCTATCATTACCTTCTCTCCCGAGAGATCTGTGACATTAAGCTGTCTTTTCATATGAATTAAACTGCTCTTATCCATAATTTCTCCTTTCTTCTCCCAATAAATAGATTTTACAACCAATATAGTCTTTTTTCAACCCAAAATCTTAAATTGGTACCTCAATAATTTTTTTATCTTTTATGCATATTTCTCTGTCACAATACTGCAAAATACTTCTTCTGTGTGTAATTATAAGACATGTAGGTTTCGGAATAAGATTATTTAAGCCGTCTATTACCTTTTGTTCAGTTGTCTCATCCAGTGCAGACGTAGCCTCATCTAATATCATAAATGGAGCCTTTCTGACAAGTGTTCTGGCTATCGCAATTCTCTGCGCCTGCCCTTCTGAAAGTCCATGACCACGCTCCCCGATTATGGTATCTAAGCCATTTTCCAGTTCCATAACAAAGTCATACCCTGATGCCATTCTAAGTGCATCTAACATTTCTTCTTCTGTAGCCTCAATGTTTCCCATTCTGATATTTTCACGGATTGTTCCACTAAAAAGTGTATTTCCCTGCGGTACATATGAAATATACTTTCTGATGCCTGCATTTGCCTCCTCAGACTGTCCGTTCTCATTATAGAACTCAAGACTTCCTGAAACGGGATTAAGAAATGACATTATTATTCGCACAAGGGTTGTCTTTCCTATTCCTGATTCTCCCACTATCGCAACAGCCTCGCCTGGTCTGATTTCAAAGCTTGCATCCTCTATTACAGTCTCCTTAGAATATCCAAACGTCAATCCATCTACTTTCAGTCCAAGTGTCTTTGCCTCAATATGTTCTTCCTTCTTCTCTTCTTCTGCAATCTCCTGCAGTTCAATGACTCTTCCTGCGGATGCCAGAATATTTACAACCTTCGGAATCTGCTGTGCCAGCTGCATGATAGGTGCCTGTATTCTGTTAACAAGCGTCATAAATACCGACATCGTACCAAATGTAATCACTTTAGCAGCTACCTGCATTGCACCATATGCAAACGCAACTATGTACCCAGCCTGAAATGATAAAGACATGCTGGTAGAACTTATCAGCCCCAGTTTAGTCTTACGAAATACCCAGTAAAATCTATTTTCTCTTAATTCTACAAGTCTGTCAGTAGAATACTCTTCATTTGTAAAAGCCTTTACTATCAAAAGATTTGCCAAACTTTCCTGCATAAAGGACCTATATGCTGCCTCTGATTCCTGAACCTTTACAGTAAGACGTTTTAATTTCTTTCCAAGCCAGAAAGTCGATAATGCTGCAACAGGTGCTATGATGACTGCAAAGCATGCCAATATTGGAGAATAATAGAATAATGTAATAAATACCAGAAGAAGTTCTATACATAGCTGGATAATTTCAGGAATAGTCCATATAATTCCATTTGCTATATTTCCAGCATCACTTGTCATACGCGTCATAAGATCGCCCGTATGATATTTCTTCACAGACATCCAGTCTGAATGAATTATCTTCTCGTAAATCTGTTTTCTAATTCCAAATGAAAACTTCTCATCAAGCATCGTAGAAAAAAGAGAAACAATAACAGACAATATCTGTGCTAATATCATCATTCCAAGATATATAAGTATGAATGTAATTAGCGAATTATTCCTCGACTGTGTTGCATCATCTATAATCCTCTTTGTAACAAGAGTCATAACAAGCGTGATAACTGTCGATGACAAATTAAGTGCCATAATTCCTACTATTTTTCCGAGATATGGCTTAGTATATGAAACTATCCATTTTATGTATTTAGTCTGCTTTTTTCTATCTTTCCATAACTTTTTTGTTTGTTCTAACATACTATATTCCAATCCGCTTATACTAATGTATGAAGGTCAAAAGGTATCTCCCCCCACATTTGCAATTAATCAGATGTTGCTGTTTTCACCTAACAATATTAACAGCAACTATTACAGCTCTTTTAAAATATTATAACAAAGGGCTTTCCATAAGGAAAGCCCTTTGCTATAACATAACCAAACTCTTAACATAAGTTCTTAGTGAACATCAACTTCTGGTCTTCCAGAATTTCCTGATGAAGGTGCATATGTTGGGATATTATACACTCCGTCGTTAGAAATATAAGCTCCGTCCTGTACTGTTCCTCCGGCTGGGCTATATGCTGTAGCGTTCACATTAAGTGTCTCAAATTCTGGTGTGTTCCATACTTTTTTCATTATAATTTCCTCCATATAAATCTTGTTTGTTATTACTCTGATATAATATTACACCCGACGCATTTTGTCTCGAATTCTAACATTATTGTAACAATTTAGTTATTTCTGATACGATTTTCTGCACAGAATTACCCTTTACCGGTCTGCATATCTCATATATCTTCACCTTTGATGACATATTAATTATCTGCATCATAAACTCTGGAGGCATTCCAACAATATTCTTATATGTATCTGACAGGTACAGATTGTCTATAACGGACTTAATGTAATCGCCACCTGATATCGTTCTTACCTGCACCTCATCTATATCCGCACTTTTCTTTAAAGCAAATATATATGCCAAAGGCAGTTCATGTTCAATAAATCTGTCCCGTCTTGGCAGTGCAAATTTATCACGCTCCTCATCAATATATATCATCGAATCCAGATCTAGTCCATAATGCTTAGCCATATCGCGGCACAATTTCTGCTGCGGATATGTAGGATACGCCAGCACATCAGTGCCCTTTGTATTAATGCGTACAGTATCGTCCGCTACAAATCCGAACTTCTCCTTTAAAAGTTCCATAGTAACAGTAGATTTGCCTGCTCCGCTCTCTCCGCATACAGCAAAAGCCTTTCCTTCATTTTCAAGGCAACTTCCATGAAGACAGAGCTCATTTCTCTGCAATATGATTAGTGCAAAACATGCGCTAAGTATCATAGATGATACCATAAGCATATTTCCATCCGCAAACACATCTACTGTAATCTTTTTTCCGCCTTCAATCATGAAATGTCCACTATCTTCTCTCCAGAACCACGCACACTCAAATTTGCTTGTCCACGTTCCATACCCCATTTTGGCATGTTCATACATGAAATCGTGCATCTTCCCATAAACAATTTCTACATCTGCCTCATCTATTTTCTCTGCTTCTAATGCCTGCGGTATCTCAATCTCTGATTTAACCTTCAAACCGTATATTCTATAGAAATACATATTAACCTCTCATGTTCTCCATATATCGTACTGCCAGTGCAGTATATATCAATTCCGTCTTTTCAAATGAACTTAGTTTATCTGCCGGCGTCTCAAGCTTCTGTATAAGCTGCTTCGGCTTCCAGAAATCTCCACTCACGCATAACTCAAACGATTTCTTAAGCTTTGGAACAATCGTGTTCCAATTTTTCTCTATATAATCACTTCCGCCAACTCCTTGACGTCCTCTGTGAAATTCATCCTGCGCAATAGACTCTGGAATTAAATCTTTCATATAATCTCTGACAAGCCTTCTTGCCCTTCCCTCTCTGACAAATACCTTAAGTGGCAATGACAATACCAATTCTATCAGTCTAGGATCTCTTGTCGGATCTCTGTGAATCACTCCCGTCTCAAGAGAAAGTGCCACCTCCATCTCACTTATCTGGCGAAGTGCCGGCTTATCATACATATATTTTTTTATGAAGCTAAAATCAGACTCTTGGTCACAGTGCAATATCAATTCCTTAAGTATCTTTAATCGGCTGTTCTTATATCTCAAAGAATATGCCTTTAATTCTTTATACAAATCTATGTACTTTTCTTTCAGCCATAAAGTAGTAAATAATACTTCAAAATCGCCAAATGAAATAGTTATATTGCCATATTGCCCTGAAAGTAAAATTCCACACCCCTTGTCTGCAGTCCTCTTATAAGCCTCATACATCCATGGAATATTAGTAACAGTTTTGTACAGGATTCCAAGTTCTGACATTATCTGCTCGTTAACACTTACAATATCCTCCTCTCCTGTGTATATATAATCAGGTTCAATATTGTCATGTCTTTTGCATAATTCCTTAATATAGTAAGTCTCGTTGCATACCCCATACTGATAATTGTCAATCTCTTCTGAGTAGCCTTTCGGTACCGAAGTAAATGAATAAAGTTTCCTTCCTTGTGCCTTAAGATATGGTGCTGCAAATGCTGCCACAGAATTAGAATCTAGTCCTCCACTTAGAAGAATCCCTGTATCAGCGCCATCCCTTATGACATCCTCCACACATTTTTGGAATGTATCAAGTACAAGTTCTTTATAATCCTCATAGCTGTCAAGCTTTATTTCCTTAGCACTGCATAATGGATTCCAATAGGTTATCTTAATATTTTTATGGTATGCCAGCCTGACATATTCTCCTGGCTCCACTCTTTTAATCTGGGCTATCGGTGTGTTCACTGCATCCAATGTAACCCGAAGATCATGTGTATCAATAAACTGCGAAAACCATTCCGGACTATAGTCACAGAATTTAATATATCTTACTGCTTTCACAATAGGCTTATATAAAGTTGAAAAAATAATAAAATCCTCATAATTATAATAATATACTGATCGATTACCTACCATGTCAGCCGCTAGAATACATTCATTGCTTACCAGATCATATTTTGCAAAAGCATATGCCCCCCGCATACTTCTTAATGCATCATTCAAATCGAGCTGCACAAGGTCAAACATGATTTCTCCGTCCGGCTTGTCTTTATCCTCTTTAGAATTAATCAATTCATCCCTATTATCAAGAATTACATCAGCTACCATCGTTGTAAAATTTACCTTATATGGAAATTTCTCAATTTTAGATTCATTATTTACAAACTGAACTCCACATGCCATATAACTATTGATTCCAGTACATTCCTGTATTGTATCTATTTTCTTGGTAAGATACTCTTCCTTGATTATCTCTACTAGTTCTTGTTTGATTTTCTTTCCACTAGTATCTATTATTCCCCAGATTGCTGACATTACTTCTTCTCCTTTTCCAAATCAAGCACCGTTCTTATAAGTCCTAATGCACAGATAAGTGCCACGCCTATCTTAATTCCATAACAAATCTTATAATGAGTTGCAACCATCCTGCAAAAATAAATATTAATATACAATGCAAACGCAAATATCGCAGCTATCACAAGCAAATTAATCGTCCTGTTTGAAATCATATCTATGACAACATACTCTGCAAATGCAATTCCGCCTGCATAAAGAATGCTTCCGATTCCCTTGCCTGCATGTGCATCCACGTAAATCTGCTGTGTTATATTTGAACTTATAACAAAAATAATTGCACCAAGCACTACAAGACTTATGCACATTATAAATCTATTTATTTTCTTTCCAGATAAAACTTTAATACCCATAACTATAATAAAAGCTATAGTTCCTGATAGTACTGCATATATATCATACATATGCGAATTTGAATATTTCGTAATTCCTCTCATAATTAAATCTAACATATCTTTTCTTCTTTCATATTAAACTGTCTTAATTTCTGTTCTATTAATTCAAGCTGCATCTGCGCAGTATTCTGCCCATAAGGTCTTGTAACAACAAGGATTCTTATCTTGCTTGCCACATCTAAGCACAGCTTTATCACCTGCGGATTATTCTCTTTAAAAAGGATTGCTCTTCGTAAAAAAAGATTATCAACTATATATTGTAGCTTCTCAAATCCCACCGCCTCTTCAATAGTAACCTGACATTCCTCATCTCCTACTAAAATCACAATAAGCGTAGCAACTGCCGCCCCTTGTGTACTATATTTTCCATCCCATTTCACAAGGTACTTATCCTTATCCTCATCTATATAAATCAAATCATCTGTATTCAGATTCCGCCTGTCAACCACATCCCGACACAATTTCTGATATGGAAAACACGGATATGCCATAACAGGACTTCCTTCACCATCCACAAGTGTGATATCATCCGCCATAAACTCATATCCAGCCGACAGAAACTGTGAAGTCAGTGTTGATTTGCCTGCACCGCTGACGCCTGATATGATAAACGCCTGCTCGTCCCTCCTGATGCAGCTGCCATGTATTGCCAGTTTATTCTGCTGCAAAAAGAGCATAGACAAACCATATCCCAAAATATATGTACGCAGATACTGCTCATTGATATCCTGATATGGCTCGTAATATATGTATTTACCGTCTCTTACTACACATCTCAGAGTCTTATTATGAAACCAGCTCTCGTCTGTTCCAACCAGAGTATAACTTTCTTTCATCAATTCAACAATATCTGCGTCTGTATTCCTCCTGTATATATAAATATCAGCCTCCTGTGTCGTCTCGTCTGGCACAAGCTGCATAAACTCTATATCAGATTCTATCTTTCTTCCATATATTCTATAGTAGTACATATATAATCCCTCTCTGTTCCTTGGAATATTATACCAGAAGAACAATCAAAAAAATAGAACCCTAAGCAAATTGCTTAAGGCTCTTATTCTCCTTCTAGCTAAGAGGCTGTGATGGATTCTGTGAATTGTCATCATCAACACATGGCTTCTTCCACTCAAGATGTCCCGAAATCTGTCCATCTCCGATATATCCGCCATCTCTTGAATTACCAAACCAATTGTGTGCAGTCTCACTAATGTTCAGTTCTGTAATCTCTGGTCTGTTCCAAGCCTTCATAATAATACCTCCATTATTCTATATAAGTAATAAAAAACAGCTATATATACATATTACACAATTTTAATATAAAATCAACTTTTCTTACACAATTGATAGAATTTAGAAACGCAGTAAATATACATAAGCTGATCTATAGCAGCTTCATCCTTCAAATCCAGCTCTTTTTGATTGTCTGACAGGAAACTGTTTATTTTTTCAAAGTCGAAATATTCACATAACCTTTTGTCTGACTCAACTGCTTGCATCTGTTTATTTATATCAACCACCAGCCGCTTCCAGTCTCGTCTCAGACGAGTGTAGCAATCAGCATTCTGCACTCCATATCTCATCCAGTTATTTAAAATTTCATTCGGTATCTCCCTGGTGAAGCTACTCCGTATAAGCCATCTTGGAACACCATTGTATGCAAAATATCTGTATGGCATATGATAACAAAAACTTATCATCCGAATATCCGCAGTAGGATCACGAAGAGCAATTCCATATTTAAGTCCCATCTTAGTCTCAAATTCACCAAGATATGTATACAACGCCTGATGCTTAATAAACCTTTTATATTCACTCTCAATTGTTGGTATGTTATCTACATATGTGATGTCATTATCTACAAACCGAATCTCTAACGGATAATCATTCATGATATTCTGTGATATAAACCTGTTATCTATTTCATACTCAAATTTTCTTTTTCCAGCTATAGATAAGACCTTTTTTGTATGTCTAAAATACCTGATACACCCCTTAAGTGCAGCTTTTCTACTTTCCTTTACAGTCTTACAATATGAATTAAGATATCTTAAAAAAGTAATATATTTCTTCTTTATATACAAATCGCACAGGACATCGTCTATGTATCCATGTGAAACTGTTGAATTTCCATTCTGCCCTGTCAGAACAATTTTGCATCCATGTTTATGTGCCTTTTCATATATCTCACACAGATTAGGAAAATTAACATAGGCTTTAATCGGAATCTCCATAATCTCGAGCACCTTATTCATATCATCGATACAGCACTTTCCATTATTGTTTACAAAATGCCCTTTCATGTTTGGATATTTATCAAGAATCTTTTGAACATCAACTGTCTCATCTAATATTTTATTGCCTTTATTTTTCATTTTATTTTCAGGCACATAGGTATACGAAAAAAGCTTCTTTGACTTTTTATCCAGTATCTGCGCCGCCAATATGCTTGTTGTCGCAGAATCGAGCCCGCTGCTCATAGATGATGCAACTTCCCCGCTTGTATATACTGCATCTTTTACACATTCTGCATATAGCTTCTTAAATGTATCTGACACCACATCTGCATTTGTATAATCATTGCAGATTATATATTTGTCGATGTCAAAATATTCTCTTTCTTCTACTGATTCCCTTGTCACCACAAGATAGGTTCCCGGATTTAGCTTATATATTCCTTTATGCGGAGTCTCGTCTGATGTTATATTCGGCATAAGGCCTGGTGCCACTAGAAAATCCTTGATGTAATTTGAATTAAATGGTATATCTTTATAAAATTCAGTAATCGGTCTAATAAGCGTAGAAAAACATATCCCGCCATCTGTACCTCTATAATAATATAGACAGCGTGAAGATATCGGATCTGATATGAGATACAATGTATCATCGTTCTTGTCATAAATTGCAATTGCATACATTCCTCTTATTTTTGTGAGGAAATTTATTTTTTCTTTCAGGTATAATTCATATAAAAGCCTGCCATCAGGCACAATATCCCCTTGGGAATATCCAAGCTCCTGTTTTATTTCTTCTCTGTTGTCAATAATACAGTCTGCTTCAAAAATAATAGCATTTTTATCTTCCGCTATTGGCATATTTTCATTTACAGATTCTCTTATAATCTCCTGTATTCCACAGCCAAAATATATCTTCCTGTCATAATATTCATATATATGATCCAGCTTACAGTTTGTCTCATATAAAACTCTCATGTTCCTACATCCTGACTGATCTATTTCCGTATCAAATGATATATTTCCCCAGATTGCTGACATAATGGCCTCCTATCTATATGATTACAATATAATTATATATAATTTGGACTATTTACACTATACATTTTTTTATTTAGAATATATTTAGTTACTGTTCAGACGTAACTGTATTTATTGTAGCCTACAACAAGCTTATTGAAGGAGAATTTATATGTACTACTATGAGGTAACTGGTTATGTTTATCGTTGCAGTGAAAAGATACCACAATTATACGAGACTGCACCAACCGATGATTTCGATGTAGAAATATTGATTAAGAATGTCCCTGACGAGATATCCGCTGAAGTTAAAAAGATGCCAGATATTCCTTATTTCTACTGGACTTCGGATTATGTGTGGCTGCACAATACTTATGGTCTTTTTGCCGTTTATAAATCAGGCAAAATATACTTACAGGCCTCTGATAGCGAAAACAAATTAATACTGCTTCAATTCGTGCTTGGATATGGCATTGCCATGTACGCCCATCTGAATGGCAAAATTGCTATACACTGCGGCTGCGTATATACCCATGGCAACGGCATACTCATTACAGGGGTCAGCGGTTCTGGTAAGTCCACCCTCACCGCCGAGCTTATCTCTGATGGTGCTGTCATGCTCGCAGATGATATGATAGCTGCCGGATATGACGATACAGGTTTTCCAACCATATATCCAGCTTTTCCTCAGCAAAAGCTCTGCCGTGATGCCGCTATAAAAAAGGGATATAATCTTGATGATTTAATATACATAGATCCTGATAAAGACAAATTTGCTGTCAATCGTGCTGATATCTTCTCACCGTATCCACATCAGCTCAATTTTGCATTTGAGCTGGTCTGTTATGATCCAAAGGAATACGAGAAATATGATTCAAAAGTTCTTGTCAAGAAATTAGAAGGTTTTGATAAAGTGGATGTCTTCAAAAACCAGTTGTTTTTAGGCGAAATTTTTGCACAGATTGGATTTCCGCCGGAGCAATTTAAAATGTGTATAGATTTAGTTAATTACTGCAAAGTTTATCGTATATACCGCCCTATAGGCAAAAATACTCTGCCTGAGATTCAAAGATTTATATATCGCCTGTGCAATGAACAAAACGAATATTATATTAATTTATTAAAAGCAGCCATTTTCAAGGAAAAAGTCTCAGATGATATAGTAAATGCAATATCCTTACCAGAATTGTATCAGTTTGGCACACTCAATAAGATAAGTGTCCTCTGTTCATCTATTCTTGATAACTGGGAACTTGGAAATGAAACCGAGACTGCTAACGCTAACTGGTGGAAGATTGATTCTGCCAAAACAATATTTAAGGAACACAAAAAAATACCTCTGATTAGGCAGATTCTTGAAAAAGTAGATATTGCAGATCTTCCGCTTATCTTTTTTAAAGGATATATTCTTGCAGACCTCTATCCTGACTTTACATTCAGAAATAGCGGTGATACAGATTTGTATGTTGATAAAGAAAACTACTCACATATCGTAGATATTTTTACTCAGATTGGTTACACCGAAGATAAAAAACTCGCCAAGCCTTCTGTGCATACATTTTTCTACTATGAGAATGATGATTTAATCCATAAAATTGAACTGCACACTTCATTGTACGAAGATATGACAGGCAAATGCATTGATATATTAAACAGACTTGATATGACTAATATGGATAACTGCATAAGACTTGACTGCTGTGGACTTAATGTACTTACGCTTTCTCATACCAATCATTTGATATATCAGATTTTCCACATGGTTAAGCACATATGCTGCCATGGAATATCTGTGAGATATCTAGCTGATATATCACTTTTTCTAAAACGATATGAGACAGATATTGATATAAATAAATTGTGGAATACTATGGATGAACTTGGATATCATGATTTTTGCCTTCATCTTTTATCTTTGTGTGTCAGATTCATGAATGTTGATTCCAGAGTGCTAAACAACAATCCAACAGTGTATGAGGATACCACCAAGGCATTATTAAATGATCTGGTTCATTTTGGTATGCGAAACGAAGACCCTGAACTTTCAGGCCAGTTCTTCTACTTCGAACAATATATAGAAGCACACTATGATGTCCAACACGAAATCCACTTTGACGGAAATACTGTTCCATATTCAGTTGTAGCTTCAAAATGGCAGAATAATATAGTACTTCAGAAAAGGATTAAGATGCTTAATGATTTGAAAATTCTTTAATACTTTTGATATTAAAATAGGAACTATTCCAATGAATAGTTCCTATTTTATTAGCTAAGTCTCTCTGTTGAATCATCTGGACCTTCTGGTGTAGTTGGATGAAACTCTTCTGGACTCTGACAATGTCCGCCATGTCCGCCATATCCTGGTCTTCCTGGTCTTCCTGGTCTCCACCAAAAACATGTCTGCATGCTTGTCGTAGATGTTGATGAAATTGTCAAATCCTGTATATCAGGAGCCTTCCATTCTCTCTTCATAATTTAACCTCCATATTTACTATATAATGATATTAGGATTAAAGGATATTCGATGATACCTTTGAACCCTTTAATTATATGATGTAACATATCACTTTCTATATAATATGTCCTTAAATGTTTCAATTTTGTTAGATTTATATTAATCCAATTTATTAGTTTTATTAGATTTATTAGTTTAATAGTTTAATATGAATCAAATTCATTAAATGCGTATTATTCAAAACAGCTGCACAGACAAGTATGTGCTTATATCACTTATAGAACTTACTTACAACAGCATACCCATCACCATTTCCGCCAGTTACATACATCTTGCCACAGCGGAGCCACGCATGAGCTATCATCTTCTCATTCTCTAATGCACATCCGAGATACAACGTAGTGTGAATTCCTTTTTTCGAGAGCATATGCTGGGCTGTGAGCGCACGCACAAGACACTTGCTTTCCCATTTTGTTTTTGTGCATATCTTATCAACACAATAAGCCACTTTAATTGCATACCTGTAATTCTCTTCAGACTCTTCCTCTGGTGATTCTTCACTCTCAGTCCCCCATCTTTTATGAAGTACATTAGGCTTAATCGTAAGTATCTGCACTCTATATATAGCCGATAGAGCTAGTGCCCATATACTTAATTTTTTGTGTCTGTTATATTTTATAAACCTATATAACCTTTTAAATATATCCATAAATAACCCTTAGTATATTAATTAAAATCAAACTGCATTTCTTTATATATTTTCTGAATAACTTTTATGTCCTCTTGATCTATATGCTGCAGCATTTCTCTCTTTTCCTCACCTTTTTTCTTAGCAATTCCTGTGACTGCACGTACAACCCAGGCGGCAGGAAGCAGGAATTTCTTTTCCTCAACCCATGGATGATATTTAACCATGTAATGATATGGTGGAAAGAAATAAAATAGCTTAAGCTTCATTCTATAATGAAATCTGCTCTCATCACTTTCTTTTGCAAATTCATTCCATATTCCATTCTCGTCCTTGCCATATATTCCACTGTCCAGCATATATGCAAACAAATTATCATAAAATTCTGTACTCTGCTCGCCTCCAAGCCATATTCTGCTTAATCTCTCTATATGCTTAGTAAAAGAATAAATTCCACATTTGTTCAATTCACGATCTATATATTTCTCATCCAGCTGGTCTTTGTATTTATTGCGGTAAACATAAACATCGACTATATTTCTGATTCCACAGCCCCTTTTATAAAAATGCTTCGCCATATGCGCCATCATATAAACATAAAAATCCTCTTTATTAAAATTATATGTATATGATGCGTCTTCCACTAAAACAGCCTTTGAAAAATCAGAAAAATACTCATATTGATTCTTGTCAACCAACTGGTCATACATTGTCCAATGTGCTTCCACAATAAGATATGGTCGCTTGACATATACATCATGATGGTGTTCCCTTCCCATAAAACTATATCCAGAATCTACAAAAATCTTATGCGCCTTTTGAGTATATTGGTCCAAAATCAAGATATCTATATCACTCATCTCTCTCAGCATCGGGTTGGGATATATTGATTTCATATATGCACCTTTCATCGGCTGATTGACTATCTGTTCTTTCTCAAAACACTCTTTGAGATGCTTAATTTCATTCATTTGCACCAGGGTTCTCATCATACTCGCCTTAACCCTGGCTCTTAAAAGCTCCTTTTTCTCCTCTGGCAGATTCGTCTTTACTAAAGTGCTTAAAAGCATGTATTCCATATGATTCCTTATTGAAATCTCAAGTATCTCATCAAATGTAATACACGCTGGAACATCTGATGGCACCGTATCATTAAGAGATGCCTTAACTAACTCTGCTAAATATATCTCTGCGTTATTCAATCTAATTCCCTCCAAATTTTCATAACCTTACAAGAAGACCTACTGTCATGTATTTAATCCTGCTTTTCATCGTCATATACCCACTAAAAATAATTTCACTGTAGTATTTATTATATATCTTTTTAATATTTTTTTGGTTCTTTTTGCCAATAAATTTATAATTTTTTATAAAATTATGACAGAACAGCTTCTTAGCCTCAAATAACAATTGATCACAATTTGTTTGTTCAAGTTTATCTATGTGGGATTTTATCCATCCAAAATCATCTAAATACAATCTCTCATCCGTATAATTCATAATAGAATCCGGTCTGTTTCTGTAAAAGTAAAGATGATCTGGTATAATACATATATTCTTACACCGACGAACTGTATCAAGAATCACAAATGCGTCTTCATGCTTCTTTCCCACCGGAAACATATTATCAGTATATAAATTTTTCTTTCCAAGTTTAATACATGCCGTTGCATAATATGCATTATTGTATACAATTTCCATGTAGTGTTGCCAGTCAACAGATTTCACTTCATCAGAATATACTTTTGAATATACATACTCTCCAGTCTCCAAATCATTCTGGTAATAGTGGCATACACACAAATCAGCACTATCTGTTTTTAGATGATTAAGCATCACCTCTACAAAGGTGCTTTCTAAACAGTCATCACCATCTACAAAGCAGATATATTCTCCAGTTGCTCTGCTGATGCCATAATTTCTTGCATCCGACAGACCACCATTTAGCTTGTGAAATACCTTTATCCTATTGTCCTTATGTACCCATTCATCACATATTTGTCCCGAAGAATCTTTTGTGCCATCATCAACTAGTATTATTTCAATATCGGAATATGTCTGACCTGTCAGACTCTTTATACATTCCCCGATATATTCCTCGACGTTATAAACAGATACTATAATACTTACTATCTCTTTATTACACATCTATCTTCGCTTTCTCATCAATTACCCTTTTCATTTTGTTTACAACATTTTCCCATGAATACTCTTTTATGTACTCTGTTCTCTTTTGTTCCAAATACTTATGCATCGTATCATTGTCCAATGCCAGAAGCATTTTACTGCACAATTCATCTGCATCGTCTGAATTAATTAAATATCCATTCTGCCCTTCTTTAATTATGTATGGCATCTCATTGCAGTTTCTTCCTATACATGGCATTGCAAAACATAATGCCTCTATAAATGCGATGCCATATGCCTCAAAGTATGACGGCATGCAAAAAACATCACACAAATTATAATAATCAACTATCTCACTAGAGCTGACATCACCGATAAAATACACCCCATCCATATGATTATATTTATGTGAGTGACATCCCACGACGTATAATTGCGCATCATATATGTAATTAGTACGCAGCCTGTTAAATGCTTCTAATACAATACATCCGCCTTTTCGCTCAAAATTTCTTCCGACAAACAAAAAACGCTTTTTATTTCTCTTTGTTGGAGAATACTTAGTAACATCCAGATTAACTCCTCCACCAACAGCTAAGACTTTTTCTCTGTCTATTCTGCAATTTTCTACAATATAGTCAGCCTGCCACTGTCCCATCATAAAAACAGCCTCGCAATTCTGATAAAAACTCTGCTGTCTGATAGCACGCTTTAACATATCCTCTTCGCTGAATGCATGAAACTCTGTCTTCGCAAAAATTCCCGGTTCATTTTTCTTTAAATCAATTAAATATTCTACGCACAAATCCTGATATATGAAATTTATTGTATTGTCTGTCATCGGAGCTTCAAAAAGCTGAAATACAATGTGCTTTTCATTTTTATATCTGCGAATATAACTTTTCTGAGCCTGTTGTATTAGTTTGCACTGACAATCCTCTTTAAAAAAATCCGTGTGAAAAATATAATTCAGTCTACGCTTTACTTTTTCTACAACTGATTCTTTAACATATAAGTTCTCAATTTCATAATTCTTAATCAGTTCATTATAAAGTGAAAAAACTGTACCTGACCACAATTTTCTCACATTTACTGATTTACGTATTACAAACACAACTTTTTTTCTCGCCATTACACTTCCCCAACTACATACAGTGCTAATACAAGTATTATTCTTTGACTATAAAGTTCCTATAATTCTGGTGGAGTTCGGTTTTCCTTTTGTGCAAGATAATAACCATAAAAAGGAACACTTTTGTTCAACTTCTTATATCTACGCTTTCTTACTATTATCTGCACTTTTTCAAATAGCCATGGGCATTTTTTGATAGTTCTTTTAATTCTGCCCTTTAACGTCTTTGAATTATCCTCCTTAATTCTCCATTCCCCTGCACAGAGATGAATCGCATAATGATTGCCAAGCAGCTTTCCAATTTCGAAATATTCTTTAGGAAAAATAACAAAGTCTCCCATATCCTGAAATTTATTGTTAAGTTTGAAATTTTTGTAGTGATTTAAAATGTAATAGGTATAGTAGTAATTACTTGTAGCGTATCCATCAACAACAAGCTTTCCATTCTTCCACTCAAAAACTTTACCGCTTTCATTCTTGCCAAACTCTGTATTGTCATACATATCCAGTAACGCTTTTATTAATGGACTCTTTTTCTGTCCTCCGATTATTGCAGTTCCAACTGTGCTGTCAAATATAAAATTAAGAAAAACAGGATATTTAAGAAGTGGATCAAATGATTTATTTATCATCACATCTGTGTCCAGATATATGCCACCATATTCATATACTGCTTTTAATCTGTAGTAATCGCCTATGAATCCTAATTGTTTTTCACGATAAGTTCGTCTTACAAATTCATTCTCATCAAATGAACAATTGGATTCATCCCATCGTATTACCTTATATCCTTCCAGTTTTTCCCACGAATCAACACATTCCTGTAAATCAGGTGGCAACGGCTTGCCTCCAAACCAACAGTAATGAATTATCTTCGGAATAGCGTTTGTACTCTGCATATTTCAACCTCTCACCTTTATTAATAATTTTTTTTCATAATTATCTCATTGTAAAATGTACCATCCTTCTGGCACCTATCCATATTAAATCTCGTACTAAGCTTATGAATTCCAGTACACATCTTAAGTATCTCATATTTTTCTTTGTCAAAATCGTCATATATATATGTCGCAAGTATATGTGCATCTGCCTGACTTATAATAGGCATCTTCCTATATTCATCCCAGTACCATTCAGTCGCAATCGTCATTATCAGATGAAATACAAAATAATCAATAGTCCTATTATAATCCTTCCAGTACATATATAGCATTTTTCTTACCAGACATAAAATATTATTATTCGTAGTGCTGTAAATAAACCAGTTATTTAATTCCATTATCTCTGGATTAAATCCAAAATAATAAAAGCTGTACATAAACAGTTTTGTATCGTCAATTTTCTTGAGTATACTTCCATCCGTACACAGTACAGTAGAATCAATCCAATATCCACCATATTTGATTAATAGCTCAAGTCTGATAAGATCTGATAAATGTGCCTTTGATATAATTCCTGCATTTACTTTCTCAATAATAAAATCAGGAAGTTCTATATAGTCATTATAATTATTCCAATCAATCAGAATAATTTCTTTGTCAGGTACATTTTTCTGCAAAGCCTCATAGCATACCTTAACCAGTTCAGGTGCATTGTCTATCCCCTGAAGCCAGCAGAACCATATAGTATCCGCATTAGCCTTCTTTGGAAGCTTCTCCCATGAAACATCGGCTGTTGCAGCTTTCAGATACTTCTTCTTAAGCTTCTTATAGTATAACATACGATGCTTCTGTCCTACCATAACATTGTATAAAAAAGACATTCTCTTATCTTTATATTTAGTCTTTTTAATTATGTTGTCATAAATAGAACCAATTAACATATGGTCTTGTATCTTGTATAAAATCTTATTAATTTGCATTTATTTACTCCATTTCCCTAAAAATTTAATTTTATGTTTAGTTACTTTATCAACTATCGCTACACAGCTCTTGAAATGTGAATTCCTGAATAAGATAATCAGGAACATAATATTAGGAACAATTAAGCAGATTAAAAATCTTATGCCCAAAATCAAATAAACATTCATATCTTTTATATAACTATTCAAATAATATGTAACCCCACAAATAACAACTGCTATTGCACTATACTTGAACAGATTTATCAAATACCCCATTAGTTCCTTTCTCGGGAATAATACCGTAAATATATTGTGCAACAGCCATGGCATTCCTACTACTATTATCGAAACTACCGTTGACAAAATCACACCATATACTCCAAGGTAATTAATCGTAAGTATATTAAGACCTAAATTAACTAATGCTGTTACAAATGGTCTCCATTTATCCTCATGCCATATACCAGCCGCATCCTTATAGACATTAAGAAGCTGATTTATCTCTGCTATAAAGAAATATACAGCCAGGCAGACTACTACGCCCATGCTAAGTAAATTCTCCTTACCTACCCATATCTCAATAAATGGCTGAAACAAACAAATAAGACATGAACAGCTCCATCCTCCAAGCCACACAATTATCAGCGTAAAAATATTCAGATCCCTTAAATTCTTATCTTTAGTTTCCGTCAGAAGACTGTTTCCAATTCCCGCAAGACATGAATTAAATATTATGGTAGCAATGCTCATAAGCGCATTGATAATAAAATAATAATTCTGATATATACCAAGAATTGTAAGTCCTAGAAAAGATGAAATAACAACAGCATCTGATGATCTTAATATAACATTTCCAACCTTTGATGTAAATAAATCGCGGATACGCTGATTTATCTGTTTTGTTTTTTCCTTGTCAAGCTTTCCCCGTGCATGATACTGTGGATACATCTTGTCAACCACAAGTGCTATAACAATATTGACGATTACCTGTGAAGCTAAAGCAATTATTAAAAAAATATAATAATTCTTCCATACCACCAAGACAACTATCTGTAATCCATATTGAACAGAATTGAGTATAAGATTTATTTTGCTTATTACATCTTCCCTCTGATGTGCATTAAGCAGGCAGTTCTTATATGCATATAGCCAGTATGTCAGCACTGTTGCACCAAGATTTAACAGATATAATATATATATATTCATATCCGCTGGAACATCACTTTTAGCAAGATATGGAATAAACGGCAGAAGAACGAGACCAATTACAGCAATAACAAGTCCAATAATTCTATAGTATATCCTGTATAGACGCATCAAAGCACAAATCTGTATCTTATCATCTTTAGCAATAGGCTCATACATGCTAAATATCATAGCTGAACCTACTCCTAATTCTGCCAGATTAAGAATCTGTAATACAGACGAAAACAAAGAATTCAAACCCGCATATTCCATACCAAGAAAATAAATTATTATTGTTCTCATAATAAATGGAATAAGAATCTGATATAATTTCATCGTCACGCCAAATACTATATTTCTGGCAGCATTTTTACTTCGCTCAATTCTCATAACATCTGTTCTCCTAAATGTCTATATATTTCAAAATTATACTAATTATATTTATTTACTTCAATATCCCATATAACTATTTATTTTTCCAAAAAACGCGTTATTTTTGTTGAAATATACAACTTTTACATATTATAATATGATTAAAGGGGCAAAAGGTATCATTGATGCATGCCTACATGCAATTCTATGTATACCTTAGTTACCCACACCACACCGAGAAAATAGTAATTTACTATGCAAAACTAATAAATTAGCGGATTTTGAGGTGCGGTCAGATTACGGGAATGCTAAGCATGTGGTAATCTGATTAATCACAAATGAGGGGCAAAGTACCTTTTGACCCTCATATCATAATATATATATATCTATGATAAATGGAGGTATACAAATGCGAATTGATAAACGTTGGAGGAGGATTTTTTCCTGTATTTTAGTTATCTGTCTTGTAGTTATACTTACCTGTGTAAGCAATAGTTCTCTTAAGCAGAAAGACATCAAAGATTCCAAACCTTCTCTCTCATCAGAGTTAACTGTCATAAAACAGCAAAACACTGATAAAAGAGTTATCCCTGATAAATACAATACTGGAGTAACTTCTTCAAATAAATTAACCGTGGTTAAATCCGGTGGTGTGTATAATGATGTTTCATTTTCAGCCCGAAATAACAATAAACTAGCTCTTGACTTTTATTATTCAAACAAGAATTTTTCTGGTGATGTAGTATTTGAAAATTATGATTTTTCTAATTATGCTATCATGATGATTAATGAAAACATTGATAAATCCAGAAATCTAAAACTTATTTTTAAAAACTGCAAATTAGGTGAATTTGCATCAGGTAAAACCGATAGTCCGATTTCTTATATTTTTGAAAATTGTGATATCACGTGTTTTAATGGCAGCAACGCTACATTTAACAACTGTCATTTTGGAGGCACATGCTCAGATGCCTTGAATGTTTATAGGAATGTCTCAGTAAACAACTGCTATATCAGCAACATGTCCGTACCCGCAGCCGATGGCACGTTTTCCCATACTGATGGTGTTCAAATATATGGTGCTAAGAATTCTCTTGCAACAAATATCAATTTTACAAACTGCCGCTTTGAAATTCCGCAGCTTTCATACGCTACTTCTACCTGCTATGTAAATGCCTGCATAATGGTTCAACTTGAATTTTGCGATGCAGATGGTATTCACTTTAATGACTGCTATCTTAATGGTGGTGGATATAGCATATATGCATGGGATGCAAACCTTGGCTATAATCTTAATGATGTCACATTCAAAAATATAAACATAGGTACCATTTGCCAGTATGGACAGCTGTTTCCTAAGATTTCTGATGGCGTAAAAATAGACTATGACACCTTTCAGGATACAAACAGACTTTATGCTTCAACGGTCACACGAAACAAAAACAAAAACGAAACTTCTATAACAATAAGCAACGATACTAACAGCAAGAAGAATTTTCGTGTATATACTTCATCTGGTGCACAATATGATTATTCTATTGAGGAATGTCCTAATGCTAAGAATGTAGGCGGCATGACTTTTGATGATTTTCCATTTGACAGACAATTTACTATTCCTGAATATTGCGACTGGATAGTGTGTTTTGAAGTAACTACTGACAGCGATGGCAATGAATCTCTGACCCAGATAAGATATCAAAACTGGGGCGATGACATTGCAGCAATTGACCTGAATAATACAACACTTAATAATGTGGATTCAACTGCATACATGAAGCCACAGGATATTACAAGCATTAACTCTCCTACCATCCTCGAAGGTGAGTGCGGTAAGAATGTCACATTTAAACTTTACGAAACTGGTGAGCTTGTTTTAAGGGGATCTGGCAAGACATACAACTACAATTCCCGTAAACATACACCATGGCATGACTATACTTCACAGATATCAACTATTATTATCGATGATGGCATAACAGGTATTGGAAGCTTATGTTTTAAAAATATTCCGAAACTGGATAATATTTACATTCCAGAAGGTGTTTCAACCATTGGCAACAACTGCTTTATTAATTGCAATAATCTAAGTGCAGTCTCGCTACCTTCTACAATTACTTCCATCGGCTCATATGCATTCTGGGCCACAGATATTAATAAGGTTGATTACGCTGGAACGAACAATCAAAAATCGGACATTATAATAAACCAAAATAACCCATCAATTATCACCGAAGAATTAAGTTATTCTGATCCGAAGGTTATTAACGATGGTACATGTGGCAAGAATATTAACTGGTCACTTTATGATGATGGTACTTTGATTTTAGATGGTACTGGAGCTACCAACGAATATAATTCACACAATCCAGTTCCTTGGGAGAATCTAAGAAATAAGATTATAACAATAAAAGTAAATGATGGAATCACATCTCTTGGCAGTCAGATATTTTCCAACTGCGCTACTTTAACATCTGTAGAGCTACCAGACAGTCTGACTTCCATAGGTTCTAATTCTTTTATGGCATGTTCACAGCTTAAAAGTATTACATTATCTAAATCAGTTACTACTATTGGAGATTATGCTTTCCATAATGCTGGTCTTAAGACTGTCAGCTACTTGGGAACCTCCGATGACTGGAACAATATTAAAATTGGAACCAAGAATGATACGCTAATTAATTCAGCAATCACCTATTCAAAATAAACTAATAAAGAGTACGTAGAAATCATTTATTGATTTTCTACGTACTCTTTATTTATCTGTTACTTTTACTAATAGTTCCAAGTACCCCAACTCTTGCCAACAGCCATTTTATAATATATTTTCCTTTTAAGTCCGTTTGCATAGCTTCCTTAAAAATCTTATAATCATTAATACCTATCTTTGATTCAAGACAACCTATCGCATACAGTCTTGCTGCTTTTATCTTAGGATATTTCTTCCAGATACTTTCCTCATAATTACGCATAATGGCCTTATTGCCATCAATATACTTCCTTATATCAGAAGTCAGTGAATCATCCTGCAAATATAAATCCACAAGCACATCTTCCATAAGATACATCTTGTACTTTCCAGCTACAACAATTGAAAAAGCATAGTCTTCTAATGCTGGCAATGTCTCATCAAACAAATTCTCTTTAAATACAAAAGTCTTTCCAAATAATGTCTGTGTACTTACACTTGGATATCTAAGCAGATTCTCATAATCAACTACTCCGCTATCCATCTTAGGCCACACTGAACCTTCAGCATAATTGCATCTTCTAAGCTTACAGAATACTACATCAGCCTTCTGTTCTTTAAGCTTGGCAAGCTGCTTTTCCAACTTGTCCGGGTACCAGTAATCATCACTATCCTGAAAGCTTATATATTCACCTTCAGCCGCCCTGATACCAGTATTTCTGGCTTTGGACGCTCCACCATTTTCCTGATATATGTATCTTATTTTAGAACAATTTAATGATTCGATAATCTCTCTTGTATTATCCTTTGAACCGTCATCAACAATGATTACCTCTATATCATTGTAAGTCTGTTCTAAGACACTGTTTATCGCACGCAATATAGTTTTTTCTCTATTGTATGTGGGTATTATTATAGATACCATAGTTGTCTCCCATTAAATCACTTAATATATTTTGATTTTTTTATCTGTTTTGTATCGGCAGTTTTATTATTCTCTATTAGTATTACCTCAAATATAGCCAAAAGCATATATACATATTTCAAAGTCTGAAGAGCGTCCATAAACCATAAATTCATATAATAACTAAAAAAACCAAACAAACATGCTAACACTAATCCTTTGTTAATTTTGACATTCTTTAGCATTTTGACAAGGGTATTTATCAAAAGTAAAACATATGCAATTAACCCTGGATATGCATATCTTATATATTGTGCGACAAAAAAGTTGTCAATTGACATAATCGTATACCCGTCAATGACTGCACTAAAATGCCTTGATACACCTCTTCCAATTAATGGATTCAGCCAGTTTTGTTTGAATATTTTCGGCAAGAGCTCTCTGTATGACGAACTTTGGCTTAGTCGCTCTACCTCAGCTCCAAACTTGACTGCCCATTGTGTTCCAAACACTTCATCAAATATACTCGCAAACTGCCTTAAAACAGTCTGTGAAAATGACGTATTATAAAATCCTAAAACAGCAATTACACTGATTAACAAAAAGCAAAACAGAAATATAATCGTCTTCTTTTTATTTTCCCTGTCGCTTAATATTATTATAAAAAGTACTTCTATTATAAAGATAGCAAGTGCAGATCTTGAACCTGTAAGGAAAATATTAAGCATTACAAGTATAAACAAAATTTTGTTCTGTAACAAATTAAGTGCCTTTTTCTCTAAATCCACACATATAAGTGGAAATGATGAAATAAGAACAAGTCCATAAGCAAGTGCATGATTACATGGTCCCATTATTCTATATGAACCAGACCTTATCTGAATATTTATCTTGCCTGGTAATGTCTCAAGATACTGAAATAACGAGAATTGAATTACATATTCTACTATTCCCTGCAAACACATAATAAAAAGCAACACTTTGATTATCTGTAATGTTCTTTTTATTCCGAGCACATCCTTGATTATATATACGAGAATATACATACATATAAATTCTATTGCTGACTGCATGAATGTATTTATATCTACTCTAAGAACCATCGTATACATCGTAACACACATAAACACAATTATGTATGGCAAATATATACTATGTCTTATTATGTCAAAGAATCTGTTCTTTATATCATTAAAAGATATAATGTAAAAAAACATTATAAGCATCATTAATCTCTGCGCAGTAAGATCAAAGCCTGCAACGCTCAACCCAAAATACTGCGGTACAATATAGTATACGACAAGAAAAATGACACTTAATACATATAAGCCCTTATTCTCATATGAATTCTTAATATATGAACTTTTTCTTTTTGCTGTATAAGTTCTAACTTGTTCCACTACTTTCCTCTTACTGCCATTAAAAATTCTACTGGAATAGATTTCTTGCTATGATAATTATTAATGTACCCAAATATCAATGGTATTGTGTTAAATATTTTTCTTTTCTCTAACAAATCAATCCTAAGTGCTACAGACTTAATATTCTTGTTAAGGAGCTTTATTATCTCTGTGTTTAAGTCTTTATCTTTAGCACAATCTAATGTCCTCTCATGACTTATTTTAAGCTTCTTTAAGAAATCAACTCGCTTACCAATCTCATGCATCTTTTTCTTTGATGCATTATTTGAATGCAGCCTTCTTAGCATTGTTTTCCTGTGATAGATATACATTCCATCAAAGCACATTGCCATCTTCCACAAATACTCATCATGCGCCCATCCGCTAAACCAATACTGTTTCGTCAGACCTAGAATTTCTCTCCTGATTGCCATCGTACACCCCTCGCTACCAATAAAAATGTTGTGGGAAGAAAAACCTACGTGCTGTAATTCATCATTATATTTCATGGTCTTCATTGCCTGAGCTGATATTTTCGGCGCATCTTGTGTACAATAATATGGTTCGAAATCAGAACCAAGAACCATAACCTTTGGATTCTTTTCAAGAACATCCACCATCTTCTCCACCTTGTCCTCAAGCCATATATCATCCTGGTCGGACAGGAAAATATAATTTCCCGACGTCTCATTCATAGCTTTAAAAAAATTATCAGCATAACCAAGATTTTTTTTATTTACAGTCACTTTCCAATTATCAAGTTTATACTTTTCTATATAATTTCTTATTATAGAAACTGTATCGTCAGATGACTGGTCGTCACAGATTACTACTTCATCCACCTTTAAACTCTGATTTCTAATTGAATCCAGCTGCTCTACAATGTATTTATGTCCATTGTATGTCGCCATAGCTACAGATATACGCATTCTGGTAAGCCCTTTCTATTAGTTGCATTAATGTTTCTTGTTCATAACAAACACAAAGGCACTGCTGATAAATGGCTTTGAAATTCTAATATACAAATTCTTCATCCCGCCCTTAAGGTATTTGTTCTTCTTGTAATTTGGAAAATATCTTCTGATATAATCCCAGGTTCTGTCAACATCTGCTTTTCTGATATCTTTCTCTGATATTTTGGCAATGCGTTCCATGGAACTGCATAGCAATATCTTCACCCAGAAATATTCGAGTTCACTTCTATATTTATCAAAAAAGCCTTTTGAATTATAAAAATCAAGAGCATCTTCCATAACCATAAAAATGTCAGCCACCTTGCTGCTCCTGCTTCCTGTCATCGTCGAATTACTCCGCAGATAATGCTTTACAAATGCTTTGTCCACAAATTCCATTTTCCTGATATATGGGATTACCTTTAAGTAAAATGATGTATCCTCGTATATAAGCCCCTCTGGAAATTTAATCGAATTATCTTTAAGTATCGAAGATCTATATATTTTGTTCCATGGTGACACAAGCGGATTTAAAAAAAGTTCTTTAAACCCTTCACGCTTTCTCACATCCCCATATTTATCTAACTCCACTTCTTTTCCATCCTGGGCCATCAGAAATCTGTAATCGCACTCAACAAAATCTGCATCACTCTTATGTGCCACTTCATACATAGTCTCATACATATCAGCTTCTATCGAATCATCCGCATCTACAAAGCCTATATACTTCCCACTTGCAGCTTCTATTCCAAGATTTCTTGCTGCTCCCTGTCCACCATTTTCTTTATCAATGACCAGTATCATATCATTATATAGCTGCTTGTACCTCTTAATAATAGCCGCTGAATCATCTGTTGACCCATCATTTATCAATATAATCTCTATATCTTTAAGAGTCTGGTTCACTACAGAATCCAAACAGTCATCCAGATATTTTTCCATATTGTAAATAGGAATAATGATACTTAATTTCTTCTCTGACATAATCTTTTCCTTTATTGTTTAACTACGCCTTACCACACAAGAATGCTTCAATATCCTCAATTATAGTCATAGTATTTGACTTATACTCTCTAAATTCCATTGAATCGATTCCATTTATGCAATCAGCTAATTTCTCAATATCATAACAGGAGCATATTATATCCATCTCTTCAAATTGCTTCAATAGTTGAAGCTGGTGGTCATCCACATGCTCGCCATACTTTGCAAGTCTTGGAACGGCTATAACTTTTTTGCCCTTTTTTACTGCACCAATAATAGCCCCTGTTCCTCCATGTGTGATTACTATAGTGCTCTCACCCATCTTCTCTGCGAATTCATCCCTATTCAAAAAATCCTTATACTCGTAATTCTTAGGTGCATAATCACTATAACCACTTTGTGCAAATACTTTATCTTTTATTGTGCCATCAGCCACAAGCTCATCTATCTTCTGCAAAAGCCTGTTAAACTGAAATTTCTGCGACCCTGTCGTAATAAAAATCATTAATATATACCACCTTTATATACTGCGTCTGGAAATATCTCAAGCATACTTTCCCATTGTACATAGAATCTATCCGCATACTTATAAAGTAATTTTCCACTTAATGTAGCTGAAGTTACTTTTGCAAATGATTCAAGATAAATCAGCTTACAGCCCTTTTTCTTTCCCAAAATGCAAAGAGGTATCATCGCAAGCACTCCTGTGCAGATTATCGCATCTGGTTTCTCTTTTCTTAATATTCGCAGCGCACGTATAGAATTAACTATCATCTTCGGAATAAACAATAATTCTTTTCTATTTACCTGAACCATATAATATGTCCTGATATCTGATTTGGCATTATACGAGGTCTTCTCAGTTACCACACAGCTATCATGACGCTCCATTAATGGTTTAAGCATCATCAGCTGCTCATAATGACCACCTGATGATGCAGCGAAAACTAATTTCATTATTTGTTCTCTCCATCTTCACCATATTTGTACTCATATCCATATTTGCCATATGCATAGTCTGCTGATTTCATATTCACAGCATTAAAAATAAAACCACTGATATTTGCATCCACATTCTCTAATACACTGACAGTCTCTTTTTCTTTTGAATTCTTAGTAATATTTGCTCGGATAACAAGTACATATCCTATCACTTTATCAACAATACTGAGTGCATCTGAAACAACACCAACTGGTGGAAGATCTATAATAACAAAATCAAAATCTTCTTTAGCCGATTCTATAAGCTCATCCATCTTCTTTCCAGCAAGAAGCTCTGCTGGATTTGGCGGAATCCTGCCCGCTGGCAAAAAGATAAGTCCATCATCTAATTCAATACAATTCGGCTTCTTCTCAAGATCTGCAAGGTACTCACTAAGACCATGTGTCTTCTTAATACCTAATAATTTGTTTACTGATGAATTACGCATATCTGCATCAATAAGAAGAACCTTCTTGCCTAGCTGCACAAGTGATTTAGCAACGTTTACGCTATTTAAAGTCTTTCCCTCGTTCTGTTCTGAACTTGTAAATCCATAAACAGGACATTTCTCTCCCTTTGCTGTAAAAAGAAGATTTGAACGGATTCTGTTGTAAGATTCTTTGAGTGCAAATGCACTTTCCTTGTCAAGAATCTTCTTGACTTCTTTTCCCTCTTCTGCTTCTAAAAGTGGCACATCTCCTAATATAGGTATATTGTAAGTATCTCTGATCTCATATTTTCTTCTGATAGTAGTATCTAGCAAGCCTAAGAAAAGTGATACAACTGCTACTATTCCAAATCCACCAACAAATCCTAATATTCCAAATTTAACAACACTTGTTGATGAATATGGTGTAGTAGGAAGTGTCGCATAATCAATAACCTCAATTCCTCCTGATTTAACAATTCCTGATATATGTTCTGGTGCGATATCAGCTATAGCATTTGCAATATCCATCGCCACCTGCGGATCTGTGTTATTTACATATACATTAAAAATCGCAGTATCTTCAACCATCTGATAACTGATCATCCCAGCTAATGCTGACGGACTATACGAAATACCGAGATCATCTATTACAGCCTTCATTACAGTATCGCTTTTTAAGACGATAAGATAACTCTGAACAAGTGCTTTGGCTGTAGAAAAATCTGCTCCTGAAATATTAACTGATGTATCATTTGCATAATCAGGATTGCTGTACACATAATATGAAGTGGTAGCTGTATATGTCCTGACATTGGTAAAAAACGCATAAGCACCACCAAAAGCACCACATATAGCTCCAACAACCAGCATAAGTGCTATTCTCTTTTTAATAATGTAAAATATTTTCTCTAAATGAAAATTACTAAGTATTGTCTCTATCATCGTTGTCTTTTGAACCTCCCGCATTCTATTTCGATGCATTTTCAATGAATTCTTCTGTGTAACGCTTTATATAATCTTTTCTGTTGGTAAGAAACTCTTTTATATTGTCAGTCTCTAACTTGTAAGAATCACTATCATAGGTTCCTATAAAACGATTCCATGTAGCAACAACAAGCTTTCCATATGACGTTGTATAATCTGATATAACCTTATCAATATTCTTCTCTGAAAAGTATTCATCACACATTTTGTCCATTGTATCTTTAAAGAGCTTCTGGAATTCAGAATTCTTAATCAGCTTACTAAGGAATTTATTCCCATCAAATACAGGCCTCAAATACGTATCCAGGCTATATGTAGATGCAGATGACCCACCAAGCGTATTTGTCTGGTTACCGATTGCCCACTTCCATAAGCCATCATCAGAATCCTTCCACATGTATTCAACAATCTCATCGCTGTAATTACCAAGAAAAACTGAACCACATATAAAGTTTGCATAACTTTCCACATCCATCATATTGCAGACTTTTTTATAGTTGCTGTCAGACTTCATATCATTTTCGAGCACAAATTCTTTTAACTCATCGAACTCTCCCTGCCTGTTCTCATCGTCAGTGATTCCAGCAACTGCAGTGAGTATTTTATCACTTTCTTTATCAACCACACCCGATACATACTCGCTGTCGAAAGGTTCAATAAGCTGATATTCTCCCCAGAATTCTCCATCAATAAATACAACATACATATTCGATGGAATAGAGATATTAGTATCCTTTAAAAAGGCATTAGCTATTCCCTGCCTTGATTTCATCGCATAATCATATCCACAACTGCTTAAAACATATGACTCTTCATCTGTGCTAAGCATAAGACTTTTCTGAGCGAGATCTGTAGATTCATCCTTATAAATCTTTAATTTATAATCTGTATTCTTTATATTATAATGATCACTTCCAAAGAACTGGACCTTTGCATCGGTATGCCAGCCTTTTAGATAATTGGCATAAACTTCATCATCCTTATCCCTTGCAATCATATCCTCATATGTTCTTCCAAGAACATACAATCCATCATAATAATCAAACAGCTTATCTGGATCTGTTACAATCGAAATAATCGGAATGTTCTCATATGCATTCTTCTCACCAATCTTTATTCCATATGTCGCTGATGCAATCTCACTTGATTTTCCATCTGTATCTACCGCAACGGCTCTAAGCACTGTACACTTATCTATCACACCTGAAGGCTGGTAATCATTACTTGTAGAGACCTTCGACTTGCCTGCCCATTTGTTCTCTTCACTCGTCCGATCTTCTATGGTCAAAGGCTTTGAGTATAATTCTGATTCAGTCGTAGGAATTGTACCATCAGTTGTGTAATAAATCTTCTGGTTATCTTTTGCAGATATAGTTACTGTTATCTTGTCGGAATAAAAACCACTTGGAACACTAAACTGTGGTATGTCTGTATCAATAACTTTCGCATCAGCATTTGACTCTGCCTTTGTAGGCTGCATAAGTGCAAATGATTCCACACCATCTTCTGTCCTTGCGTATGACTGCTCTTTGCCGCTCAAATCAGCCAGACACGAATCTAATTTATCCCCGCGTCTTGCATACAGTTCAACTATATTGCTCTTATCTAAACTAAGATATGCTACATCTATAACCTTGTATTTTCCACTCTTAATAGACGTATTCTTCCCAATCTTAATCTCATTATCATTTACTTTAAGGATATATCCTGACAAATCAATCTCTGACTTTCCAAGATTATACAGTTCAACCCATCCATCTGCGCAGATTTCGTTGATACAGATATCTGACACATGCTTAGCATTCTTATAAATGTCGCCTGTGTCATTAGCAACATTTTTGCTACTCTGCTCTATCTGATTTTTCTGTGAATTGTTCTGTATCATCTGTATCACAAACAAGAAACCAATCAGACAAACTACAGCCACCGCTGCAATAATTATTGATAATTTTTCTTTCTTCTCTTTCAAGTCTTATCACCTTATATGCGCACAAAGGGGGCTTTAATGTAACTCTACATCAAAACCTCCCCATAACACAACCCTCATTTTGCTTAAAATCTCTTATTAAGTATATAGATAAAAATGCATAAATTCAAGTTTTTATATTATTTCTAACAATATTGAAACATATTAGGTAACTGTTCAGACGCAAAACTGACGCAAAATTGATGCTTCTACACATTCTGCTATCTATCCCATTTATCACAAAGCGCATCTATCTGGTCTGCAAATTTAGCCAAATCCTTATTAGCCATGCCCTGACATTTCTTGATAACTGCCACAAGTCTCTCCCCTGCGATGACAAGACGGTTATAAACTGAATGTTTGGTTCTATAGATATTCTCAGAGGTCTTCTTCTCTACCTTCTTTCTTTCGCCTTGAGCCACACGCTCTCCTGTTATTAAGTCATATATGTCACCCGTATATGGTGCAACAGCCGAAAAGCCAACTTCTGCTTTAACATGCTCTGCAAAAAATTCAGCAGTTTGTTCCTCGCCGTGTACTATAAACACTTTCTTAGGTGCCATCTTAAAATTACCAATCCATTTTGTCAGATGATCCATATCTGCATGACCACTGATACCTGGCAGATTAACTATATCCGCCTTTACATCTATCTCTTCACCAAACAGCTTGACTTTCTTTACACCATTTAACAGTGAAAAGCCTAGTGTACCAGGAACCTGATATCCTACAAATAAAATCGTAGAATCCGCTCTCCACAAATTATGCTTCAGATGATGTCTGATTCTTCCTGCCTCGCACATTCCTGATGCCGATATGATTACCTTTGGCTTAGGATCATAATTAATCATCTTTGAATCATCACTCGTAACAGATACTTTTAACCCCTCAAACCTGATTGGATTTATCCCCTGCTCGATAAGTACCCGTGCATCATCATTAAAGCAATCCGCCACATTCTTATTAAAAATACTCGTAGCCTCGACAGACAATGGACTATCCACATATACCTCAAAATCAGGAAATTCTGGCAGGAGATTCTCGCTCTTAATCCGTCTTAAGAAATACAGCATCTCCTGCGTTCTACCAACAGAAAACGCTGGAATAACCAGATTTCCACCTTTTTTGATAGTAGCATTTAAAAGCTTTGCAAGTTCAACCGCATAATCTGGTGGCGCCTCATGATTTCTGTTTCCATAGGTAGACTCCATAATAACATAATCAGCATCATCAATATATTCACAATCTTTAATTATTGGTCTGTTACCATTGCCTAAATCTCCTGAAAATACAAGCTTCCTGGTCTCCTCATTCTCAGTAATCCACATCTCAATAGATGAAGAACCAAGCAAATGTCCTGCATCTACAAATCTGACCTCAAGCCCTTCACATACGCTTATTTTGTGGTCATAATCACATTGATTAAAATATTCCATTACACCCGCAGCATCATTTAGATCATACATAGGTGTTATCTCTGGAAGACCGGCTCTTTTAGCTTTCCTATTGCGCCATTCAGCTTCAAACTCCTGAATATGAGCTGAATCCTTCAACATTATCTGACATAACTCTGTCGTAGCTTTCGTTGCAAAAATTTCGCCACGAAATCCATTCTTATATAACAACGGCAATAACCCTGAATGATCAATATGCGCATGTGTGACAAACACATAATCTATGAGAGATGGATTCACAGGAATTTTCTGATTCATGTATAAATCAGGTCCCTGCTCCATTCCACAATCAACTAGTATGTGTTTTTCTCCGAACGCAACGTAATGACAACTTCCAGTTACTTCTCTTGCTGCCCCTAGAAATTCAATAATCATATATCCCATCTCCTTCTCGTAAATACTCTGTAAGTAACCCCAAAATTTATATTACAATTATACCATATTTTCTTGATTTTCAATGATTTTTTTATTCAATTTTCTTAATTTCACGTCTTAGTCTGTCAATTATTTTCTTTTCAAGCCTTGAAATATACGACTGCGATATTCCCAATTTATCAGCTACTTCTTTTTGTGTTAATTCCTTCCCCATTCTCTGATTAATACCATATCTAAGCTCTATTATCTCCCTCTCTCTATGGCTTAACTTCTCCATTGCTTTCCTTAGAAGTGAAATCTCAACCTCATTTTCGATATCCTTATAAATCACATCCTCTTCCGTTCCGAGTATGTCTGATAGCAGCAATTCATTTCCATCCCAGTCCATATTAAGAGGCTCATCAAATGATACTTCCATTTTTGTTTTGTTATTCCGCCTTAAATACATAAGAATCTCATTCTCAATACATCTTGAGGCATATGTTGCAAGTTTAATATTCTTATCAGTGTTAAAAGTATTTATACCTTTTATAAGCCCAATTGTGCCTATAGATATCAAATCATCTATACAAATCCCTGTATTCTCAAATTTACGTGCGAGGTATGCAACAAGGCGTAAATTGTGTGATATAAGTTTGACTCTTGCATCCTCCTTTTCATCATCTGTCTTCTCTCCTGACAACGCCACCAGACATTCAATTTCATCTTTCTGTTCTAATGGTGGCGGCAGGATTTCAGCACCACTTATGTAAAATACCTCATCATCATCTCCTCTATAAAACATTAAAAACATAGTTATAACTTTTTCAAATAATTTCATAATATATCTCCATTCAAAATAATCTGATATTCTTTCCCCTCTAAAAGCTCATCTTCTGCCATTCCAAGAAACACGTTTTCCTCTTCATATATCTTTTTATCCGACATTACTTCCAGTTTTTCCACCTTATATACACTTATCTGTCCATACGTTGTTCCCAAAGCCCTATACTGTATATCTGTATACTTCTGCTTTGTCCCAAGCTCTCTTAGTACCGCCGATGTCACTATATGTATGCCTTTATTCTCTTCTTTGTATCTTAGCCTGTTGCCCGAATCATATAATGCATTAACCTGTACTTGTTTATCTTTATCTGTAATTACAGCCTGATATATGTACGTCCCCCTTTTTCTGAAAACAGTTATAATGCATACCACTATCTCAGACATAATAACACCAACGATGTATATACATATGCTATTTAATTTTACGTTTACAATATTTTCAAACATCATCATACTACCAGCTAAAATAATTGCTGCTATATACATATTTATGAGGACTTTCTTCATCATATGCTTATACCAGTTCTTAGTTATCGAAAATGCAAAGATAGGTATTCCAAATAATATACTCCACAAAATATACACATAATATCTTTTTAAAAAGATTATAATAACTATAGAAAACAGGGAATCTATTATTGCTCCGATAAATACAGATAAACACTTTCCCTTAATCGGAATTCGGCTAATCTGCATTGCCATAAATGCAATCACGACATCGAATATCCAATTATTAACTGCAAATACATCTGGATAAAATACATATATATCATCTCACCTCGCTTTCTCTTCTAGTGACATAATTATATACCTGATATTCCCCTTTATTACCGCATAATATAGCAATGTAAATCCATTTTTTATCGACAGTTTTCTATTCTTATAAGCTTTCCCGCACAGTAAAAAATCTAAACAAAAAACTCAATACTAAAAAGAGCATCATAACAAAAAGAAACCAAAAATAAAAAGACTATGCATCATAATAATGCATAGTCCTTAATATAATACTATATAAAATTATCTCTTAGAGTTCTTAAGGAAGTCAGGAATATTTATCTCTACCGGCTTCACACTTGATTCAGGCTGGCGTGGTCTCTGTATTCCACTGAACGGAGAAGACGCTGTAGTACTTGAACCTGCTGATGGTGTAACTCCCATCTGTCTTGTTGTTGAAGACATAGAACCTGATGCAGGTCTAACGGTTGATGTAGGACGAGCTGTAGTTGTAGCTGCCTGATTAGGATAAACCATACGGCTCTGTACCCTTGTAGCAGCTGATGTAGGAAGTACACCAGATGCAGCGGCTGGCTGTCCTGCTTCTTCCAATCCAGTAGCAATTACAGTAATTGTTGCCTCATCAGTCATAGTCTCATCATACTTAGCACCAAAGATGATATTTGCATCATCTCCTGCAAGATCCTGAACATAGCTTGCAGCATCATTAGCATCCATAAGAGAAATATCTCCTGAAATATTAATAATTACATGTGATGCACCATTGATAGTAGTCTCAAGAAGTGGTGATGCAACAGCAAGCTTAACAGCCTCAATTGCCTTCTCATCGCCCTTAGCATTACCAATACCGATATGAGCCATACCCTTGTCCTTCATAACAGTCTGTACGTCTGCGAAATCAAGATTAATAAGTGCTGGAAGATTAATAAGGTCTGTAATTCCCTGAACTGCCTGCTGAAGTACCTCATCAGCTTTCTTAAGGGCATCTGGCATTGTTGTGCGTCTGTCTACAATCTCAAGTAGCTTATCATTTGGAATAACAATAAGTGTATCAACGCTCTCTTTAAGCCTCTCTATACCTGAAACAGCATTAATCATTCTCTGCTTTGCTTCGAATTTGAATGGCTTTGTGACAACACCTACTGTAAGGATTCCCTGCTCTTTGGCAATATTGGCAACAACCGGAGCTGCACCTGTACCAGTTCCACCACCCATACCACATGTAACGAATACCATGTCTGCACCTTTTACAGCGGCAGAAAGTTCTTCTGAGCTTTCCTCTGCAGCTTTAGCACCGATCTCTGGCTGGGCACCAGCACCTAATCCTTTTGTAAGCTTCTCACCTATCTGAATTAAAGTAGGTGCTTTACACAACTGTAAAGCCTGCTTATCAGTATTGATACCAATAAACTCTACTCCACCTATATTCTCATCAATCATTCTATTTACGGCATTATTACCAGCTCCACCAACACCAATAACGATTATTTTGGCACTAGCATCTGCCTCTGTTGTTCTAATTTCCAGCAAGGGTATATCCTCCTCTTTCTTCCCAGATTTATATAAAAAAACTATTATCTAATAATCATATAGATTATAATATAATTTTTTTACCAAATAATCAACATAAAATTATCATTTTTTTATATTAATTACTTCTTATCAAACACAATATTTGTATTTTCTTCTGTCCAGCTTTCAAGATGTAGTGTTCCACTCAATCCATCAAGCGATGGCATAATAGCCTCCAGCCTGTCAACTTTAAGTGTAAGAAATGATGTATCACCTATTAAAACTGATATATTTTTGTATTGCAGCTCAGGCTCATATTCGCCACCATACACTATTGAATCAGGCTGTAGTTTTTTTCTTTTAAGATTCTGTGTCAGGTTCAGTATGCTTTTCAGCTGACCTTCCTTAATCGGAAGCTTCTCATAAAGCACAACCTTTTCACAGTCAATTCCTTCAATCTTCGGAACTCCATCTATGACATCAGATGACGTCTCTACAACTATTCCATCTTTGTCAAAGTATGCATTCTCGTTAATTCCAGGGATATACAAATACCCCATCATTCCTTTTTCATACACGTTAATTTTGAGTGTATGTGGATCCTCCAAAGAGATATCCATTGTGTCTATAAACGGGATATCCTGTGTATCTACAAACTTGTATTTTATAAACACATACAGGCTATTCCATGAATACTCATCATTAAGTACTGCCTTTTCTATTATAGTCTGATCATATAACTTGTTGCCTTCGATATCGACCTTTTTCACTGTAAATACATTCAATACGATAAGCATGGCTATTCCAAGAATAAGTATCAGAACCAGAAATATCTTTAAGAATCGTATAAACCTTCGTTTTCTTTTTCTTTTTTCTTTTATCATATTAAACAGTTCCTATCATTCTATGTCTTCCAGTCTGATTCCCCTCGATACGCTAAGCACCAGTCCTATCTCCGCCATCAGAAATATAATAGATGTTCCTCCATAGCTTATAAATGGAAGAATTACTCCTGTGTTAGGTATTGTATTAGTAACTACAGCTATGTTCAGAATTACCTGTATTGCAATATGTGTTATAACACCTACAACAAGCAGTGAACCAAACAGTTCTCTCGCATTGTTGGCTATAATCATCATTCTCCATAGCATAAGGATAAATAATAATATCACACACACCGCTCCAAACAGCCCCAGCTCTTCGCAAATAATAGTAAAAATCATGTCATTTTGAGATTCAGGCACATTTCCAAGCTTCTGAAGACTGTTGCCAAGACCTTTTCCAAATGCACCTCCAGAACCAATAGCATATAGTCCCATAAGCGTCTGAAAGCCATTATCACCAGCATTCTCTGGATGAAGCCATGCGTCTATTCGATTACCTCTGTATGATGCAAGAACAACGAATGCTACAACAAACACTGCACCTGCTAATGCCATAGCTGCAAAGTGACTGTACTTTGGACTTGCCACAAAAAGCATTCCTCCTGCAATCGCAAATACGATAACGGCTGTACTTAGGTTACTGTATGCAATAACAACTATCAGCGGAAATATAATTGCCATTACCTTGACAACACTTTTGAACTGCCCAAGCTGTTTAGGTATCTTCTCTATAAGCATTGCAAGGAAAATAATAACTGCAAGCTTTGAAATCTCTGACGGCTGAAATGAAATCGGTCCAATCTCGAGCCATCTTGATGAACCATGTGAACTTTTACCAAAGCCAGTTAATATTACTACTGTACAGAGTACGAAAGCAACTAAATATGCGAATGTACCATATTTACGCCATCTCCTATAGTCGACGTTTGCGAAAAAAACCATAGCCACTGAACCAAGCAGTATATTTCTAATCTGCAGTTTAAGATAATGTGCGCTGTCTCCATATTCATTGGCTGATGTATACGAGCTTGAACTATATAACATTACAAGTCCGAAGCAAAGTGTAAAAATCACTATAAACAACAGATTGTAATCAAAATATGAACTTTTGCGCACTCTTCGTCTTCTTTCTGCCACTAGGCTACTCCTTTAAACCGCGGACAATATCTTTAAAGATACGTCCTCTTTCTTCATAATTTGCAAACATCCCCCAGCTTGCGCATGCAGGCGACAACAATACAGCCTCACCTTTTACGGCACGCTCATAGCAGTAATTAACCGCATCCTCCAAAGTATCGACTTTAACCGTCTGCATGAAACCATGCTTATGCGCACAGGCTTCTATTTTATCAGCTGTCTGCCCTATAAGAATCAGCTCTCTTACTTTGCAGTCAAAAGCTTCTATCCACTCATCATATTCAGATTCTTTATCGTATCCACCACCGATAAGGTAAGTAGGTCTATCCATCGCTTTGATTCCCTGTATTGCAGCATCCGGGTTGGTTCCCTTAGAATCATTATAAAATTTAACACCTCTCTTTTCGGTGACAAATTCGATTCTATGTTCTACAGCAGTGAATTCTTTTAAAGTCCTGACTATGACATCCATTGGAACTCCAAAACATGTAGCCATGGCACATGCTGCCATTACATTCTCGTAGTTGTGATATCCAAGGATATTAAGGTCATGCACATTTATAACAAACTCTTCTCTGTCATCATGCACATATATGATGTCATCCCCATTCATGCAAAAGCCTTCTGGCAATATAGATCTGCTGCTGAAATATATAACTTTAGCTTTACACTTACCTGCAAATTGTCTAAGAATCTTATCCTCATAATTAAGGATGCAATAGTCATCCTTTGTCTGATTCTTAGTAATATCTTCTTTGGCCTGAATATATGCTTCCATAGTATGATGTCTGTTCAGATGGTCTGGCGTGATATTTAAAATAGCAGATACCTTTGGTGCAAATTCATGTATGGTCTCCAACTGAAAACTTGAAATCTCTGCTACTGTAACCGTATCATCAGACATATTTGAAGCCTCTGATGTATAAGGGATTCCAATATTTCCAACCACGCGCACATCATCGAAATAATTCCGCATAATCTGCCCTGTCAAAGCTGTGGTTGTCGTCTTTCCGTTAGTACCAGTTATTGCAATAACTCTGCCTTTTCCAAAATAATATGCAAGTTCAATTTCTCCCCAAATCTGGATTCCTTTTTCTTTCATTGCAAGAACCATAGGAATATCAGTAGGCACACCCGGACTTAATACTGCTATGTCAATTCCATTCATCTGTTCATCTGATAAATCTCCTAAAATAATCGGCACATCCGATATCTGAGGATTCTTTTCAAAAAACTCCCTGGTATTGAGGTCTTTATTTCCGTCAAACAATACTGTTGATATTCCTTTTTCTACTAATAACTGTGTAGCAGCAACACCGCTTATTCCTGTTCCAACTACCAAAACTTTCTTATTATCTATATTCATGGTCAATCCTCCGTTTCATTACTCTTTAGTATAGCATAAGGAAGTATATTTTCAAATATATCTTTTGCCACAGGTGCAGCAATCATGCCGCCATAATACATTCCTTCAGGGTTATTGATAATAACAAGCACCATTATCTGTGGATCATCCGCTGGCGCAAAACCGAGAAATGAAGATATGTATTTATTGTCAGATCGTGGCAGTGTCTGGGATGTTGCCGTCTTTCCTCCAATATCATAACCTTCAATATATGCCTTGTTTCCTCCACCTTCTGACACCACTTTTTCCAGCAGATATTTCACTGTCTCCGATGTTTGTTCTGTGCAGATTCGCTTAGTATACTTTGTATCTGTTTTTTTAATAATTTTTCCTTCAGCATTATCGATATACTGGCAAAGATGTGGGGTTATTCGGTTTCCGCCATTTACTATAGATGAAACCGTAGTCATAAGCTGGATTGGTGTAATCTGAAACGACTGTCCAAACGAGATGGTCGCTAATTCTACCTGCCCAATCTTATCCTGCTTATGCATAATCGTTCTTCCCTCGCCCGGCAAATCGATTCCGGTTTTCTCCATCAGTCCTAATTTTTCAAAATAACTATAATATTTCTGTGCCCCTATCCTAAGTCCAATATCTATAAAAACAGGATTACACGAATTCTCAATTGCTTCAACAAAGCTCTCTGAACCATGTCCGCTAGTCTTGTGACATCTGATTCTTCTATCCTCAACCGTAATGTATCCCGGACAATAAAATCTCTCATCAAGACTAACCAGATTTTCCTCAAGCGCAATCGTAGTAGTTATCACTTTGAACGTTGAGCCAGGTTCATATGTATCATTTATGCATCTGTTTCTCCACATCTGATTAACATCTTCCTGACCATTTTTTAGTTCAAATGGATGTGATAAATCAAATTCTGGATAATCTACCATACCGAGTATCTCACCATTTTGAGGATTCATCGCAATTATCTCTACGGCATCTGCCTCCTTTTGAATATACGTCTTCTCCGCAGCCTGCATAAGATAGCACTGAATATTATAATCGAGTGTAAGATGCAGGTTTCCACCATTTACTGGTTCTTTTCTTGTCTCACTTTTGTTCCCTACCTCCACCCCTCTTGCATCTGTCACAGAATATATCACTCCGTCTGTACCCTTTAAGTATTTGTCATACACAGCTTCTAAACCGATAATTCCCTGATTATCGCCACCTGTAAATCCAATTACTTTTGAAGCAAATTCTCCATACGGATATACTCTTTTATAACCTGCATCCACTTTTACTCCATCAAGATTGAGTGATAAAATCTTCTCACCCGTTTTCTTATCCACATTGTTCTTTATCTTTTCTATCGAGCTTACTTTCTCAACTTTCTTTCGGACATCCGCCTCTTTTATATCAAGAATTTCTGACAAATTCTTAATAACACTCTCCGCATCTGTAATCTGATTATGTATCACTGAAATATTATACACAAGTTCATTCGACGCAAGAACAACTCCATTCCTGTCAACAATTGTTCCGCGTGAAGCTGATATCTTACGCTCTCTGTTCTGTAAATCCTCTGCTTTCTGTGAATAATAATCTTTTTTAACAATCGTAAGATATGTAAGTCTGCCTGAAAGGACCAATGCGCATACAACAATGCCTATAAATAGAACCCACAATTTCTTTCTGTTATAATATTTATTTCTGGTCATAGAAAACCCCATAACTGCCTCATCGTATCTTATGTAGGCATTTATGAGGTTATGTATGTCCACTGCTATTTTACAGATTTACTGTTGATCATCCGTAGTCTGCTGATCATCTGCTGGCTGTTGGTCATCTGTAGTCTGCTGGTCATCCGTAGTCTGCTGATCATCTGTAGTCTGTTGGTCATCTGCTGGCTGCTGATCATCTGTAGTCTGCTGGTCATCTGCTGGCTGCTGATCATCTGTAGTCTGCTGGTCATCTGTAGTCTGTTGTGATGTTGTGTCCTCATATTCAGCTGTACCATTTTTATTTTCATCATTTGCACTGCTTGCAGATGAATTACTTGGAGGATTATTTCCAGTAATTCCAAGATTATCATTTGTACCTGTAAGTTCTTCATCTGGATATATATTCATATAAGGAAGAACCTCTTTGAGAATCTCTCTTACTATGTTCTGTGCATATGAGCTGTGTGCCTGATCTTCTACATTTGGCTGATCAATAACACAGTATATAACAAGCTGTGGATTGTCATATGGAACATATCCTATAAATGATACAAGATAACTACCCTTTTTTCTCAGATGAGTTTCCTCATCATACATCTGGGCTGTTCCAGTCTTTCCACCCATAGAATATCCATCAACTTTTGCTGTTGCACCTGTACCATTTGAAACTACACTTTTTAAGTACGATTTAAGTGTTGCACTGGTCGACTCAGATACAGTTTTCTTGATAGATGTTGCGCTTGTTGACGAAATAGTGTTTCCATTTGCATCCGTTATCTTCTTTATTACATGTGGTTGATAATAAGTTCCTCCATTTATTAAAGAAGAAAAAGCACTAATCATCTGTACCATGGTACAATTGTAATTCTGCCCAAATGCATTTGTAGCTAAATCGACAGGCTTAATATTGTCAATTGTATACATAAGTGATGATGTATTAGCCTCACCTGGGAGGTCTATTCCTGTCTTTTGTCCAAAACCAAATTCAGCCTGATAATTGAGGAAATTCTCTGCTCCAATTTTGTATGTCATCTGCATTATCGCATCATTACATGAATCCATCAGAGTTTTTTCAAGAGTCTCAACACCATGTCCGCTTCTGTTAACACATCTTATTTTCTGTCCACCAAATGTCTCGCCACCATCACATAAAAAAGTCATATCATCGGTAAGTGTTCCTGTTTCCAGTCCACCTGCAACTGTAAATGGTTTCTGTACTGATCCCGGCTCATATGTGGCAGTAACGCTGTAATTCTGCCATAGTTTGTTAAGGATATTCATCTGATCATCATCAGACATATCATCTATCTGCTGCTGGGTATATAGAGATGATAAATCTCTTGGATTATTCGGATCAAATGTCGGATAATCTGCCATTGCAAGAATCTCACCGTTGTTTGGATTTTCAATTACTACAGATATATTTTCCGCTCCATTACCGCTTCTTGCATTATTTGCATATGTATCTGCAAACTCTTTTATTTTATTTTCTACAATCGACTGAATATTAGCATCTATTGTTGATACAAGCGTATTACCATTTTTTGGCTGTATGACTGTCTTTTCAAAATCATTGTCACTATTTAAATAACCATATTCTCGTCCATTTATTCCATTAAGTGTACTGTTATAGTAATTCTCAAGTCCAGACGTTCCTACATTTCCAGAAGATGTAAATCCAATCACCGAACTTGCAAGACTTCCGAATGGATAACTTCTCTGATATTCAGTTTCAAACCATACGCCTTTTATATTCGGATTTTTCTTATTTCCTTTTTCATCTACTGCGTTTTGCATTTCTATAAAAGGCTGTACCACATTGTAATTCAGCCTCTTAGCCAATACAATATACCTATTTTTCTTTTCTTCTTTAGCATATTTTTCCAGTGTACTTCTGTCCAAATCACTAAAACATTCAACAAGAGCATCTATTGTAGGTTCTATATACTTTTCTTTGTCTGTCATCACAGAACAATCCAAAATAACATTATAGACAGCAACACTTGTAGCAAGAACGCTTCCATTTGTGTCTACAATGTCGCCACGTTGAAAAGGAAGTGTAACACTGTCATATGACTGTAGAGAAAGAACTCTTTTCTCATACTTCTCGCCATCTGAATACTGTATAAACATAAGTCGCCCTATCAGTACAACAAGCCCCACAATTATGATTCCGAACAAAACAATAAGCTTTGTTTTCATCTTACGGCTTAGCTTCTTGGCAGGACGCTTTCTTCTTCTATTTGCCACCGCTTTTCTCCTATTATTGTGGTATATCGCTGTATTGATCCATATAATTATTATTCTCAACAGAATAATAAACTATCTGGTCTTCTGTTGCATATTTCATACCGAGTTGGTTCATTGCTACATCCTTGATATGGTTAAGGTCAACAGATGCTGTAAGTTCTTTATACTTGGCATCATTATCTGCTCTTATGTCCTGGATTTGGCTTTCTATCGCTGCAACATTGCGCATACGCTGTGCCACCTGTGACTGTATCTGAATCAGTGAAAATGCAGCATAAGCGCTTGCAAAAACACATACAGATAAGAAAAGAACATAGCCTTTGCTCATCGTAAGTGCTTTTTCCCGATTTCTTCTAGCGGCATTTCTACGTGATTTTTTTCTTCTTGCTTCTTCTATTTCCTGACGGCTTTTTCTCTCGCGTCGTATTGGTTGTGCTTCTTCAAGTTCTCTTACTGTGTTTCCATTTATATAATAAGTCTTGTTCATACTTTGAACTCCTTTTTCCGATTACTTGCTATCCCGTTTTTCAAAAACCCTTAGTTTTGCGCTTTTAGATCTTGAATTGTGTTCTAATTCATCTTCTGAAGGTAAAATTGGCTTTCTTGTAACAACTTTACCTTTTGATTGCTTTCCACATACACATACAGGAAAATTAGTAGGGCATGTACATGGATTTTCATTTTTCTTGAAGTTTGACTTCACTATTCTGTCTTCTAAGGAATGAAATGTAATAATACAAATTCTTCCTTCGTCATTAAGTAAATCTATCATATCATCAAGATTATCTCTTAATACATCAAGTTCATGATTAAGTTCTATTCTGATAGCCTGATATGTTCTCTTAGAAGGATGTCCTCCCGTTGCTCGTACCTTCTGTGGTATTGCTGCTTTTATTATCTCGTTAAGCTCGCCTGTTGTCTCAATGGGAGCCTTCTGCCTTGCTGCAACAATATGCTTTGCTATGTTCTTTGCGAATCTATCTTCACCATAGTCTCTGATAATTCTAAACAGCTCTATCTCACTATATTCATTCACAATATCTCTTGCTGTGAGTGCTTGTCTGTCATCCATTCTCATATCAAGTGGTGCATCTTCGCTTCTGTAAGTAAATCCCCGCTCCGGTGTGTCAAGCTGAAATGATGACACTCCAAGATCGAGGATGATTCCGTCAACTTTTTCAATTCCAAGGTCACTTAATACATGCCTCATATCTGAGTAATTGCTTCGTACTATTGTCACCCTGTCCTTATACTCACTAAGTCTCTCACCCGCTGCACATATAGCATCTGCATCCTGATCTATCCCAATCAGTCTTCCATTTGAAGAAAGTCTCTTGCAGATTTCCAATGAATGTCCGCCACCGCCAAGTGTTCCATCCACATAGATTCCATCAGGACGAATATTTAACTGTTCAATTGTCTCTTCTAGCAATACTGAGTAGTGGTTAAATTTCATTCTGTTTCCTTTCTTCAATAACTAAATTCCGATTCCGAGTTCTGCCATATGTTCTGCGATTTCATCCATGTCATCAAAATCTGTGTTGTCAAGATATCTGTCTTTGCTCCAGATTTCTACTCTGCTGTATACACCTACAGAAACTATATCTTTCTCTATTCCTGCGTACTCTCTCAAATTTGCGGGAAGTAATATTCTTCCCTGCTTGTCCACTTCACAGCTTGCAGCGCCTGCGAAGAAGAAACGCATAAATTTTCTAGCATCTTTTGAGGTCAGTGGTTTCTCGCGGAGGCTTTCTTCGATGCGATGCCATTCTTCATTGGAGTATACGAACAAACAGCCATCAAGTCCCTTTGTCACTACAAATTCATTTCCCAACTGTTCTCTGAATTTTGATGGAACAATAAGTCTTCCCTTGGCATCAATCGTATGATTGTACTCGCCCATGAACATATGACATCTCACCTCCTCTTTTTATATGTATTTAGAGGAAGTTTTCAACATATTTGTCAACTTATCCACCACTTCACTCCACTTTGTTGGATTTTCACTCCACTTTCTACCACTTTTCTTACATAATACACCCTCAAGCCAATAAAATCAAGGTTTCTGGTAAAAAAAATGCGCAAAGCCATAAAAACTTTGCGCAGTACTATTTACCTATTTTTCACAATAGGCTTTCTGTTTTTATAATAAAGTGGATGATAGTGGCGGATTTATTTATATAATGAAACTAGCACATTCTGTCTCACTCATATCATCTGCATATTTTCCCGAAATACCAATATGATTTGCACTACACTTATGATTCTGGTTAAATTTGCATTCAACAGCTCCGCAATTTACATCAGTATCCTTGGCTGCGTCTTCTGACATCGCATTTGAACAACAGCCCCTTCTTTTAACTTCAAAGCTGCCACAGCATGTCTCTGACGCATATCTGGCAGTATCACCTTCCACCCCAATATTTTTTCTCACACAACTAGCATCCTTATTATAGGTACAGTTAACTACATCACAATCAAGTTTTGCCATTTCATTTTCCTCCTTTTAATGTATTACAGAAATTAGTATTTGTTTTTTTTATAAATAAATACATTTTTCACTTGCCATATTCTGCATTTCATGGTATATTCTTAATTGTTAAGAAATTGTTACAAGGAGTTGACAAAATGAAACATTTCCTCAAAAATTTTAAATCATTTTTATTAACAATTATGATAATAGCTGTAATATTACCTCAAACGGTTATGGCAGCAACATCAAGTACAAATGAGACACTATCCGGAGTTACCAACATAGAGATAAACGAAGTTACACAGATGAACCTGGCTTCATCTAACGTAACAACTGTATATAATTTTCTTGTAAAGGAATTAAATCTTACACCAGCCGCAGCTTGTGGAATCATGGCGAATATAGAGCATGAATCAAGCTTCAACCCAAAAGCAAAGACTTCACGTTCATACGGACTTTGCCAGTGGACTGGTTCAAGATACACTTTACTTAAGAAATGGTGCAAGAAAAATGGTTATAATTATAAGACTATAAAAGGTCAAATGAATTATCTTAAAGCAGAACTTACAGGCAGCAGGCTTTTATACGATGGAAAGACAATTTACAATTATCTTCTTTCTATTGAAAATAATGCAAATGGTGCTTACAAAGCGGCTTCTTACTGGTGCAAGAAATACGAAAGACCTGCAAAAGTTAATTCACGTTCCCATAAACGTGGTAATTTATCCAAAAATTCATATTGGCCAGTTTATGGTGATAAAACTGCTTCTATCACATCAATAAAGACAAACAGCGATGGAATCTGCATAACATGGAAAGGTTCCGGCAAAGAATGTGATATATATAGAAGTACAGATGGACTTAAGTTCAACAAAATAGGTTCTTCTACTGATAAAACTTATACAGATAGTAAGTCACTCCGTCACGGGGCCACTTACACATACAGAATATATAGCAATGGTTATTACTCAACAGTATCTTCTTATGATTATTCTAAGAAGGCTGCTAAATAAAGACTCTAAATTTTTCAAAAATCTTCTAAAAATTACTCAAAATAAATCCGCTCGTAATGAGCGGATTTATTTTTTATTACTATTTTATATTATCTCTTTTTCTCTTCCTCCGGAAGTTCAACCCTGATTTCTTTTGTACGGATTTCCTTACAAATCTGATCGACAAATTCATCTAATGGCTTAGTTCCTTCATTACCATCGTAACGGCTTCTTACAGATACTGTACCATCCTCTGCTTCCTGCGCTCCAACAACAAGCATATATGGAAGCTTATCAAGTCTTGCCTCTCGGATCTTGTATCCGATTTTCTCAGAACGGTTATCAACTGTACAATCAATATCATTCTTCTTTAATTCATCGGCTACCTTCTGTGCGTAGTCTACATACTTCTCAGAGATTGGGAGTACTCTTACCTGCTCAGGGCAAAGCCATGTAGGGAACTTACCAGCATAATGCTCGATAAGCCATGCAAGTGTACGCTCATAACATCCCATTGATGTACGATGGATAATCCATGGACGAACTTTTTCACCATTCTCATCAATGTAATACATTCCAAAGTTCTCTGCTGATGCACAATCAAGCTGGATAGTAACCATTGTATCTTCTTTGCCATATACGTTCTTGGCCTGAATATCAATCTTTGGTCCATAGAATGCAGCTTCTCCATCTGCCTCTGTAAACGGAATATTATTCTCATTCATAACATCACGAAGATACTGCTGTGTGCTGTTCCAATACTCCTCATCTCCGAGATATTTGTCTGTATTCTTAGGATCCCATTTAGAGAGACGATATGTCACATCACCATCAATTCCAAGTGTCTTCATAACATAGTGGCAAAGCTCTGTACAACGTGTCAGCTCCTCTTCTGCCTGATCTGGGCGAAGAATAATATGAGCCTCTGTAATTGTAAACTGACGGACTCTTGTAAGTCCATGCATCTCACCTGAATCTTCATTTCTAAAAAGTGTAGATGTCTCAGCCATACGATATGGAAGATCTCTGTATGAATGCTGTTCATTCATATATACATAATACTGGAATGGACATGTCATAGGACGAAGAGCCATTGTCTCTTTGTCATCATCATCCTTATTAAGAATGAACATTCCATCCATATAATGATCCCAATGTCCGGAAATCTTGTAGAGGTCACTCTTAGCCATAAGTGGTGTACGTGTACGAACATATCCCCACTCTTTGTCCTCAAGGTCTTCAATCCATCTCTGGAGTTTCATAATCATCTTAGTTCCCTTTGGTGTAAAAAGAGGAAGTCCCTGTCCAATCACATCAACTGTTGTAAATAATCCCATCTCACGTCCAAGTTTATTGTGGTCACGGTTCTTTGCATCCTCTAACTTAGCAAGGTGTTCTTTAAGTTCATCCTTCTTGTTGAAAGCTGTACCATAAATTCTCTGAAGTCTCGCCTTATTTGAATCACCTCTCCAGTAAGCCATTGAAGAAGAAATAAGCTTAAACGCCTTAACTCCCTTTGTGCTCATAAGATGTGGTCCGGCACAAAGATCAACAAATCCCCCCTGATCATAGAATGAGATTTCAGCATCTTCTGGAAGATCTTCGATAAGTTCTACCTTATATGGCTCACCCTTTTCTTCCATTAACTTAATAGCCTCTTCTCTTGGAAGTGTAAATCTTGTAATCTCATGTCCTTCTTTGATAATCTTCTTCATCTCAGCTTCAAGCTTATCAAGATCCTCTCTTGAAAATGGCTCATGATCGAAATCATAATAGAAACCATCATCAATAGAAGGCCCAATTGTAATCTTAGCATCTGGGAAGATTCTTTTTACAGCCTCAGCAAGTACATGTGATGCTGTATGTCTGATAACCGGAAGTGCTGCTGGATCATTGGCCGTGATAATGTTAAGTTCTACGTCAGAATCAATAACTGTACGTAAATCAACAACCTCTCCATTCACTTCGCCTGCACATGCCATACGTGCAAGACCTTCACTAATATCAAGCGCTATATCGTATACACTTTTTGCTTCACTGTACTCTTTTACAGAACCATCTTTTAATGTAATCTTCATTCTACTCTTGTCTCCTTTATACTTTCTAATATGTCTGCATAATAATTCGGGGTAATATTGTTATAATTCACTTATATCACCTTATACAAACGGCTTTAATCTTCATAAAAATCATCTTCATCAAATTGAAAATCGTCAAAATCGTCTATGCCATTGTAGTAATTGTAATTACCATTGTCACATCCGTATCTTTGATTCTTCCTTGGCGAAAGAAACATTCCTACAACCACACCAGTCAAAGCACTCACTGCAATGGTCAGAAAGAATTCAGCCTTTGAAACTTTCACTTCCTGTGGGATTTCTTTAATCATTTTCAAAAATTGCTTCATCTTGTATATCACCAGCTTTCCTATATAGAACAAATATGTCACCTTGCTACTTCATGCATGTCGATGCGGACATACAGAAGCTGCTTCTAATCCACTCGAATCGTATATCTGTAGAGTATTTACGTTATAAAAAATTCTACAATAACGCAAAAATCCCCGACACCGCAATGCAGTGTCAGGGACGATATTTCGTGGTTCCACCCTGAGTTCACTTATTATTCGAATGCACCATATATAATATATAGCATATATGCAACCTATAAAATCATATCGCATATACCATCATATATTAAACGACATATAATATATAGCATATATGCAACCTATAAATCATATCGCATATACCATTGTATATTAACGACATCTAATCTCTCGTAATAAGTCTCATAACGATTATAACGGTATCACCGGACCGTATTAGGGTCACTCCGAGGTGGTCTTCAATCAACGTCCTCAAGGATATTCACACCAAACATATCCCTCTCTGATGATTCATGCTAATCTACTCTTCTCTTCAACATATTATCCTATTAATTTAAATCAATTATATGCATCTGATATAAATAATTCAATACCAATATTGTATTAAATTAATACATATTCCAAATAAGTCTAACTATGCCTGAGCCTGATCTTTGTTCATGCAGCATTTCTTATACTTCTTGCCTGAACCACATGGACATGGATCATTACGTCCAATTTTCTTACCAACTACTACTGTTCCAGACTTCTTCTGCTCTAAGTATAATTCACGCTTTGTCTCTTTATCAAAGATTTCATCCCACATTGGGAGTTCATACAGCCAGTCTGCCTTAGCATCAACCATGTTCATGTATAATTTCTTCTTATCAAATGCAAGACTAACCTTTGTATCCTCTTCGAGCTCTTCGATTGGATTTGGCTCTACCAGGCTATCGTTAATTCCATCTAAAAATCCAGCCATCTCAAGTAGCGAAAGGTTATACTTCTCTGCAAGTTCCTTAACTGTTCCTTCTACAACTTCATCTGGATTTGTAAGAAGCTGTTCATATACACCCTTCTCTAATAAGAAGTATCTCTGCCAAAAACGCTGTAACTCCTGCTGATTTGCTTTCTCATTATAAGCAATCTTGTGCCATTCTTGTAATAATGCCATATCTATATCCACCTTATTTCATATGAATTGCGAACTAAACGTTCTTTCACATTATATCAGACTTGTACTGTTTTTCCAAGAAATATTTTATATTCCTGTTTACAGGATTTGTGACTTTGCAGTTCGTGTGTATCGCTTTGCACTTTGAAGTGTATTGGATGTCGGCATAGCATGTACGATATTCCTCTGAAAAAAATACGAAGTTAACACCGAGCTTGATTGAGGATAGATTATTTCAATTTGTTGCTCTATGGTGTTTGCTTTACATAATGGAACCTCGGTGTAGTCCGTATTTGTTTTCTTCGGAACACATACATGCTCTCCGACATATACGCTGTGTGGTGCAAAGCAATTTCAGGTTGTGAAGTGCAAAGAATGTAAATCATGTATAGACTCATGCAGGATTGTGTTGAGATTTACTTTATAGACTTATATTGAAGTTATTGGCAGAATATACGTACATATGAAATTATTAATAGTCTACAATCTATACTCCCAAATTCAGTTTATTTGATAATTACAGTCACATTTATGTTATATGGTGATTGAATTGCCAATTAGAAATAGGAATGAGGCAGTAATTTGATATTTTTTTTGGGGGGATGGTACAAAGTCTTCATTATAATCAAGGTGGGAATATGGTATATTTTGTAAGCGACTCCACAGTGTTTAGATAGTCTTAATAATTCGAGTGTAATCAGCGAGAATTTGCCATGGACGGCAAATTCAGCGAATATGAGCCAGGACGGCGAATATGAGCGACGCGTCACTTATCGTTATCCTTTACCGAATTATTTAGAGTATCTTAACGCGAGGACTCGGAGCTCACGAAATATACCATAGCCACACCTTAGATTATATTTGCAGACTAAAAATCCATCCCGCAATACCATATTATTGCCTCATTCCAAGACACTACTTAAACAGGAATTTAAACAGTTGCTTTCATAGTGTATCTTGGACTATAATAACATTCATAAGAAAACAAAGGAGACGCCATGAAAAAACTAAAACGAATTCTCGCAATTTTATTAGCTATATTTTTAGTAGGTCTATATATTACAACCCTTGTGATGGCAATCATAGACCACTCCGAAACCCAGAATATGCTCAAAGCATCCATTTTTGCAACAGTTGTAATCCCTGTATTAATCTGGACTTATACTCTGATTTACAAATTACTGAAAAAATAAAGCCCAGCAGAACAAAAGGATTTTTCCACGAAGTCAAAAAGCGAATGACTTCGACACCACATCTTGTCGAAGTCATTCGCTTTTAAATTATATTATCTTGCGATTATTATTTTTTTAATCATATTGTCTTACGATTATCAGCTCTCTTTAATCATATTATCTTATGATGATTGTTTGTTTTTATCATATTATCTTACGATCATTGCTTCTCTCTCAGCTCCAGTTCCGATGAACTTAGCTGGTGTTCCAATGTACTCCTCGATAAAGCTGATATATTTCTGTGCATTCTCTGGAAGTTCTTCAAATGTCTTGCATCCTGAAATATCTCCCCATCCGCCTGCAAATTCCTTATAAACTGGCTTTGCCTTGTTAAGGACATTAAGATTTGTAGTGAAATCTTCTGTCTCAACTCCATCTACATCATAAGCAACGCAGACTTTGATTGTGTCAAATTTGCCAATTGTATCAAGATGATTTACAGAAAGTCCTGTAAGTCCGTTAAGACGCTTAGCATACTTAAGTGTAACCAGATCAAGCCAGCCACATCTTCTAGGTCTACCTGTAGTAGTTCCATATTCATGGCCTAAATCACGGATTCTATCTCCTGTCTCATCAAGAAGTTCTGTAACATATGGTCCCTCACCTACACGGCTTGAATACGCCTTGATAACACCATATACATTACCAATATCAGATGCACTAAGTCCTGTTCCTGTAAGAATACCTCCAATAGTTGGATTTGATGATGTAACGAATGGGTATGAACCAAAATCAATATCGAGAAGTGTAGCCTGCGCACCCTCTACTACAACATTCTTATCTTCTTCAAGTGCCTTATGTAGATAAGTAACTGCATCACACACATATGGCTTAAGCTGCTTTGCATAATCAGAGTATGTAGCATATAACTCCTCAAAGTTGAGCTTTGACTCATAATTCGTCTCTGGATCATAGAATTTAAGAAGAGCTATTCTTGACTCTGTCATCTCCTGAAGTTTCTCTTTGAAATTTGGAGCATATAAATCCTCCATTCTTATTCCTGATCTCTCATATTTATCACAGTAAGAAGGTCCGATTCCTTTTCCTGTTGTTCCAATCTTTGCTTTACGAACATTCTCTAAAGCTACGTCAAGCATACGATGATATGGGAAAATAACATGAGTTTTATCACTAATCTTAAGATTATTGTCCACATCATATCCGTGCTCTTTCAAATTATTTATCTCTTCCAATAAGACTTCTGGATTCATTACAACGCCGTTACCAATCACACCAACTGTGTGACCTGAAAGAATTCCAGATGGAATAAGATGCATCGCATATTTAACACCATCTACCTTAATAGTGTGTCCTGCATTATCTCCACCTGTTGCACGTACTGCAACATCGGCATTACCAGCGAGGTAATCAATTACCTTGCCCTTTCCTTCGTCTCCATAAAAACAACCTATTACTACATCTACCTTTGACATCGTAGCTGCCTCCTTTTAATCGCAAAGACTGTATCCGCGAATTTAATCTCAAAACATATATAATATATCAGAATTAGCAAATAAAATCTACTTAAATATATACCTTTTTGTTAAAAAAAAGAAATCCATGCATTTTACATGGATTTCTAATAATTTAATTATGTATATCAGAACTGAACATTCGCAACATAACTGCATATGAACATCAATATTTCATTTGCCTATCATACAGCTTAGACTTCAAGCTTCTTAGAGCATGCAAGCGCAAGTGCTCCTGGTCCAATATGACATGAAACTGACAGAGATAAAGGATTCATAACGATATCATGATTCGGAAATACAGCCTGTACCTCTGCTTTGAATGCTTCAGCGGCTTCTTTGTCATGTGTATATGCAATCTCAAGGTGCATATTCTTACCTTCTGGATCATTAAACCGCTCTGTAAAATCCTTCTTGATTGTATCTATCATGATGTTCTTGCCCTGCTTTACTGTACGGGCTTTTGCAAATGCATCAAGCTTCTCTCCCTGAATCTGCAGAACAGGCTTAAGCTTAAGCAATGTACCAAGTGCCGCTGCTGCTGGTGTGATTCTTCCACCTTTTTTAAGATAATATAATGTATCAAGCATAATATATATTGAAGATTCAAACTTCTCTGCTTCAAGAATCTCTTTGATTTCGGCTGCATTCTTGCCACTCTTTGCAAGTTCCATTGCATCCATTACCGACTGTCTCTGTGTAACTGATATACGCTGATTATTAACCACCTGTACCTTGCCATCATAATCCTGTGAAAGCATGATTGCAGTCTCACAAGAACTACTAAGACCAGATGACATAGGAATATATACAACTTCATCATATTCTTTAAGCAATTCTTCCCACTTATCTGTCACCTCTCCAAGAACAGGCATCGATGTCTTTATCTCGCAATCACCTTTGAGTTTCTCGTAGAATTCCTCCTGTGTAAGATCAATATCTTCATAATATGTCTGCTCATCAATGTAAAATGGCATTGGTAAAACACTTACTCCAAGCTCCTTAGCTTCTGCCTGAGTAATACCACTATTACTATCTGTCATTACTGCTACTTTACTCATAATTGCCTCCAAAATGTTTCCTAAAACTCCGATAACATATACATTACCATATGAAATACAAAAAGAAAAGCTAGTAATGATACCATGTAAATGTGGTTTTTAATACCACTTTATCCTGACAATCATGAATTGAAGCCACAATAAAATATTTCTCTACATCTTCATATCCGCACATTCGTCAAATAAAAAATCAGGCGCAAGCAAGCTTGCTCCTGATTTTTATTTAACTCATTATCTACGATTACATCATTCCCATGCCTGCGCCTGCACCTGCTGGCATTGCTGGGGCATCTTCTTTGATGTTGGCTACTGCTGATTCTGTTGTGAGAAGTGTTGATGCTACTGATGTAGCATTCTGTAATGCACTTCTTGTTACTTTTACAGGATCAAGGATTCCGCTTTCTACCATGTCTACATATTCTTCTGTTGCTGCGTTAAATCCTGTTCCCTCTGGTGACTCTTTTACTTTGTTGATGATTACTGCACCTTCAAGTCCAGCGTTTGCTGAAATATAGTAAAGTGGTGCTTCAAGAGCTTTAAGAATTACCTTTGCTCCTGTCTTCTCATCACCTTCTAATGTATCTGCGAGTTCTGCAACCTTCTTTGATGCATGGATGTATGCAGATCCACCACCTGCGATAATTCCTTCTTCAACTGCTGCTCTTGTTGCATTAAGAGCATCTTCCATACGAAGCTTAGCCTCTTTCATCTCTGTCTCTGTTGCAGCACCTACACGGATTACTGCTACGCCACCTGCCATCTTAGCAAGACGCTCCTGTAATTTCTCTTTATCGAATTCTGATGTTGTCTCTTCGATCTGTCCGCGAATCTGGTTAACTCTTGCTGCAATTGCATCCTTGTCTCCAGCTCCGTCCACGATAACTGTGTTCTCTTTCTGAACCTTAACTGATTTTGCACGTCCAAGCATATCAATTGTAGTATCTTTAAGTTCAAGTCCGAGATCAGAACTGATTACCTGACCACCTGTAAGTATTGCGATATCTTCAAGCATTGCCTTTCTTCTATCACCATATCCAGGCGCCTTAACTGCTACTACATTGAATGTTCCACGAAGTTTGTTAACAATAAGTGTTGTAAGTGCTTCACCTTCAACATCCTCTGCGATAATAAGAAGTCTAGATCCTGACTGTACAATCTGCTCAAGTAATGGAAGGATATCCTGGATGTTTGAAATCTTCTTATCTGTGATAAGGATATATGGATCATCAAGATTAGCTTCCATTTTATCCATGTCTGAACACATATATGCAGATAAATATCCTCTATCGAACTGCATACCTTCTACAAGATCAAGTTCTGTCTGCATTGTCTTAGACTCTTCAATTGTGATTACACCATCATGAGTAACTTTCTCCATTGCATCAGCTACCATATTTCCTGTAGCTTCGTCTCCAGCTGAAATTGCTGCAACTTTTGCAATCTGATCCTTGCCGTTAACTGGTTTGCTCATTTCTTTAAGTGCTGCAACTGCTGTATCTGTTGCTTTCTTCATTCCACGACGTAATACGATTGGATTAGCACCTGCTTCAAGGTTCTTCATTCCTTCCTGTACCATAGCCTGTGTAAGTACTGTAGCTGTTGTTGTACCATCACCTGCTACATCGTTTGTCTTTGTAGCGACTTCTTTAACAAGCTGTGCACCCATGTTCTCAAATGCATCTTCAAGCTCGATTTCTTTTGCAATTGTAACACCATCGTTTGTGATAAGTGGTGCTCCAAATGATTTATCTAATACTACATTTCTTCCTTTTGGTCCAAGTGTTACTCTTACTGTATTTGCTAATTTATCAACACCAGCTCCAAGTGCTGCTCTGGCTTCTGAGCCATATTTAATTTCCTTTGCCATGTCAATATCCTTCTTTCTATATTCTAATTAACCACCTAAATAGTACGAACTATTCTACTACTGCAAGAATATCATTCTGTCTTACGATGATATATTCCTGACCCTCGAGTTTAACTTCTGTTCCTGCATATTTTGAATAAATAACTTTCTGGCCTTCTTTGACCTGCATTGTTACTTCTTTTCCATCAACCATTCCGCCAGGACCTACGGCAATAACTTCTGCCTCCTGTGGCTTCTCCTGTGCTGTGCTTGTTAAAATAATTCCTGATTTTGTTGTCTCTTCAGCTTCAAGCTGTTTTAATACTACTCTGTCTGTTAATGGTACTAATTTCATTATGATGCCTCCTTAACTCTTTGTTATTAGCACTCATCTAATTCGAGTGCTAACCGATAGTCTTATAATAGTTCTACCCCTTCATTTTGTCAATGCTTTTTATACTTTTTTTATAAAATATCAACCCGATTATTTTATAATATTCTACTGGTTGCAAGTGTGGGACAAAAGGCCTTTTGCCCTTTATATAAGATTATAATGTTGTAATGCTCTTAGAATTCCATCATCATGAATATCTGTTGTCACATATTCAGCTGCGCTCTTAGCTATATCTGTTGCATTCCCCATAGCAACGCTGTGTCCAACTGCTTCGAGCATTTCAATGTCATTTACACTATCTCCAACTGCATATGTATCTTCTATATTTATTCCAAGATGAGTACACATCCATTCTATTCCAGTCTTTTTACAATAATTCTTTGGGATAAATTCTACTATATTTTGTACATGCTCAAGAATCTGAAAATCTTTTGATAATTCTTTCTTTATGTCAGCATAATTTGTATCTTTTAGAATATCAGCCGAAAATTTATTTATACGCATTCTTTTGTCATACCCATCTATTGTATGTGCATGTTCTTTCAAATCAGCATACAGATAATCAACATACGGGTCTTCTTCAAATCCCCATCCATCTATCCAGTAATCTGCAGCACCTTCCAACACGACGGGCATCTGATTCTTCTTCAATACATCAAGCACCTTAATAACCATATCCTGCTCTAATGTATATTCAAATATTACTTTTCCATCCATTTCTATATATGTTCCGCACGCAGCTATTATCCCATCAAATCCCATATTAAGAAGTTCATCAGATATAATACTTGCTCTCGCCCGTCCTGTACAAAGAATTGCTTTATGTCCATTTTCATGAAGCTTATTAATTGCCAATTTTGTACTATCTGGAATAACCATATCATCATCCCATATCGTTCCATCTATATCAAAAAATACATATTTATTCATGCTTCTTTTATCCTCTTTTTGCTTTCTAAATCATACTTTTCCAGCTGCAATTTAGCATTTATTACTCTGCTTTTTTGTGAGAGTTGCTGCATGTATGACTTGACTCTTGTTTTCCTTCTTTGGTGCTGCTTTTCTATAGTTTGATACAAATAAAGTTAAATAAGTCCAAAATGTTTACATGCATTATATATTCCATCCTCATAAATCGAATCCGTAACATAATCAGCGGCTTCCTTAGCTGCTTTTGTTCCATTGCCCATCGAAATTCCTGTGCCTGCTGTTCTTAGCATATCCAGGTCATTTACGCTATCTCCAAACGCATAAGTATCCTTTATATCAATTCCAAGTACCCTGCACAAATATGTAATTCCAGTTCCCTTAGAATAGCCCTTTGGAAGTATTTCAATTGATTCGTTGCCATGAATCAGGAATTCATACTCATTTTTAAACTGCTCAATCAGCTCGTTGTAATCTTTACCTTCTATACTTACACTGTATTTGCTGCATTCCCACTTTTCTTTATTACCTGTCAACATATCAGTTGGAACATCCATATCCTTCATTCCATCAGAAATAACCTTGCCATATACCGCATCACTTACGCTCTTTGAGTCATAATACAGGCAATCCTTTCCCTCAAGTATTACAGGGATATCAAGTTCGTCTAACAGCTTAACAGTCCTCTCAACCAAATCATTATCAAGTTTCTTGTAAAGCAAATCCTGTCCATCTTTTTCTATATGTGTCCCGCAGCCACACACAAGACCGTCAAAATTCATCTCCAAAAGACCTTCCTTTGGGATAAAGCATCTTGTTCGTCCGCTACATATAAAAACCAGATGTCCGTTCTCTTTCAATTGCTTTATTGCAAGCTTTGTACTGTCAGGTATATATTTCTTCGCATCCCAAAGAGTTCCATCTATATCAAAGAAAATAATTTTTCCCATTCTTACATCTCCTATTCAAAATCAAATTACTATTCTTACGCCCATTATTTCATATCAAATAACTACTCTTAACATTCATCTATTACATATCAAATTACTATTCTTACGCCCATTATTTCAAATCCAATCACTACTCTTAATATTCATCTATTCCATATCAAATTACTATTCTTACGCCCATTATTTCAAATCAGTTTATTATTCTAACATCTTTTGTTGCATAAAAAAAGTGCATTCTTCATCGAATACACTTTTTTCTTCTATATTCTATTGCACTGACAAATATGAGTAGCCAATAAGACTTTCATCAACCTCTCTGGCAACCTCACGTCCCTCTCTGATTGCCCAGACAACAAGAGACTGTCCTCTTCTATTATCGCCTGCAACATACACATTCTGTACAGAAGTTGCATAGTGGCCTTCCTCAGTTGCGACATTGCTTCGCTCTGTCATATTTACGCCAAATGCCTTTGCGACATAATCCTCTGTTCCAAGGAAACCTGCTGCAATTAGGACAAGTTCTGCTGGAATCTTCTTCTCGCTGCCCTCAACCGGCACCATGTTAAATCTTCCAGTTTTCTCATCTTTTTTGCTTTCAAGGCTGACAATTGTTATCTCCTTAAGCTTTCCGGCTTTGTCCTTGTGGAACTCTTTGACTGTAGTCTTATAGATTCTAGGATCATTGCCAAACATAGCAATTGCCTCTTCCTGACCGTAGTCAGTCTTAAGAATCTTAGGCCACTCTGGCCATGGATTGTTGGCAGCTCTTTCTGTTGGTGGGCAAGGCATCATCTCAAGCTGTGTCACTGACTTAGCTCCCTGTCTTATGGCTGTACCCACACAGTCATTTCCAGTATCTCCACCACCGATAATAACTACATTTTTGCCCTTGGCAGATACAAATTTGCCATCCTTAAGTCCTGAATTAAGAAGGCTCTTAGTATTCTGTGTAAGGTAATCAACTGCAAAATAAATACCGTCCGCATCTCTTCCCGGTGCTTTGATATCACGAGGCTTTTTAGCTCCACAGCAAAGAATAACTCTGTCATATTCTTTGTATAATTTAGAAGGCTTGATATCAACACCTACATTACATCCTGTGACAAAATTAATTCCTTCTGCCTTCATGACCTCAATCTTACGGTCAATAACTTTCTTGTCAAGCTTCATATTCGGTATACCATACATAAGAAGTCCGCCAAGTCTGTCTTCTCTCTCATATACAGTTACCTCATGACCTCTCTGGTTAAGCTGGTCTGCTGCTGCAAGACCTGATGGTCCTGAACCAATGACAGCTACCTTCTTGCCTGTACGAACCTTTGGTGGATTTGGAACTGCATATCCTTTTTCATATGCAGTCTCAATAATCCCATGCTCGTTATCTCTAACTGATACCGGTTTTCCCCAATGTCCGCATGTGCATGCTTTCTCGCAAAGCGCTGGACAAACTCTTGATGTAAATTCAGGGAAATTGTTTGTCTTATGCAGTCTGTTATATGCCTGCTCCCAATTTCCTGAATATACAAGGTCATTCCACTCTGGTACCAGATTGTGAAGTGGACAACCTGATGTCATCCCTGCAATTGTCATTCCTGCCTGGCAAAATGGTACTCCACAATCCATACATCTTGCTGCCTGCTTCTGCTGATCTTCTCTCGAAAGGAAGACATGGAACTCATCAAAATTCTTGATACGTTCCTTTGGTTCTACCGAACGTGCCTCACATCTTTCATATTCCATAAATCCTGTTGGCTTTCCCATCTCTTCTTCCCTCCTTACGCTCTTGTACTAGCATAAAATGCTTCTATCTGTGCCTGCTCTGCGTTGAGTCCTTTTTCTTCCATCTGAACTATAGCCATCTGCATACGGTTATAATCGTATGGAATTACCTTCTTGAATTTTGGAAGATAATCACTAAAATGGTCTAATATCTCCTTACCTTTTTCAGAGTTGGTAAGTGTTACATGTTCTTTAATCATATCCTTTAATTCAAGGACATCATATTTGTTTGATACTTCCTGTGTAAATACCATTGACTTGTTGGTTCTCATATAAAGGTCATTGTCCTCATCAAGAACATATGCTACACCACCACTCATACCAGCGGCGAAGTTCTTTCCAGTTTTACCTAAGATAACAACGCGTCCACCTGTCATGTATTCACATCCATGGTCTCCGACACCTTCAACTACAGCTGTCGCACCAGAGTTTCGTACACAGAATCTTTCTCCGGCAACACCATTGATAAATGCCTTACCACTTGTCGCACCGTAAAGTGCTACGTTTCCGATAATGATGTTCTCATCCTTCTTGAATGTGACTCCTGTTGGTGGATATACTACAAGTTTTCCACCTGAAAGTCCCTTACCAAAGTAATCATTTGAATCTCCGACAAGTTCAAGTGTAAGTCCCTTAGGAATAAATGCACCAAAACTCTGTCCGCCTGCACCATTACATTTGATAATATATGTGTCATCGTCAAGTGTATCATCATACTTCTTGGTAATTTCTGAACCAAAAATTGTTCCAAGAGAACGGTTTGTATTTGTAACCTCTACGTCAATCATTCTCTTTTGTTTCTTATCTAATGCAGAACTTAACTGCTTAAGAATCTCTTTCATATCTTTTGTTGATTCAAGTTCAAAGTCATATACCTGCTTTGGATCAAATATTACACTCTGCTTCTCATCAGCAAATGGATTATCTAAAATATTACTAAGGTCAATCTTAGATTCACGCTCATTTAAATCATCACGAACCTTAAGGAAATCACTACGTCCTACAAGTTCATCTACTGTCTTGCAGCCAAGCTTTGCCATGTACTCTCTGAGTTCTTCTGCAATAAATCTCATGAAGTTCTCTACATACTCTGGCTTACCTGCAAATCTCTTACGAAGCTCAGGATTCTGTGTTGCAATACCAGCTGGACATGTATCAAGGTTACATACACGCATCATTACACATCCCATTGTTACAAGTGGAGCTGTTGCAAATCCAAATTCCTCTGCTCCAAGACATGCAGCAATTGCTACATCTTTACCACTCATGAGCTTTCCGTCAGTCTCTATACGAACCTTATTACGAAGTCCGTTCATGATAAGAGTCTGATGTGTCTCAGCAAGGCCAAGCTCCCAAGGTAATCCTGCGTTGTGGATTGAACTGCTTGGTGCTGCACCTGTACCACCATCATATCCTGATACAAGAATTACCTGTGCACCAGCCTTTGCAACACCTGCTGCGACTGTTCCTACACCTGCCTCTGATACAAGCTTAACTGAAATTCTTGCATCTCTGTTGGCATTCTTAAGATCAAATATAAGCTGTTCCAAATCCTCGATTGAATAAATATCATGATGAGGTGGTGGCGAAATAAGTGATACACCTGGTGTTGAAAGTCTTGTCTTTGCAATCCATGGATATACTTTCTTTCCTGGAAGATGTCCACCTTCACCAGGCTTTGCGCCCTGTGCCATCTTAATCTGGATTTCCTGTGCACTTGTAAGGTAACGGCTTGTAACACCAAAACGTCCTGATGCTACCTGCTTGATTGCAGAACAGCGGTTCTTTCCGTCTGGACCAACTACAAGTCTGTCCTTATCCTCTCCACCTTCACCAGTGTTTGACTTACCATGAAGATTGTTCATGGCAATCGCAAGTGTCTCATGTGCCTCTTTTGAAATAGAACCATATGACATAGCACCTGTTTTAAATCTTGTGACGATAGAATCAACACTCTCAACTTCCTCAAGAGCAATACCCTTTTTAGGGAAATTGAAATCCATAAGACCTCTGATATTTGTGGTCTTTTCTTCCTCATCAACTAAAGCAGTATACTGCTTGAACATCTCATAGTCGCCTCTTTGGGTAGACTGCTGTAAAAGATGGATAGTTGCTGGATTATATAAATGTGCATCCGCACCACTTCTCATCTTGTGACGTCCCTTGCTCTCCAATGTAAGGTCAGTAGAAAGTCCAAGTGGATCGTATGCTGCTGAATGAAGTGTGTTTACATCATTCTCAATATCCTTTATTGTAATTCCACCGATACGGCTTACTGTATTCGTAAAATATTTGTCAATTACAGACTTATCAATTCCGATTGCCTCGAAAATCTTTGAACCCTGATATGACTGGATTGTAGAAATTCCCATCTTGGCTGCAATCTTTACGATACCGTTTATGATTGACTTATTATAATCATCTACTGCCGCATAGTAATCCTTGTCAAGCATATGCTCGTCAACAAGCTGCTTTACTGTCTCCTGTGCAAGATATGGATTTATTGCACTTGCACCATATCCAAGAAGTGTTGCAAAGTGATGAACTTCACGAGGCTCACCTGATTCAAGAATAAGTGAAAGCGATGTCCTTTTCTTAGTCTTTACAAGGTACTGCTGTAATGCTGATACTGCAAGGAGTGATGGAATCGCTACATGGTTCTCATCGACACCTCTGTCTGAAAGAATAAGGATATTAGCACCCTCCCTGAACGCTCTGTCGGCCTCAATATATAGACGATCAACAGCTTTCTCAAGTGATGTATTCTTATAATATATAATAGGAATAATCTCTACTTTAAATCCTTCTTTCTTAAGACTCTTAATCTTCATAAGGTCTGTATTTGTAAGGATTGGATTATTAATCTTCAAAACTCTGCAGTTTTCTGGCTTTTCTTCAAGAACGTTACCAGACTCACCAATATATAAGCTTGTCGATGTAACAACTTCCTCACGAATAGAATCGATTGGAGGGTTTGTAACCTGTGCGAAACGCTGCTTGAAGTAGTTAAACAGTGGTTCGTTATTACCTGATAAAGCTGCAAGTGGAGTATCTGTACCCATGGCAGCTGTGCCCTCTACTCCATTTTTTGCCATTGGAAGGATTGTGTCTTTAAGAGACTCGTAAGTATAACCGAATGCTCTTTGCATTCTCTGTCTCTCTTCCTTTGTATATTCTGGCACTCTCTCATTTGGAATCTTAAGGTCTGCAAGACGGACAATATTTCTGTCGAGCCACTCACCATAAGGCTGTTTTCCTGCATATTTTTCTTTTAACTCATCATCATCGATGATTCTTCCCGCAACTGTATCTACAAGAAGCATCTTTCCTGGACGAAGTCTGTCCTTCTTTACAATCTTGGTAGGGTCAACATCTAATACACCTACTTCTGAAGAAAGCACAAGGTAATCATCATCTGTAATATAATAACGTGATGGACGAAGACCATTTCTGTCAAGAACTGCACCCATCATATCTCCATCTGAAAAGAGGATAGATGCCGGACCATCCCATGGCTCCATCATAGTTGCATAATATTGATAGAAATCCTTCTTCTTCTGTGACATGATTGAGTTGTTAGCCCAAGGCTCAGGAATCATAATCATTACTGCAAGAGGAAGCTCCATACCACTCATAACAAGGAACTCAAGCGCATTGTCAAGCATTGCTGAGTCAGAACCTTCTGCATTGATAACTGGAAGAACCTTCTGGAATTCCTTCTTAAGCTTAGGCGATTCCATATTCTCCTCACGGGCAGACATCTTATCAGAGTTACCTCTTATTGTGTTAATCTCTCCGTTATGAACAATAAATCTGTTTGGATGTGCTCTCATCCAGCTTGGATTTGTATTAGTTGAGAATCTTGAATGAACTGTAGCAATCGCAGATTCATAATCAGGATCCTGTAAATCTGAGAAAAACTGTCTAAGCTGCTCAACAAGGAACATTCCCTTATATACGATTGTTCTGCTTGAAAAAGAAACCACATATGTATCATCATTTGACTGCTCAAACACACGTCTTGCTACATATAATTTCCTGTCGAAATCAAGTCCCTTTTCTACATCAGCCGGTCTCTTGACAAAAGCCTGCATGATGCATGGCATACATGCTCTTGCCTTATCAGAAAGCTTCTCTGGCTCTGTAGGAACTACTCTCCATCCTAAGAACTCAAGTCCTTCTTTTTCAACTATAACTTCAAACATCTTCTTGGCCTGATTTGTCTTGAACTCATCATTTGGGAAGAAGAACATTCCAACTCCATAATCTCTCTCATCACCGAGCTTAATTCCAAGAGGAGCTGTCACTTTCTTGAAGAATTTATGTGAGATCTGAAGGAGAATACCTACACCATCTCCAGTTTTTCCATCGGCATCCTTACCAGCTCTATGCTTAAGATTCTCTACAATCTTAAGAGCATTCTCTACTGTACCATGTGTCTTAATACCTTTAATGTTTACAACAGCACCAATACCACAGTTGTCATGCTCAAATCTTGGATCATATAAACCAAGTGGTTTTGCTGTACTTTCATTCCAGTTCTCTTTCATAATACTTCGCCCTTTCGTGTAAAATCATTTTAACTTGATTTAAATTTTACAACTAAAAAAAGCCCGTGTAAACAGGAAATTTCTTCAAGTTGTCAGATAGTTTGACAACTTAATATAATAAAGTATCTTATCTGACTATATGGCATTTTTTCTGTATTAATAAGGCTTATAGATACAATAATGCCAAGATTTAATTGAAACTTTTTTTCAAAAACCTTGGCATTATATGTGGTATTATTAAATTGTGTCTAAGTTGTGTATCATCTAATCACTATTTTCATTAGTGATATATCAGAAATTTTTATAATTATATTCTTGTAAATACAGATTATTTAAACTCTACTTCTGAACATTATTCTTCAAAATCAAAGGTGTCATCTTACCCATAAGTGTATCTGCAATACGTCTGTTTTTTTCATCAAGAATTTTTTTCTTCTGTTCGCGAGCCCACTCTACAGCTTTTAGTTGATCCTCTGGACGTTCACTAAGTATTACATGTTCTTCTATCATAGTATGCACCCCCTATCTATTCTCATAGTTTATACCTACATTATAGCAGTTTTTCAAGAAATAGTCTGCTGCATCCTGTAAATCTCTTATATTTTTCGCTTTATTATTCAAGTCTATTGCTTCATTAAGTAAAACTACCGCTTTCTCAAAATTATATTTGTGATTCTTTACCAAATAAGATATATTGCCAAGATTTGTAACAACAACCATCAATTTTACTGTTTCATATTTCAGCAAAAACTGTATATCTGACAAAGAAAAAGCTGACAAAGATGGATGATTATGCAATTCCAAGATAACGTTCTCCTTTTTCAATCAATTGAGAACTTTCAAGACTATATGTCACTGCAACTTCATTAGAATCATTTTCCTCTTTTGAAATCTGCAGAATTTGTCTTGCCAATTCTCTTAAATTGTCATATTCTGTTTCTGGTATTTCTTTATATCTAACACGCGGAACCTTATTAATTGCTTCGTCCGTAATCATAATCTTATGATTGCGTTTCTTTGCCATTTTAAGATTATTTAAGTTATTACACATTTTTATGCCATTTCCCTTTCTACAAAAAAATATATAATCACATATCATTTATAACAAGGATAAACATACTACTTACACATACATTTTTACCCTTGCTATAAATCAATTTAACGTTCAGTATTAATTACTAATTTCATTATCCCTCAACATGTCTTACTATATATGAACAGCCTGCAATTCCGGCAAGTAAAATTACTATAGATACCACCCACGCAAGTACACTTCCGTCACATATTCCATCAAGCATATGATATTCCGTTCGAAGCACCGCGAAAACATTAGAACAGATATGCGCTATGATAGCGCCCCATACACTTCCCGATGCATCAACGAAAACTGCAAGCATTATTCCAATTAAAAACGCATAAATAAACTGGACAACATTAAAATGTATCACTCCAAACAATAACGCTGAAACAATCACCGCCTGCTTCGCTGACATCATCTTCTTTAATTTGTCATAAATTATGCCTCTGAATACCAGTTCTTCCAATATTGGCGTAAGAATACCCACACCTATTATTTCAATTGCTGCAGTACTGCCATAAAAGCCCGCTGTGGCATCCTTATATCCCTGCGACATATCAACAAGCGGTGACATATTAATAACATTATTGAGTCCGAGGCTTATGCATAGAATCGTGGGAATTATCGCGATATATATATTCTTCCTCTCAGATATCTTTACTTTCTCATGGTACTGTATTCTGTAAAAACTAAAATACATCACAGGCAGGGTAATTACCGTAGCAAGAGTCTGGCAATACATATATTTTGAATTGTCTTCACCAAATATAATTGTTGCACCAGTATATGCAAGCGTAAGCACTCCATAATACATCAAAAACGGATATGCAATATCCCATATATAAAAAAACATATTATTCTTCCTGTTAATGTTATTACTGGTATTATTGCTATTATTGCTATTATTGGTATTGTTTTTATTACTGTTGTTATTACTGCTCACTCTCAAAACACCTCTCTATCATGTCTGGAAGTTCTGCCATACTGTCACAGATTCCTACCGCACCGGCATCAAGCATCTGTCTTGTATCTCCAAAACCATAGCTTACACACAGACAAGGCATTCCAACTTTATCAGCTCCATCAACATCAAACATAGTATCACCAATCAGGCACATCTCATCTACTCTCAAATCACTCCATCTGCGGAATACTTCATGCAACACCTGTTCCTTGGTGTCAATCTTTCCATCAAGAGTCGCACCAACCACATCATCAAATAAATCAATTATTCCGAAATGTTCAAGAATTCTCCTGCACGATACCTCTGGCTTAGACGATGCCATTCCAATACGATAGCCTCTTTGCTTTAAAACTTCTATACATTCCCTGACTCCGTCATACAGACTGCATTCGTATATTCCTGTCGGATGATATCTCTGTCTGTAAGTGTCAACAGCGACTCTTGCATCTTCCTGTGAAAAACCATAATATTTCTTAAAACTTTCTATAAGTGGCGGTCCTATAAACTTGCGAAGCCTGTCTGTATCTTTCTCTTCTATTCCGAATTTATCTAAAGCATACAAAACACAGTTTATTATACCTTCTGACGAATCTATAAGTGTGCCATCGAGATCAAATAATATTGCTTTAATCATAAATGCTCCTTTGTAATCTAGTATTATCCTCAATATATTATAATATGGCGCCACCACAAGTCAAACCTTAAACTATAATTAATTCTGCTGTCAAATATGGATTTTATATGTCAAATATAGTAAAATATTAAATTGTGTAACATTATATTTTACAATTTATTATGTAACTATATCAGTTACCAAAAGCGAGGAGAAGTAGATTATGAAAAGAATGAAACAAATCACACTTTCATTTCTGTTAGTATTTTCTATGCTGTTTGCGCTTGCAATTCCACAGACGAATGCACAGGCCGCAGTAAAAAGCTACATAACAGAGAAAAATTTCAAAGGATTATACTATCCACAGGGTAATTCTGCCGATTCGACTTATGAACTGCGAATCAACAGTATTTCCAAAGGAACTGTAACATTCGAAGTCGATAGAACCAATCCATCGAATGCAACTTCAACCGATGTTGTCAAAGCTAAAATCAAAGGCGATACTGCCAAGTTCAAATTTGTTGATATTATGGATTTACCTGGATACGGAACTATCCAGTTCAAGAAGAACAAAGAGGTAATTGTATCACTTACCAACAACATGAATTTCACCATGGAAAAGGTTCACTTCAAGAAGCAGGACAACAGAAACACTGTCTACATGGTGATGGCATCACAGATTTCAAGATTTGAAAAAAGAAACAACAAATTAAACATCAAATACAAATACGGTATTTCAAGCTGCTCTTACAGCACCGTTAAAAATATGCAGATATCCGACTATGAGTCATATTTTTTTGAGGGAAATAAATCAAGTATGTCATTTACTATCGGTTCAAAATGCAAATGGGTCAACTTAGATTTCTTCGACACCCTCTCTGCACCAAGTATAGGTTCAGTTTCTTATAATTCTATCAAAAAGGATATAAAGAATTTCAGCGGCGATGACTATCCGATTTTTATATACACCAAAGGTACTACCGTTTACAAAGTGGCTGTATCATACCCATAAATCTTAAGTACCTGCATGTATTTGCAGCTATTTAATAATATGACAATTGCTTAACACTCATATAATGTTACACGCATCTTTTCAATATGATAATTTTATTATATATGATAAGCCAATCTTTCTTATATGATAATTCTATTATATTGAATAAGCTAATCTTTCCTATAGGATAATTTTGTTATATACGAATATACAATCTTTCCTATAGGATAAGAAAAAAATTTCATTCCATCTTATCTATCGCTTCATTTATTCTTCCCACACTATACAGTGACCCAAATGCGCACACTCCAATACCTCTTTTAACGCTCAGCCGGTGCGCAAATGTAACTGCCTTTTCTATAGTAAGTGCTTCAAATATCTCACCCTCGAATCCACATTTTCTTATGGCATGTGAACATTCACTTGCATTCATCGCGCGTGGATTATCAGGCTGTATCGTGACAAAACTCTCAGCATATGGAACCATCATCTGAAGCATCTGCCTGTAATCTTTATCTCTTAGTATTCCTGTGATAAATGTAAATTTCTGTCCTTTGAAATACGTATCGAGATTCTCACACAATGCGCTTATTCCGTTAGGATTGTGTGCACCATCTACTATAAAAAGTGGCTCCTTTGATTTAATCTCAAATCTTCCCTGCCAATGCACAGCTTTCATGCCATCATATATTGCATCAACAGGTATCTCATATCCTTTTTCAATCAGACAGTCAATTATCTCTAAGACTATAGCTGCATTTTCACATTGATGATTTCCAAGAAGTGAAAGCTCAATGCCTGTATAATGTTTGTAATCTAACACCTGCTCGTCTATATTTCTGTCTATCATTCTTATATTTCTAATGGAAGTTCTTCTAAAATCAGCCCGCTTCTCATGACAGCGTTTTGCAAGCACGTCCATCACTTCTTCTGTCTGCTCTGCCATAACAACAGTTCCATTTTCCTTGATAATTCCTGCTTTTTTCTGTGCAATCTCTTCTAGTGTATCTCCTAAGAAGCTCATATGGTCATAGTCGATATTTACAATTGCTGCAACCTCTGGTACATCTATCACATTAGTTGCATCATCACTTCCACCCATACCAACTTCGAGTACTACAAAATCACAACCGCTTTCCTTGAAATATAAAAATGCAAGTGCTACCGCTTTCTCAAACTCTGATGGAAAATCTGACATACAATCGTTTGCATCCCTGATAATTTCAGCATATCTGATGAAATCTTCCTCTGATATCATCTGTCCATTAATCTGAAACTGTTCCCTATATGATGATATAACAGGTGATGTAAATAGTCCTGTCTTATATCCTGCATGTTTAAGTATTTCCGCAGTCATAGAACAGACAGAACCCTTGCCGTTTGTACCTGCAACATGGATAAACTTAAGACTTTTCTGCGGACTGTCCAGCCTTTTTGTCAGTTCTTCTATCCTGTCAAGTCCAAGCCTTATTACCTTGTCATGTGATTCTTTTATAAAATTCTCAGCTTCTATATATGTCATATTCTTCATCTTTCTTTTAATTTGTATTTCGTAAGAAAATGTATATTATGCTGGAGCACTCCCCATCAACTTAACTAATTCATTTGCCTACGGACTAAGTATTTTCTGTCGATACGTTAAGCTTATCAAGTAACTGTCCAATCGTACAATTTAAGACCGGATGTCTTAAGTATGGTGCAATCTGCGCCATCGGAATCAGCACGAAATCACGGTTTGCCATATCTATATGAGGTACTGTAAGTGACGGTGTATCAATTACGCAATCATCATAGAATAAAATATCTAAATCGAGCGTGCGTGGTCCCCAGTGAATAGTCCGCTTGCGTCCCTCTTCAGCCTCTATTCTATTTAAAAGCGCAAGCAATTCATCCGGATACAGTAATGTTCTAAGTTCTAATGCCCCATTTAGAAATTCATCCTGCTCAATTCCACCGTAAGGCTCTGTCGTAATATAATCAGATACCTTTATTACTTTACACAGTGCATGTGAATCAAGCTTCTTTACAGCCTCATCAAGGTAGCCTTTCTTGTCTCCCATATTTGAACCGATTGCTACATACGCCGTGTGCCAGCATCTTGATATTTCTACGCTCACGCTATCTACTGGAATTGCAATAGGTGCCCATGGCTTTTCTATCTTAAGATTGATTTGCTCCAATAATTCATATCTCAGCAATAATTCCTCTGCAAGCTTTTCTGCGACACTCTCAATTAATTTAAATGTATTATTAGCAAAAAAATCTACAATATACTGGCTTACTTCTCCGTAATTAATCGAACACTCAAGTTCATCAGACATTCCTGCTTTTCGTGTATCTACATAAAGCACCGCTGATACAACAAATTTCTGTCCTAATGTATTCTCTGCTTCATACACTCCGTGGTTTCCAAACACCACAAGCTTATCTATTGCAATCTTGTCCATTTCATACCTCACTAAATCACTATCCGCTATTTTGAAAGAATTGTCTCTGTCATCTTTATTATTCTGTAGTTTTCTTTTATATCATGGACTCTGACAAATGAACAGCCCTTCATCACACCTATTACAGTAGTCGCAAGTGTTCCTTCCACCCTATCATCGGCAGGCAGATCAAGTGTCAATCCTATAACTGATTTTCTTGATGTTCCAAGCAAAATAGGATAATTAAGCTGCTTCATTATGTCAAGGTGATTGATTATCTCAAGATTCATCTCGTATGTCTTGCCAAATCCTACACCTGGGTCAAGCATTATCTTCTCATCTGCCACACCTGCATTCTTTGCAATTGCCACACACTCCTTAAGCTCACTGATAAAATCCCTCTGAAAATCATCATATAATGCATCATTCCTATTGTGCATGAGACAGCATGCTGCGTTGTATCTGGCTGTATATTCAGCCACTTTAGGGTCATGCTTAAATCCCCATATATCATTTACAAGATCTGCGCCTGCCTGCAATGCCGCAAGTGTAACGTCACCTTTATATGTATCGATAGAAATCGGAATATCAAAATTCTTACTGATTGCTTCAATAACAGGTGTAACTCTTTCTATCTCTTCCTCCTGCGAGATAACCACATGACCTGGTCTTGTAGACTCGCCTCCAACATCAATTATATCAGCTCCGTCACGTATCATATCTTCTGTATGTCTTAACGCTGCATCAAGGTTATTAAACTTTCCACCATCCGAAAAAGAATCAGGTGTCACGTTAAGAATTCCCATTATATAGCAGTGTTTTTCCAAATCAAATTCTTTATTTCCTATTTTCATAAATTCTCCTGTCAATACTCTATGTCAAGATTCATCCTGTCAATTTCCCAGTTACATTCCCGTCTCATATTACACTCAAAGCATTTTCTGGACTTCTTATCAGCCCAGTAAAGTGCCTCTGAAAGCAATATATCAGATTCATCATCATTTCTACGATGATGCATAATTGCCTCTTTTATCATGGCTGTCTCATTCTCGTCAAAGCCACATTGAGGCAATATCTCATCGCAGAGCAATGCACCTGCCTTTTCATGCGGTATCTGCTTTTGTATCTGGTCTATCCTGCCTATATCATGCATTAATGCTGTGGCATATATTATCTCCTTTGGCAGTTCGTATCCATTTTCTAAAGAATATATATACATAAGCCTTGCCACATCAATAAAATGTTCAAGTGTATGATTGCAAAACAGCCGCTCCTTCTCCGCTTCCTGTAATACAGTATATTTCTTCTGGTACAAAGGATGACTATATATAAGATTTACTCTTTTCATGATTTCACCATCTGTAAAAATGTCTGCTGCAATGTATAGTCTTTCTCAAACACACCTCTTGTAACAATCGTAGATGTAATCGTGCCAGGCTTTTTCGCACCACGCATTGTCATGCACATATGCTCTGCCTCAAGCATAACCATAACCCCTTTAGGACTTAGATATCTGTCTATAGCATCTGCAATCTGTGCTGTCATATTCTCCTGAATCTGTGGTCTTCTGGCATACACCTCTACTGTTCTTGCAAGCTTACTAAGTCCTGCAACCTTCTCATCTGGAATATATGCCACATGTGCTTTTCCATAAAAAGGAAGCAGATGGTGCTCACATACCGAATAAAAAGTAATATCTTTTTCAAGCACAATATTGTTGTTTGTCGCACTAAACTGCTTCTTAAGATGCTCTGCTGCATCCTGACTTAACCCACCAAATATCTCTTCACACATCCTTGCGATTCTGTCTGGTGTCTCAATCAGTCCTTCTCTGCCTACATCCTCACCTATACCTTCTAATATGAGCTTTACGCCCTCTTTGATTTTATCTTTGTCCATATCTGTTTACTCCAATCAAAATGTATGGTACAACAAGCCTGTCCAACATAACAATAAACGCTACCTGTAGTATAAATAGAACTACTGCCTGTAGAATCCTTCCAGGCAATAATGCCCAAAATCCCTGTCCTGTCAGTATTGTGAGCAGATATGTATTGCAGATTAACCCAATCACAAACTGAACTATAGCCGATGCAGCCACCGCTCTTAAAATAGTAACTTCTTTTTTCAGGAATAATCCAAATACTAATCCTGTAAGTGCTGCTGTAATTGTAAATCCCGGGAAGAACGCTCCCACAGGGTTAATCACATATCCAAGCACATCTCCAAGTGCTCCGATTAAAGCAGCCTCAAAAGGTCCATAAAGCATTGCCGCTATTAAAAGCGTTATGAATGCAAATCCAACCTTTACCGTAAGTGTGTGAATTGAAAATCGCGCTAATACTATATTGAGTGCTAAAAGCATTCCCATTACAGCAATCTTCTTCACAGAAAAAAACTCTTTCTCCATTTCAGTCCTTTCCTATGAACTGATACATTCGCTTTGGCAAACATTAAAAACGGCATACACTTCCGTTCCAGGGAAATGTATGCCTAATCTTCTCTGACAGCGGATGCGAAGGCACATCGCGAACCAAAATCTAATGATACGATTCTTCGTCCAACAGCAACTTCCCGTCCATTGGCACTTTACGCGTGACTTCTACTCTGTTCATATATATCTTATTATTTTCTGCGTTCTTACTATAGCTTTTATTACATAAAATGTCAATGCATTTTATCAAATCCTATAATATACTATACTACAATATCTGTTCTTATACCTCTGTTCTTATAATGCTGTAACATCTGTTTTAATTCTATATATATCATCAGATACTTTATTTTTTAACACCCTTAGTATCCCGGTTGCCGATATGAAGTCTGTTAAGTGCTACCTTTTTGCCTTTAATCACAAGTTCTTCATTCTCACCATCTTTAAGGATATACACCTCTTTAAGTTCATCCTTTGCATCAAGCTTCATACCTCTGACACCCACAGCCATCTTCTTCTTCTCTGGTATCGTCATACAGTCAATTCTAAGGAACATGTCTTTATTTGAATGCATTACAAGAGTCTCATTTTCTTCAAGTTCGCGCACTGCTAACACTTCATCTCCCTCGTTTAGCTTAGTAGCCTGTGAGGTCTTACGTGTAACATTAAATTCTGTCCCCTCTACTACCTTAAGCATAGACTGCTTTGTGGCAAAAACAAGCTTGTTAGCTGATATATTCTCAAGAGAATCTATAAATACAAAATTCTCCGTCCTGCTATCATAATTGCAAAGATTATCGATAGGTGTTCCCTTGTCCTTGAACTTACCATGAGGAAGATCAAGAACCTTTATCTGATGCACAACACCAGTATCAGTAAATATACATACCTTGTCTATATTCTTGACCTTAAATACATATCGGTTCTCTGCATCAGCCGCATCTTTATTTCTCTCATAAACAGATGTGTCAACAGTCCTTGCATATCCAAATCTGTCCATAAGAAATACGACATCCTGAACTTCGATTTCTTTCTTGACAATCACAGCTTCTTCTAAATTGTCAAGTACAGTCTTTCTAGGTATGGCATATTCTTTCTTGAAAGCCTTGAGTTCTTTGATTATGACCTTCGCCATAGAGCCCCTGTTTGTAAGAATATCCTCATATTCGGCGATATGCTTAAGTGTCTCATCATGCTCAGCTATAAGGGCATTGACCTCTAATCCTACAAGGCGATGAAGTCTCATATCAAGGATAGCCTGTGCCTGTCTCTCTGTAAAATGAAGAGACTTAGCCATCTTCTCAGATGCTTTAGATTTGAGCGTAATACCTGTGATATCACCTGTCATAAGTGCCCGCCTGGCATCTTTTACTTCATTACTTCCACGAAGAATCTCAATAATAAGATCAATTACATTGCAAGCTTCAATAAGACCTTCCTGTATTTCCTTCTTATCAAGTTCTTTCGCAAGAAGTGTCTTATACTTTCTTGTTGTAATCTCATACTGGAAATTAACACTGTGTCGGATAATCTGGATAAGTCCCATTGTCTCAGGACGCTTATCCGCTACCGCAAGCATATTCACACCGAATGTATCTTCAAGTTTTGTCTTCTTGTATAGGAGATTCTCAAGTGCATTGATATCTGCACCTTTCTTAAGGTCTAAAACTATACGTATTCCTTCTTTGGAAGATAAGTTTGAAATATCTACAATATCTGTCGTAGCCTTCGTCTCAACAAGGCTATAAACATCATTTACAAACTTTGCTATATTGGCGCCAATCATGGTATATGGTATCTCGGTAATTACAAGACGCTCTTTACCACCTTTAACTTTCTCTATTTCAATCTTTCCACGAAGCTTAATCTTTCCTGAACCAGTCTCATAAATCGATGCAAGCTCAGACTGATTGGCAACAATTCCACCAGTCGGAAAATCCGGTCCTGGTATATACTGCATCATCTGTGCTGTATTTATATCAGGATTCTTCATATACGCGATAACACCATCTATGACCTCTCCAAGATTGTGTGTCGGAATACTTGTAGCCATACCTACCGCAATACCTTCTGCACCATTTACAAGCAGATTAGGCACTTTTACTGGCAGTACTTCTGGCTCTTTTTCCGTCTCATCATAATTCGGTACAAAATCGACAACATCTTTGTCAAGGTCCGCAAGATAAGCTTCCTGTGTAAGCTTGCGTAGTCTTGCCTCTGTATATCGCATAGCAGCGGCACCATCACCTTCAATTGAACCGAAGTTACCATGACCATCGATAAGCGGAAGTCCCTGCTTGAAATCCTGCGCCATTACTACCATCGCACCATAAATAGATGAGTCACCATGCGGGTGATATTTACCCATCGTATCACCGACGATACGTGCACTTTTCTTATATGGTCTGTCGTACCTTACACCCAGTTCATACATATCATACAATGTACGTCTCTGCACAGGCTTAAGACCATCCCTGACATCCGGAAGAGCACGGGCAACTATAACACTCATCGCGTAATCTATATATGATTTCTGCAGATGTTCAGAGTATTCTGTTTGAATAATATTACTACTTTCCATTTTTCTCTCCTAAATTAAAGTCTGGATATTAAAGCTGATATCTCGAATATTAAATCTTATATTCTTGATATTAAATCTCATATTCTTGATATTAAAGCTTTATCCTAGATATCAAGTTCTGCGTCCTGTGCATGCTTGTAGATATATTCTCTTCTTGGCGGCACTTCATTGCCCATAAGAAGAGCTGTTATCTCTGAGGCCATCATTCCATCTTCTATCTCTATTCTCTTAAGCATACGCGTCTCTGGATTAAGCGTTGTCTCCCAAAGCTGGTCTGCATCCATCTCTCCAAGACCTTTGTATCTTTGAAGAGTAAACTTCTCATTTGCGTGCTTCTTACGATACTTGTCAAGCGCAGCGTCATCATATAAATATTCTTCCTCGCCCTTTTGTGGAACAACTTTATAAAGAGGTGGCATTGCCACATACACATGTCCTTCCTGAATAAGTTCTGGCATGAACCTAAAGAACAAAGTAAGTAAAAGTGTCGATATATGTGCACCATCGACGTCGGCATCTGCCATGATTACAATCTTGTCATAGCGAAGCTTTGTGATATCAAAATCATTGCCATATCCCTCTGAAAAACCACAGCCAAATGCATTAATCATAGTCTTAATTTCTGCATTCTGCAAGGCTTTGTCGAGGCTGGCCTTCTCTACATTTAAAATCTTACCTCTGATTGGCAAAATAGCCTGATACATACGGTTACGCGCTGTCTTTGCTGAACCACCGGCGGAATCTCCCTCTACAATAAATATCTCACACTGGGATGCATCCCTGCTCTCGCAGTTAGCAAGTTTTCCATTTGAATCAAAGGAAAATTTCTGCTTTGTAAGCAGATTAGTTCTTGCTTTTTCTTCTGCCTTTCTAATCTTAGCCGCCTTCTCAGCACAGCCTATTACGGTCTTAAGTATCTCAAGATTCTTATCAAAGAAAAGCGGCATCTCATCATTTGTAACTTTCGCTGTTGCTCTGTTTGCATCCTGATTATCAAGCTTCGTCTTAGTCTGCCCCTCAAATCTAGGGTCTGGATGCTTAATAGATACAACCGCTGTCATACCACTTCTTACTTCCGCACCATTAAAGTTAGGGTCTTTCTCCTTCAGTATTCCAAGTTCTCTGGCATAGGAATTAATAATAGCTGTAAAAGCTGTCTTAAATCCTGTTATATGCGCTCCACCCTCAGAATTGTATATATTATTACAAAAGCCTAGTATATTCTCATGAAATTCATTCGTGTACTGGAATGCAACCTCTATCTCAATTCCATCACACTCTCCCTTAAAGGAAATAACTTCATGCAAAGCTTCTAAATTCTGATTCTTATTTATATCCTTTACAAATCCAACTATACCATCTGGCTCATGAAACTCTATATGCTCTACTTCGTCTTTTCTTCTGTCCTCAAAGATAATAGTAAGCGCAGGATTTAGGTACGCAGTCTCATGCATACGACTCTTTACATCCTCAGCCTTGAACTTTGTCTTCTCAAATATCTCTGGATCTGGAAGAAAATTAATCCTGGTACCAGTCTTCTTAGTCTTACCAAGTGTTGGAAGAAGTCCATTTTCGAGCTTTATTACAGGTGTTCCCTTCTCATATCTATCATGATGAATAAAACCTTCCCTGCTTATCTGAACATCCATATATGTGGACAAGGCATTTACTACCGATGAACCTACACCATGAAGACCTCCACTTGTCTTATATACAGAATTATCAAATTTACCACCTGCATGTAGAGTAGTAAAAACAACTCGCGCAGCTGACATTCCCTTGGCATGCATACCGACAGGTATACCACGTCCATTATCCTCCACTGTGCATGAACCATCTGCCTCTAAAGTAACCCAGATTGTATCACATTCACCTGCAAGATGCTCGTCTACAGAGTTATCAACTATCTCATATATCAAATGATTAAGACCCTTTGTAGTGACACTTCCTATATACATTCCAGGTCTTTTTCTTACTGCTTCAAGTCCTTCTAAAATTGATATGCTACTTTCATCGTATGTTGGTTTCTTTGCCATACCACTTCTACTCCTTACTATCACGCATATGCGCGAGAACCATGACTGCAATTCTAAATGTCATGGCATCATCAAAATTTCTAATATCAAGCCCAATGGCTTTCTCTATTCTCTCCAATCTATATACGAGAGTATTTCTATGTACATATAATTGTCTTGCTGTCTCTGATATATTCAGGCTATTCTCAAAAAATTTATTGATTGTAGACATAGCTTCCTCATCATCAAGAATCTCTGGAACATTGTCTCCAAATACTTCTTTTATGAACATCTCGCACAGGCTCATAGGCAGCTGATAAATCAGACGCCCTATTCCAAGCTTGCCATATGATATTGTATCCTTTTGAGCATAAAAAACTCTTCCTACCTCAAGTGCAAGCTTTGCCTCCTGATAAGAATCAGATATCTCATTTATTCTTGCAACGACATTACCATAGCCAACTCTTACCTTTATCATGGCCTCCATGTGCAGATTGTCTGCAAGGCTCTCTGCTATCTCTTCAAGTTCCTTCTCCATCGAATTCTCATCAATGTGGGATACATCCTTGACAAGAACTATGCTATGTGTATCAACATTCGTGACAAAATCTCCACTCTTCATATTCGAGAGATTCTTTACAAACTCTATAGCCATATCCATATTTTTCTTGCCTGTATCAATCACAAAAGCCACTCTTGGCTTGGCTTCTATATGAAATTTTCTAGCTTTCGACTGAATATCAACAGGTAGAAAATTGCCAAGCAGAATGTTCTGTATGAAATTATTCCTGTCATACTTGTCCGCCATATTCATCGCAATATTCTTAATCTGACTGGCAGCCATCCTGCATAGGACTTCATCCGACTTCTCCGTCGTCTTCATTACAAGAATATACTCTGCATCTCCCTCTACATCAAGTCGTAAAAGTGTATATCCCATTGCCGTAGTTGTATCATGGCCTGCCTCACCAAACATGCCTATAATAGACTCAAATTCTTTTGGAAGCTCCATTGTTCCACCAATAACACCGCCATCTGATGCACACAGGACATTATCTATTCCAGTTATTTCTTTTATTTCGTTAAGTATTTTTTGAATTTTCTGATTTGTAAGCATATTTTCTTCCATTTCAATTTAAAACCGGGTGTAAATATTCACACCCGGTTTAACTATCTACAACTATTTAATTTTATCTGACTAGTTTGTAATTGTCAATTCTGTTTCTTTGTCAAATACATGAATCTTTGCAGGATCAAGTGCAAGCTTAACTTTATCACCATAACGAGCTGGTGTATCAGCTGCAACTCTTGCTGACATGTTAGCTCCAGCAACTGTGAAGTAAAGCATAACTTCAGCACCAAGTAACTCATATCCTGTTACTTCTGTATCTACTGTGTATCCAGCGTGCTTTGCAAGTAATTCAGCATCATCTGAGATGTCCTCTGGTCTGATACCAAGAACAACTGTCTTTCCAGCATATCCGCCATCGATTAACTTCTTAGCCTTAGCTTCTGGAAGCTCCATTGTGTAGTTATCGAATTTAAGTGAAGCCTTAGCTCCATCAACAATACACTGAGCATCTACGAAGTTCATCTGTGGAGATCCGATGAATCCAGCAACGAATAAGTTGTTAGGCTCATTGTATAATTTCTGTGGTGAATCAACCTGCATGATAACACCATCTTTAAGAACAACGATTCTTGTTCCAAGTGTCATAGCCTCTGTCTGATCATGTGTTACGTAGATGATTGTAGCACCTAATCTGTTATGTAATGAAGAAATCTCTGATCTCATCTGTACACGAAGCTTTGCATCAAGGTTTGATAAAGGCTCATCCATAAGGAATACCTTAGGATTACGAACGATTGCACGACCCATGGCAACACGCTGTCTCTGTCCACCTGATAAAGCCTTTGGCTTACGATCTAATAATTTCTCAAGGTCAAGGATTCTAGCTGCTTCCTCAACTTTAGCTTTAATCTCATCCTTAGGTACTTTTCTAAGCTTAAGACCAAATGCCATATTGTCAAATACTGTCATATGTGGGTAAAGAGCATAGTTCTGGAATACCATCGCGATATCTCTGTCCTTAGGCTCTACATCATTTACAACTTTTCCATCGATAATAAGTTCTCCTGAAGAAATCTCCTCGAGACCAGCAATCATACGAAGTGTAGTAGACTTACCACATCCAGATGGTCCTACGAAGATGATGAATTCTTTATCTTCAACATCAAGGTTGAAATCCTTAACTGCCTCAAAACCATTTGAGTAAACTTTGCAAACATTCTTTAATGATAAACTTGCCATTTTAAATAATACCTCCCTGAGTATTTATATTTTTTACTTTTAATATCCTTGCGGATTTCTTACACTGATTATAATACATAACATTGCTGATTTATACTATCGTCAAATCGGACAAAGATTTAAAAATGCTTTTGGCACAATGACGAAAAGCCACTGCCCACGTATTTCCGCAAGCAGCAGCCCTTATAATTATCGCATTTATTATAGTTTAGAATATCCGAAACCATTTACCATAGCTTCAATTTTGTGTCCTTTCTTACAGAATGGACAATCATGTACAGAATAAGCCTCATAATTAAGAACATCAGCTTCGCTGAACAATCTCTCAATCTTAAACCCATCCACATTATCAACAGTTCCAAATATAGAACCTACACATACAACAGTTCCACCATAATACTGGATGCTCTCAAGTGCACGTCTGATTGTATCTCCTGTAGTGGTTGTAGCAAGAAGAAGCAGGATATGCTTTCCTTCTATCGCACCTTTGTTGTTGTCTCTGAAAATAATCTGGTTGTTATTAATCTCAGGTGATACAACATACAATGTCTCATGTCTGTTTATAGTAGTAAGAAGTCCTGAATGTTCTATTTCTTCACTGAGAAATGCACCAATCATCTCAGTTCCATCCATACATACAATTGTATCAATTGTAAGATTCTTTGGAATCTTAGAGTTGAATACCTTTGCTGCCTCTTTTGCCTCTGATGCACGAGTCTTTATGCTTGTTACATCAACATAATAATTAATGTGCGAGTTGCTTGTTGCAAAGTGCCCCGGGATTGCATGAAGATTGAGCAAATTGCTTTCCTTTGATTTGAATTTCACAATACGATTTTCCATTATATATGCCTCCTTAAATCAATTAGTTCTTTCCTGTACTTCCAAATCCGCCTCTATCATCATTGCCAAGACTTTCAACCTCAGCAAAATTGATTTTAGGTTGGTTCTTTACTATTCGAAACTGAGCTATTCTGTCATTGACATGTATCTGTGTATCTCTTGTCGCATAGACAGGCATTCTCCACATATCATTGTCACCACAATAAGAACAGTCCACTATTCCCATACTGTTTGTCTGTATAATTCCCCAGGTCTTGAATGTAGAACTTCTTGGAACAAGATGTGCCTCATATCCTTCCGGAAGCTGCATCGCAACCCCTAGTGGGATAAGTTTAAATTCGCCAGCCTTAAGAGTTATCTCCTCCGACGCTCTCATATCTATCCAGTCAGACTTACCATCAATATAATCAAGTTTTTCTATTTTGTCCGAGAAATATTTTATTTTGATTGTCTCCACTTCTAGTCCTCCCATTCGAGTGCCGCATACTCTGTTGTCTTATCTCTTTGCATAAGCTCCATGACCGCATCTTTTACTTTCGTATTCTCAAAAAGTACTTTATTAACCTGCTCAATAATCGGCATTGATATATTGTATTTTCTAGCAAGTGCAAGTGCTGCCTTTGCCGAATATATCCCTTCAACTACCATCTTTACTTCTTTGGTAGCTTCGTCCATGGTATATCCCTGTCCCATGAGCATTCCCGCTTTTCTGTTTCTGCTATGCTTGCTCTCACATGTAACTATAAGATCCCCGATTCCTGTAAGACCTGACAACGTCTCTTTCTTAGCGCCCATAGCTGTAGAAAGTCTGGCAATCTCGGCAATTCCTCTTGTAATGAGGGCAGCCTTTGTGTTGTCTCCATATCCAAGACCATCTGCCATTCCTGCGGCAAGAGCAATTACGTTCTTAAGAGAACCGCCAAGTTCCATACCAAGCACATCCGGACTTGTATATACCCTGAATACTTCATTCATAAATGTATCCTGAATCAGCTCCGCTGTAGCTCTTGTCTTTGCACCAGCTACAACGGTGGTAGGAAGTCCAATTCCAACTTCTTCCGCATGTGATGGACCACACATAACCGCAACATCGGCATTCTTAATCTCACTCTCCACCACATCTGTGATAGTCATAAGAGTCTCTTCTTCAATTCCTTTTGCAACGCATACTATTATCTGGTCATCCTTTACAAATGCTGCCATACTCCTGGCTGTACTTCTGGTAAAAACAGATGGTACTGCAAGTACTATCATGTCGCTTTCCTTTACAGCACTCTCAAGATCTGTTGTAAATACAATCTTCTCATCCAGCTTAACGCCTGGCAGCTTGTCTACATGCTCTCTTTTTTCCTTGAGCATATCTATCTCTTCTTTGATGATTGACCAGACAATTACATCATGTCCATTCTTTGCAAGAACAACTGACAACGCAATTCCCCAGCTTCCTGCACCTATAATACTAACTTTTTTCATATCTAATCCGCCTTCTGTCCAAATTTATTCTCTGTTCCATTCAGTAGCCTGTGTATGTTGGCTTTATGTCTCCATATTCCCATTGCCGTAAAGCAGGCAACAACAATATCGAACTCAACAACATACTTAGGATTAATATTAAACACTCCATAATGGTTAAATATAATTGCCTGTACCAAAAAACCTAATACTACCAAAATCGAACCAAGTGACACATATCTTGTAATAAGTACTGCTCCTACAAACAAAACAAGAGAGATTGGAACTGCCTGCGGACAAACTGCTGCGATAACTCCAGCTGTCGCTGCGATACCCTTTCCACCTTTAAACTTAAGGAAAAAAGGAAAATTATGACCGAGAACGGCTCCGAAACCTGCATAAAGTTCTAAAAGCTTAATATAATCAGCACATCTGCCCCTGAATATAAAATAAACAAGTAAAATAACTATAATCGCCTTAAAGCTATCACCTAAGAAAGTAACAGCACCAGCTTTCCATCCTAATATTCTAAGTGTATTGGTTGTTCCTGAATTACCACTTCCATGATTACGTATATCTATTCCTTTTGATTTGCCATATAGGTATCCTGTCGGAAATGTTCCCGCAAAATAACCCATAAGCAGTGCAATTATTCTGGCTGCAATACTAAACATGTTATTCGCCCTTTCTCTCTCTTGTGATAAATTTAAGTGCAGTCCCCCTGAATCCAAAGGTCTCACGTATTCTGTTCTCAAGATATCTTGTGTATGAAAAATGCATAAGATTCTTATCATTTACGAATATAACGAATGTAGGTGGTTTTACAGCTACCTGTGTCACATAATATATCTTAAGATGCTTTCCCTTGTCAGATGGTGTCTGCTGCATTGCAACAGCCTCAGCTACGATTTCATTAAGAACGCCTGTCGCAACTCTCATGCTATTGTTCTCGATAACCATATCAATCATATCAAAAAGCTTATTTACTCTCTGGCCTGACTTTGCGGAGATAAATAAAATCTCAGCATATGGCATGAAACTGAGAATCTGGCGGATCTTGTCTGTATGCTTCTTTACAGAAGAGTTATCTTTCTCGATTGCATCCCATTTATTGACTGCAATAATAATTCCCTTGCCTCTGTCATGTGCTATTCCTGCGATTTTGGCATCCTGCTCTGTAACACCTTCAGTCGCATCTATTACGATTATTACAACATCTGCTCTTTCAACTGCTGTAACAGCTCTTATTATACTGTATCTTTCTATGTCTTCCTTGACCTTACTCTTTCTTCTAAGGCCTGCTGTATCTATGAAGATATATTCCTTACCATTGTACTTAATATCTGTATCTATGGCATCTCTTGTTGTACCAGCTATATTAGATACTATAACTCTATCTTCCTGCGCCAGCTTGTTGATTAGTGATGACTTACCTACATTCGGCTTTCCAATGATTGCTACCTTTGGTCTGTCATCTTCCTCATCATCCTTTGAATCATCCGGAAAATGCTTTACCACTTCATCAAGCATATCTCCAAGTCCGAGCATTGCAGATGCAGATACAGGATGTGGATCACCTATTCCAAGATTATAAAATTCATACACATCTGGCATAAATTTCTCGAAACTGTCTACTTTATTTACAACAAGTACAACTGGCTTCTTAGATCGTCTAAGCATATCTGCCACCTTAGAATCCGAATCCTGAAGTCCCTGTCTTACATCTGTGATAAAAATAATAACATCTGCTGTATCTATGGCAATCTGAGCCTGCTCCCTCATCTGTGATAAAATAATATCTCCGCTGTCCGGCTCAATACCACCCGTATCAATAAGTGTGAAATTATAATTAAGCCAAGATACATCTGCATATATACGGTCTCTGGTCACTCCCGGCGTGTCCTTAACAATAGAAATTCTCTCACCTGCAAGTGTGTTAAACAGAGTTGACTTGCCCACATTTGGACGCCCTACTATGGCTACTACTGGTTTACTCATATTATCTCCTGTCCTAAATATTAATCAAAAAAGATAGTAACTGTTCATGTACTAACAGCCACAAAAGAGAACTTATATAAATAAGCTCTCTTCATTCTACTATACTTCAAAAAATTATTCAATTATTCATTCTCTTCTGATATCTTATGAAGTTCATCAATATTCGATACCACTCCAGTATCTATCAGTGCCTGCATTACATTCTTGCAGTTTTCATCCAGAATAAAATTCTTCTCAAGTACATTCTTATAGACAGATGCGTAATCACTTAAATAAACTCTTTCGCTTGTAGATTTACTTACTCCTGTTTCATCAGTATATCCATTCATATCTATATATGAGTCCGTATAATCACGATAATCATCAAGAATGAAATCAAGTTCCATCCAGTAAGCATATCCTTTCACTTCATCTTCTGTGATGATATATGTGTTATTATCATACTTTTTCATTGCTAATTTTTCAGGATCCTGCACATATAATGGCAGTACATTTCCATCCTCAATATCTTTTACAAAAGCTTCATATATCGCCTGGCTCTGAGCCGCAGTAAACTTACGTGTTCCTACAGTATCATTGTCTGTATCAGAGACACTTATCACACCAGTTGTTGCCTTGAAAAAGCATTTTTCCTTATTATTGCTAAGGAGATACTTCTCAAGATTGCTGCTGTCGCTTTCATATTTGTATATATCATGGAATACACTTTTTATGGTCTTGTCCGTCATTGGGACAGTATAATTACGCTCCACTTTTTTGCCATTTTTCAGAACATATTTGATGATTACATTTCTTGTGTAAGACGACTTAACCTGTCTCATATACTTTTCATCATTTACCAGACTTTTCTGAATTGCAACAATATCATTTATTTTATCGCCCTCTATTTTTATTGGATATGTAAGGCTGATATAACACTCTTTAACCTCATCATTAAGAGGAATATCATTTTCTATATACTTTCCTGTAAATCTAAGGCAGCAAAGAAGAAGAAACATGCATCCAACATAAACCACACATTCTTTGTTACGCCTTTTCGTAATGACCCTGAAATTCTTCTGAACAAACATATCAAGAATATAAAAAAGTATAATCCCTAATACGATCATCATTAAAAAGAAAAAGGAGTCTTTTATTTTAAAATCAGAATCTGTGAAAACTTCATATATCGCAAGTGCAGCAATCATACTTCCAATACAGCCACACCCCCACCTGAATATAGGCTTTACTATATCAAATGCAATAAAATCACCTGCACATTCAATCTGTCTTCTTTTATAAAGCATAAAAGCAGCTATATATACCATGATTCCTACCGCAAAAAAACTTGCAATTACTGGCAGTCCAGTATAATCAAGTCCCAGTACCATGTCACTTTTTGCGTCCTTTATCATATTAATATTAACCTTGTAATTTATATAATAAAGTGGCGAAAGCCAGTTTAGCTTTCCATTACTTATGTCAGACAGATTATTCACGCCATATGCAAAAAATTCTATCACTTTGGTAACTGTATACCTGATTACAATATACCCAAATGAAAATACTGCAAATATCGGTACTGCTGCAATTATATGCCCTGTACACATCACGGATACCAGTGCTACCGCATACAAAAAGAATGTAATCGCAAGTACCATGACAAGCCACACTGCCAGATATACAACCCTGGTCTCACCAAAACATATGCATACAATAATTGATGCTATAAAGCTTATTATCTGTGGAACACACATAAACGAGAGTCCTGTTATTGCATTTGTGCAATAAAGTTCAAGCCTGCTCACAGGAAAAGCATGCATCATATTGGCATTCCTTGCATTAAACAGATAGCCAAATACACAGGTCGCACACACTATGACAAGACACGCAATAAGAATAATATGTACGTCCATACGCATAGCCTCATACAAGACACGCAGATAATTCTCCTCGTACATTTTGCCATATATTATTATTGAATCACTTGTCTTTCTAAATCCAAACCAGATTCTTACCGGCATCATAAGCATAAGCGCAATCCAATATCCAAGCCATACCGGCCAGAATAATTTAATATTCTTAGCATATATATTTGTGTTAAAAAAGGATATCTTTGACTTCATATTCTGCCCCTCCTAACTCATATATAAATATCTCTTCCAAAGTGAGTGGAAGTGCATCAACTACAGTAGGCTCACCCTGTGCTTCTGTAATTGCCTGAACTACTTTTCTTGGATTTCCTTTTACTATAATTGTATATACTCTACCAATGTTGGACATATGCAACACCTTAAAATCCATTGGAAGCTTAGGCATTCCTGTCGGACATGCAACCTGTATCTTAGAAATATTGCCCTGAAGTTCGCTGAGTGAACGCTCTATTATCACCTGTCCTTTGTTCATAATGCCTACATGGTCACATACATCCTCTAATTCACGAAGATTATGTGAAGAGACAAGCACTGTCATATTGTGTTCTTTTACCTCAGCCAAAAGCAAAGTCCATATCTGTCTTCTCATAACAGGGTCTAACCCATCAACAGGCTCATCAAGAATCATCACCTCTGGCATACATGATATTGCAAGCCAGAAAGCTACCTGCTTTTGCATTCCCTTAGACAAACGGCGGATGCTTCTCTTTACATCTATATTCTGGAAAAATTCCTGCATGCGATAAAATTTCTTCTCGTCAAATGATGGATACATCCCTTTATAATATCTCATCATCTCCATCGTATCAGCCTGCAGAAAATAAAAAAAGTCATCAGGTATATAGACCATCTTGGATTTAATCTGTCTATTCTCATATACAAGCTGACCATCTATATAAATCTCACCCGCATCCTGCCTGTATATTCCCATCAGGTGACGGATAAGAGTAGACTTGCCAGCGCCGTTAGGTCCGACAAGTCCATATATCTCACCTCGTCCAACCCTCATATTCACACCATCTAATGCTTTAAATCCATTATATGATTTCTTAAGGTTTATTACTTCTATCATTAAAACTAATTCCCTCTCCATAACCAAGCGGTTATTCTTCTGTTATATTCTTGTAACAGAATTTTAACATACATCTGAAAAATATGAATGAATATTGGACAAATAATTTCTTATGATTTTCTTAATATGATTAAATTATCAAAAGGTATCATTTGTTATTCTATAGTGGTTTTGAATAATTACTCTTTTATATACATGAAAGCTCCAAGATTTCCTCTCTGCCCTTTTGATGCCCTGTGTGAAAAAAGCAGCTTTGGGTTACAGCATGTACAAATATCTGTAACAGCAATATTCTGACTTTTTACACCTGCTTCCAATAAAATAATCTGATTGCATTTCCATAAATCAAGCAGAAATTTGCCATTTCCTTTATCCTTTAATATCTCGTCTGTATATCCGTCAAACGCTTTCATAAACTCTACTGCAACATCCTCGCTTATCTCATAACACTGCATACAGATTGATGGTCCAACCGCAGCAATAACATCATCTGCCTGTGTACCAAATTCGCAGTTCATCACTTCTAATGTCTTTTTTCCCATCCTGTTTACTGTTCCGCGCCAGCCTGAATGACTAAGACCTATAGCCCGATTAACCGGATCAACAAAATAAAGCGGAACACAATCAGCAAAAAAAGTAGACAGAACCACACCAGGCTCATCTGTCACTAGTCCGTCAATGTCTGTATAAGGCTTAGGTCTTGTAACGCCTATCCCACAGTCAGCTTTTCCAACTCTAAGTACATTAGTTGTATGGGTCTGGTCAGTACATACAAAGTGGTCTTCTGTCGTCCCCATTGCATGCGCAAGCCGTCTGTAATTCTCCATTACGTGTTCGTTATCATCACCTCTTGTAAACGATAAATTAAGAGACTCAAAAATCCCTTCGCTTACGCCACCTTCCCTTGTAGTAAAGCAATGTTCCACCATCTGTGTTTTCTCCAGTAGCGGAAAATATAAAAGTGGCATAGTATTATTTTTTAATTCTGTAGTATTTTCTACATTCTTTTTTACAAAATCTGTTATTTTCAAATCAAGTCACCGCCTCAAACGCATTCTGGTAGAGCATAATTTCATCTCCCAATATACTTATAACATCAAACCGCATAGGAGTGTACTCACCTATATTATTGTGCGCACAATAATATAACGCAGTCTTTGTTATTCTTCTCTGTTTACTGAAATTAACGGCCTCCGTCGGATGCCCCGAATCAGATAGCCGTCTGTATTTCACCTCCACAAAAACAAGATACTCTCCATCTTTTGCTATAATGTCAATCTCACCTATTTTGTTTCTGAAATTTCTCTCCAATATAGTATATCCATGCTGTCTTAAATACAAAACAGCAACATCTTCATATCTGTCCCCAATATTTCTTGTATTCATTATTATTTTCTCATCCCATCAAGTTTTGCCTTCATCCTGTCCATATCATCCACAAAAACAAGTATCTCCGCCACAACCTCATACAGTTCAGGCGGAATCATATCTCCTATTTTAAGCTTTGATAACGTATCTGCCAGTTTGCCATCCTTATATAATGGCACATTGCTTTCTTTAGCCTTATCGATTATCTTGTCCGCCACCTGTCCTTTTCCAGTTGCAAGAATCTTAGGAGCGGCTTCCCCTGGTACATATTCAATTGCTACAGCAGTCTTATCATTATCAGCCGCAATCTGTGAAAACTGCTTTGGTTTATTTAAATTATTCTCTGCCATATTATGCCCTCATATCAAAAGAATATCTATGTAATTTACCTGCTGATGGCTGATCTTTCTTTAGGAAATCATCGACGAAATTCACATGTTTATCCTCATTAGTAATATAAATCCTGCAATTATAGCCTTTATTTTTCAGTTTTTCTTCCAATTGTGGAAGAAACTTCTCTATTAAATCATATGTCTTTTCATTTTCAAAATAAAAGTTTGTTGTAACATCTTTCCTGTGAAGTTTTACTGAGACATCTGTTGACCCAAGATGTTCCATGTCCAGATGTAAAAATGCGGAGAGTTCCTCATTATCATCTTTTAAATTTTTCTTATTCGTGTAGACATATAATTCACCACTTGCATTCTGACCAGTCATCTTAAGAGGAATCTGGACATATGTGCAGGTCTGATTTATCTGGTTCATGAACTCTACATTGCTTCTTATGTTGTTGGCAGTATTTGTAACACTAGAGCTGCCTGCTCCATTTTCTTTCATTATATGTTCTATCTTATTTATCTGATCTTTGACCTGTTCATAAATGCGGTCAACCTTCTGTCCATTTTCGATATCTTTGGGCTTAATCAACCATTGTTGTTCAAGTGAATCCTTTACCATAGCACTGAACGCATCCCCCGAAAAAAGTTTAAGGATTGACTGCCTGCTAATATTGGGATTGTCATTTAGCTGTCTTGATATTTCATTTAAAACAGATATAACGCTTGTATCCTCTTTAATTACCGCAGCTGGCAAAAATTCTTTCACTACTTTTGAAAGTTCCTCAATCTGCTTAGGGGATAATATATCACCGAGTGTATTTGGAACACTTTCACGGGCCTTCTCCTGTGACACAGCCTCTGAAATATTATCAGCCATATCAATCCCTTCATGATTTATAGCTGTATTCTGCGAAAGTTCTTGCGATAAATCATTATCCACAGCATTATTCATTCCACTTTGAGCATTATCCATTTCACTTTGAGCATATTCACTCCCCACATCTGTCCCTGCCTCTGTGACTGTGGCATCCACATTTGGGTTTTGTACATTGTCAGCCCCCTCATCGAGGATTAAACTCACTTCATCATCAAATGTATTTACATACATATCACCATTCTCAAATTCCACAATAGAAATACTTCCCTGTGGCACTTCTTCAAGATTGTCGGTGACTACAGATATTATGCCATGTCCAATATTCTTAAGCTGCACGGCACTCAGCTTTTCATCCGCCATAGCTGTTGGAAGTTCATTCATAAATTCTTCCATCGAAGTACTTATTGCCTGCTTATCGCTTAAATAATTTTCAAACTGGCTTGCCATCTCTTTGCTTATAGGAAGTCCAAGCTTTTCAAGCTGCACTAACGTCTTAACATCAATTTCTGGATTATTCTGAATCATCCTCGCCATAGTTGATACACTGTTTCGATCTATCGGCATCTTCTCTTCCATCATAGTATTCACCATCGTAATGTACTGACTCTCTGTAGGAAGATTCGCAGCCTTGAGTGCTTGCAGCAATGTAGGATTTCCACCACCTTCTACTGTATATGGTCTAATCTCTACCTGTGTTCCATTATTTGATTTAACCTGAAAAAACATAGACTGCCCTGGCTGCAATATTACCTTGCCTTCTAGTCTGGCAGAGATTGTCTGACCATTTGACAGGGCAAGTATTACCTTGCCCCCTTTTACTGAACTGACGGTTCCCTCAAAGATATTTCCTTTTGAAAGTCCCTCTATAGAAGATGTCAGCTTCTCAACACCTTTATTCGCTGTAATAGGCTTAGACTGAGTAGCTGTACTATTGTAATGACCCAATAAATCTGAAATCTGCATATGCTCTACCCCGCAATAAAGTTCTTAATGAATGATTTCCTATGTATCGGACATGGTCCGTTTTTCTTGATCTGGTCTATATGTTCCGCAGAACCATAGCCCTTGTTTGAAGCAAATCCATAACCAGGATACATGGTATCATACTGCTCCATCATTCTATCCCTTGTTACCTTTGCTATTATACTTGCTGCACCTATCGAAATACTCTTAGCGTCACCTTTTATGATTGGAACCTGCTTTATAGATACCTCTGGTATTGTGACAGCATCATTAAGCAGAAGGGTTGGCTGTGGAGAGAGCTTACTGATTGCCTGTCTCATTGCCTCGTAAGTTGCCTGTAAAATATTAATCTCATCGATTCTCTCATGACTTGCCATTCCTATTCCTGTAGCAACCGCTTTTTCCATAATCTCATCATATAATTCATCACGTTTCTTCGCTGAAAGTTTCTTCGAATCATTTATATAAAGGATATCACAGTCCTTCGGCAAAATAACTGCACCCGCTACAACCGGTCCTGCGAGTGGTCCTCTTCCAACCTCGTCTATTCCACAGATAAACTCATAGTCAGAATACTCTCTCTCATATTTCTTTATACTTTCAATTCTTTGTTTTTCGGACTCAAACTTTTCCAGCCTCCTGTGGGCTGATTCGACAACAGCCTTTACTCCGCTTCTTTCATCATTCTCATATTCCTTGATAAAATAAATCAGTTCTTCGTCTGAAATATTTTTTAATTCAGCTTTTATAACACTAATCTTTTTAGTATCCATTCGTCTCCACTATTTTTCTGGCAGTTCAAGTGTGAGTTTACCAAGCTTACCACTTCTAAAGTCATCTATTAAAAGTGCGCAGGCCTTACTGTAATCTGCTTCGCCGCCCTTTTGTATACAATTTCTATTCTTTGCAATTTCAAATATGATATCGGTTATATCGTTATCTTCATTAACCTCGTAGCGGTTATTTAATGTCCCAGGATAACTCATTTTGAGTATCTTTATCAATTCTACTGCAAGTTCGTCTACATTTAAGATTTCATCTTTGATAGAACCTATAAGTGCGAGTCGAAGTCCCACCATCTGATCCTCAAATTTTGGCCACAAAATACCTGGCGTATCCAATAACTCTATATTTTTATTCAGTCTTATCCACTGTTTACCTTTCGTAACTCCTGGCTTGTTACCAGTCTTCGCACATGCCTTACCTGCGTATGAATTAATAAATGTGGATTTTCCTACATTTGGAATTCCGACAACCATGGCACGTACCGGTCTATTCTTGATTCCTCTTCGTCTGTCTCTTTCTATCTTTTCCTTGCAGGCTTCCATAACTATATCAGTGATACTCTTCATGCTATTTTTAGTTCTGGCGTCAAGACTTACAACAAAAAATCCTTTTTTTCTGAAATAATCGCTCCACTTATCGGTAGCTGCCTTATCCGCAAGATCTGCCTTATTCATAAGTATAAGCCTGTATTTATTCTTTCCAAGCTCATCTATATCCGGATTTCTGCTTGACAGTGGTATTCTCGCATCAACAAGCTCTATTACCAGATCTATCAGCTTTATATCTTCCTGCATTTGTCTTTTTGCTTTGGTCATATGACCTGGATACCATTGAAAATTCATAATTCACCTGTTCCTTTAATTTTTAAAATTATTGTGCCTGCATTAATCAATAAATCCTATATCGCCTATTGATCCAAGCCTAAACCAGGCCTTACCGACAATGTATTCCTTTTTGATATTTCCTATATTGGCATAGCGGCTGTCCTCACTGTTATTTCTATTATCGCCCAGCACAAAATACTCGTCCTCTTTAAGTTCTATCTTGTCTGCTGCCAATCCGGCATCTTCGATAGATGCAACATCTACATTCTCATTGTAAAGCTCACCATTGATATATACTGCACCGTTTTGAATTAGTACAGTATCCCCCGGAACACCTATTACTCTTCTGACATAGTAATGTGACTTCTCGTTTCCATTCGGTCTAAACACTATTATGTCACCAGCCTTTGGGTCTGATAAAATATAATGAAATCTATTCACAAGAATCTGATTATCATTTGACAATGTGCTCTCCATGGCGGGTCCAACCACGCTCGTCCTGAATCCCCAGAATGACACTATTACATATGCAATTGCCACTACTACTGCAATCTCTATTATCCATGATAATATTTCTTTAAACAATGGTACATTAAATTTTTTCCTCTGTTTTCTAAAATTTAATCCTGAACGATGCCTCATTAATAACCCCTTTCACTTAATACCTGTATTGTTAAAAATCCCGCTGCATAATTGCACCGGGATTTCTCGCATTATCATTATTTGATTTAAGAATTATTTAACTAACTCTTTAACCTTTGCAGCTTTACCTACACGGTCTCTTAAGTAGTAAAGCTTAGCACGACGTACTTTACCTTTACGTACTACTTCTACGTTCTCTACGTTTGGAGAATGAAGTGGCCATGTCTTCTCTACACCAACACCGTTAGATAACTTTCTAACTGTGAATGTAGCACGGTTGCTTCCGTTCTGCTTCTTAATAACAGTTCCTTCGAAAACCTGGATACGCTCACGGTTACCCTCTTTGATTTTACCATAAACCTTTACAGTATCACCAACGTTAAACTGTGGTACCTCAGCCTTTAACTGCTCGTTCTCAATGTTCTTAATGATTTCACTTGCGTTCATTTTGTGACCTCCTAATTAATTTGACGTTCTTAATGCCTCAATGGGCAACAGAGGACCATCACTCTTTTATTCACAACATTGATACTCTACCATAATTTTTTTTCAAAATCAAGCATAATTTACATCTATATTTATTTTCTGGTCTTAACCATCTTCGCTGAAGACCATGCAGAATATATCTTTTTGCCTTTTACTTTACAATAAGTACGAACCCTTACATAGTAACGCTTATTGCCTGTGATTTTTGTTATCTTCTTATTTAGAGTATTTTTGTTCGTTACCAGCATCAATTTTGACTTTGTTGCCTTGAATTTCATGTCTGTCGAATACTGAATCTCATAACCTGTTATATTTTTGCCCTTCTTCCAGCTTACACTAAAGCCTTTAGATGTGGCAAATAATCTGCCTATATTAACGCCTTTTGGTCCAATCGTATATTTTTCAACAAGCTGACCTGTATAATTTCCTTTAAAGGTAATTGTCACACTTGCAATACCTATTGCCTTATTATTAGAATAACTTAAATCATAATTGTTCTTACTGATAACATATCCATATTCATCCTTTACTGTGACTGTCGGTCTGTTCTTTTTTCCGTTGTATGTATAAAACTGTCGGCTAAGCTTTACTGACTTAATTGCGCCAATTTCTTCGTAGCTTTCTACATCGCCACACGCATTACATATTCTCTTAATACTTCCGCGCTGCTCGTATGCTGCAGGAACAACCACAGTCTCATATACATGTGTATGTGGTGTGCTGCTATCTGATGAATTATTTCCTCCCGATGGCGTGCTGCTATCAGATGAATTATTTTCTCCCGATGGCGTGCTGCTATCGGATGAATTATTTTCTCCTGATGGTGTGCTGCTATCAGATGAATTATTTTCTCCTGATGGTGTGCTGCTATCGGATGAATTATTGCTGGAAGAGCCGTTATTTTCAGTTGCTTCTGTATTTTCTGTATTTTCTGTATCTTCTGCTTCACTCTTATCCTCTTCATATTTCTCATATGAAAGATATTTATAATCATGATCCGCATCCTGATATTCGCACTCTGATTCAAATGCAGTTGCATCAATATCAGTCGCATTCCTATCTACATATATCTCTTTTAAAGAATGCGCCTCTACAAAAGCATTCGCATCTACTTTTTTAACAGTATCAGGAATTACAATACTCTCTATATCCTCACAATAAGCAAACGCCCCTTCACCGATTTCAGTGAGGGTAGATGGAAATTCTATAGATGTAGCATCTGAACAAAGTACAAATGTATTGGCACCTATCTTTGTAATACCCTCATCAAATACAATAGATGTAACTTTAGTATCTAAGTCCCCCATTGTATACTGAGTCCACGATGGTGCATCTGCATTTAGTCCACTATCCCAATCTTTAATTTCACCCTTTCCTGAAATTTCAAGAGTTCCATCCTCTGACAAATTCCATGATACAGTTCCCCATGTACCACTTTTCTCTGGCGAAACTGCCTTGACAGGCATCTGACTGAGCCCCACAATAACACCTGCCACAGATAATAAAAATATTCTTGCCTTTTTTCCCATAAAAAGACCTCCTACTGTTACTCCATCCAAAAAACCATTGCCTTTGAACCGAACAGTCCAAGCTTCTCCTGCATCGCCTGTGCAATATCGTTACCTAGTTTGACTTGTACAAATGGTATATTGCCTTTTTCTATCTCGGCGTTTATCAGATATGTCTCTAATGCTAATCCAATTTTCCTATTTCGGTACGAAGGTACTATATAAATCATACCAAGACTTCCCTCTTCATGCAACCCCCCAAATCCAACAATTTTATCATTTACGAAAGCGCCTACAAGATTTCCACCATTTATACGCCGTCTAACATACTTATCTCCCCCAACACTACTATATGCATTGACCACAAAATCAGTGTATTCCTCAGTAAGCGGCTTAATCACAAGACCGGACTCCATTGGTTTACCATCTGGTCTGTATAGTCCTTTTACCGGAAGTTTCTCACGCCGTGTATAAACATACTGCCTGCACGCTGATGAGACATGCATACCTAATTCCACCTCTATAAGCGGCACCATGCTTTCCTGATGTATAATCAGACAGTTTAATTCTTTAGCATTACATAGTTCACTTTTTATCAGACATGATTCCTCAGCCATATCTAAATTGGTAAGACTGTGAAAATATGCCCCTGACGTTGTATCTCTTATCAGTATCTCATTCTCATCAAAGTGCACTAAATCAGCTGTTCCTCGATTAATAAATTCTATCATGTCTATATTCAATAGCTTATCTCTCATAAGAATTTCTTTGCATTTCTGCAATTTCTCATATTTTTCAAACAAATCTGGTCGCCTCTCTTTTGTTCTAATTACAGACTGTGTTAATCTCCATTTGGATATTTCTTTCTGATTTCCAGACATAAGTACTGTCGGAACTGATTTATCATGCCACTCCTGTGGTCTTGAATACTGAGGATATTCAAGCAAATTTCCGTGAAAAGATTCTGTCTCGGCTGAAACCTCATTGTGAAGAACTCCTGGTACAAGTCTTGCCACAGCATCTATAAATACCATCGCTGCCAATTCTCCTCCAGTCAATACATAATCTCCAATTGAGACATAGTCAGTGACCACTTCCTCCAGTACACGCTCATCAATTCCCTCATAATGACCGCAAAGTATAATAAGTTCCTCTTCCTTCGCAAAATCCTGAGCCATCTTCTGGTTAAAAACAGCTCCCTGCGGTGTCATATACACGGTTCTTACAGCTTTACCTTTACTTGCGCTTGTCCACGCATCAAAAACAGGCTGTGCCTGCATCAGCATTCCAGCACCACCACCATAAGTATAATCATCTACCTTCTTATGCTTATTCTTAGAAAAATCGCGTATATTAATAGCTTCGATAGAAATTTTATTCTGTTTTAATGCTCTTCCGGTAATGCTTTCTGATAAACCACTCATCACCATCTCCGGAAACAAAGTTAAAATATGAAAATTCATATTAATCCCTAAGTCCTTCTAACAGATGGACAATCATCTTTCCACCTTCTACATCAACATCTTTAACGCAGTCTTTTATCGCCGGAATCAGAAGATCCTGACAGCCTGCTTTCTTAATGACATATACATCATTTGCACCAGTCTGCAATACATCATCTATTACACCAAGTTCTTCATCCTCATCTGAAACAACATCCATTCCAATAAGGTCTGCAATATAATACTCATTTTTCTTAAGCGGAACCGCATTCTCTCTTGTAACATACAGTTCTGCTTTTCTATACTTTTCGACATCATTAATGTCATCTATTCCTTTAAACTTGAGAATAACCATGTTCTTAAAAAAACGGACACCAGCTATCTCCATGTCAATTTTCTCTTTTCCAGTGTCAAGAATTACTTTCTTAAGTTTCTTGAATCTATTTGCATCATCTGTAGTAGGAAATACCTTAACTTCACCCTTGATGCCATGTGTCGATGTAATAACACCAACCTTAAATAAGTCTTCCATTTTTCTTCCTTCCGCCCACTATCTGTGGGTACAAAATGAACCGTCTCATTATATGAGACGGCTCCAAATTACTGTACAATTTCAACAATAACTTTCTTGTCTTCTTTTGAAGCTGCGGCTTTGACAACAGAGCGGATTGCTTTGGCAATGCGACCCTGCTTGCCGATTACTTTGCCCATGTCAGACTGTGCAACACGTAATTCTAATACAATTGCTTTTTCATTCTCTGTCTCAGTTACAGATACTTCGTCTGGATTGTCAACAAGAGCTTTTGCAATTACTTCTACTAATTCTTTCATTGCATCCACCTCTTATCTTATTTCTCAATACCTGCGCTCTTGAAAATTCTTGCAACTGTCTCTGTTGGCTGTGCGCCATCAGCTAACCATTTCTTTGCTAATTCTTCATTTACATGATACTCTGAAGGATCTTTTGTTGGATCGTATGTTCCGATTTCCTCGATACATCTACCATCTCTTGGTGATCTTGAATCTGCTACTACGATTCTATAGAAAGGTGCTTTCTTCTGTCCCATTCTTCTTAATCTGATTTTTACTGCCATTTTGTTTCCTCCTTAAAATAAATAGAAAAATAATTGTTATATTTATATCAAAAACTCCTTAAAAAGGAAGTCCTTTGAACATACCACCAAGGCCACCGCCACGACGACCTTTCTTACCGCCCATCATTCCAGGCATCTGCTTCATAAGCTTCTTTGTCTGTTCAAACTGCTTAACCAGTCTGTTCACCTCAGCCACATCAACACCTGCACCTCTGGCAATTCGGTTCTTGCGGCTTGGATTTAATAAATTAGGATTTCGTCTCTCATCTGGTGTCATAGAATGAATGATTGCTTCTGTGCGTGACATCTGCTTCTCGGCTGCATCTGTGTCAATATCTGGCATTTTGCCACCGCCCATCATTCCTGGCATCATTCCCATAAGACTAGAAAGACCACCCATTTTCTTCATCTGACTCATTGAATCAAGATACATCTCAAAGTCAAATTCATTCCTGCGCATCTTCTCTTCCATCGCACGGGCTTTCTCCTCGTCGATGTTCTCCTGCGCTTTCTCAATCATGGTAAGTACATCACCCATACCAAGTATTCTTGAAGCCATTCTATCTGGATAGAACTGCTCTAAGTCTGAAAGTTTCTCGCCCATTCCTGCATATAAAATAGGCTTTCCTGTTACAGCTCTGATTGATAATGCGGCACCACCTCTGGTATCACCATCTAATTTAGTGATTACAACTCCGTCAATGCCAATCTTCTCATCAAATGTCCCTGCAACATTTACAGCATCCTGACCTGTCATCGCATCGACAACAAGTATAGTCTGAAAGACATCAGTAGCTTCCTTTATACGGATAAGTTCATCCATCATATCTTCGTCAACATGAAGTCTACCAGCTGTATCTATGATTAGTACGTTGAAATCATTCTTCTTTGCATGCTCAACTGCTGCCTTTGCAATATCTTCCGGCTTATTCTTATCACCCATCGCAAACACTTCAACGCCCTGCTTTTGTCCATTAATCTGCAGCTGCTCAATTGCTGCTGGTCTATACACATCACACGCTGCTAAAAGTGTCTTCTTTCCCTTAGCCTTAAGTTTTCCTGCAATCTTCGCGGTAGTGGTTGTCTTACCAGCACCCTGAAGACCTACCATCATAATAACCGTAAGTTCCTTGCCAGGCTTAAAAGCAATCTCGGTGGTCTCCGATCCCATGAGACTTATCATCTCTTCATTAACAATCTTGATAACCATCTGTCCAGGGTTAAGACCATTCATAACATCCTGTCCAATTGCTCTCTCCTGCACACTCTTAGTAAACTGCTTCACAACACGGAAGTTAACATCAGCCTCAAGTAATGCCATCTTAACTTCCTTAAGAGCAGCCTTTACATCATCTTCTGTAAGACGTCCTTTGCTTCTAAGGTTCTTAAATACGTTCTGCAGTTTCTCTGATAAACTGTCAAATGCCATTCTATAGCTCCTCTAATATCTGATTCGATATAACTTCTATATCATTTATAATGCTGCTGTCCTGTGACTCTTTGAATTCATTCGACAACTCATGTATCTTGTACACATCATCCTTAATCGAAATAAACTTCTCTACGAGATGAAGCTTCTGTTCATAGTTCTCAAGCTTTCTCCCGCATCTCTTTATCATATCAGATACGCCCTGTCTCGATATTCCTTCCTCTGATGCGATCTCACCTAATGACAAATCATTAAACACAAAATCCTCATAAATCTGTCTCTGATGCTCATTCAAAAGTTCACCATAAAAATCATATAAATATGTCTGTTTTAATTTATCATCCATAAAAGTCACCTTGGATAATATACTACATCGCAAAACAGGTGTCAAGTATTTTTTCTTGACACCTGTTAATATTATATAAATGTTATATAGATGTTCTTACAACCTTTGGTTTATAATTATTCTTTTCCAGTGCTTTAAGTATCTGCTCTTTGTGTTCTGTTCCAAAACACTCAAGTGTAATTCTAAGTTCAACTGCTGCACTTCTGTTTGTTGATACGAACTGATTGTGCTCGAGTTTTATTACATTTCCCTGTTCTTTTGCAAGTGTCTCAGATACTTTTGCAAGTTCTCCCGGCTTATCTGGAAGAAGTACAGATACTGTGAAAATACGGTCTCTGAAAATAAGTCCCTGCTGTACAACAGATGACATTGTAATTACATCCATATTTCCACCGCTGAGGATTGAAACAACTCTCTTGTCTTTTACTTTAAGATGCTTTAAAGCTGCAACTGTAAGCAGTCCGGAATTTTCAACAACCATCTTGTGATTCTCTACCATATCGAGGAATGCCACTACAAGTTCATCATCTTCTACTGTAATAATATCATCAAGATTCTTCTGGATATATGGAAAAATATTGCTTCCCGGTGTCTTAACTGCCGTACCATCTGCGATTGTATTTACACTTGGAAGTGTTGTAACCTTGCCCGCCTTAAACGATGCCTGCATACAATTCGCACCAGCTGGTTCTACTCCGATTACCTTAATCTTTGGATTTAAAAGCTTTGCAAGTGTCGATACTCCAGTAGCAAGTCCGCCACCGCCGATTGGGACAAGAATATATTCAACAAGCGGAAGCTCCTTAAATATCTCCATTGCAATTGTTCCCTGTCCTGTAGCAACTGCCAGATCATCAAATGGATGAATGAAGGTATAACCTTCTTTTTCTGCAAGCTCTAATGCCTTAGCACATGCCTCATCATAGACATCACCATACAGTACAACCTCAGCGCCATAGCTTTTTGTTCTGTTTACTTTGATAAGAGGAGTTGTCGTAGGCATAACTATAACTGCCTTACAACCATAACATTTTGCAGCATATGCAACACCCTGTGCATGATTACCTGCTGATGCTGTGATAAGTCCTTTCTTTCTCTCTTCATCAGTAAGTGTGCTGATTTTGTAGTAAGCCCCCCTTACTTTATATGCACCCGTAAACTGCATATTCTCTGGCTTAAGATACACTTTATTGCCAGTCTGTGCACTTAAATAATCACTATACACAAGCTTTGTCTCAAGTGTGACCTCTTTGACCTTATCACTTGCTTCCTCAAATTTATCTAATGTCAACATATTAGTCATTCCTTTCCGTGCTATTTATTGTTCTTTTGTAACTGTCCGGTACAGAAATATGCGATATCGCATTTCTCGTAAGAAAACATGTATTATATCTCTATTCTTCATCGTCAGACTCTGACTTGCTCTCAAAAAGAGCATTTACAAACTCATCAGAATCAAATTTCTGCAAATCGTCGATTGTCTCACCAACACCTATATACTTGACCGGTACAGAAAGTTCCGACTGAATTGCCACAGCAATTCCACCTTTTGCAGTACCATCCATCTTAGTAAGTACAATTCCAGAAATCTTTGCCACATCCGAAAACTCTTTCGCCTGTACAAGAGCATTCTGTCCTGTAGTTGCATCTAATACAACAAGTGTCTCTCTATATGCATCAGGATATTCGCTCTCGAGAATCTTATTAATCTTGCCAAGCTCATTCATAAGATTCTTCTTATTGTGAAGACGTCCTGCTGTATCAACAAGCAAAACATCTGCATTTCTTGCCTTGGCTGCCTGAGTCGCATCATATACTACAGAGCCCGGGTCTGCACCTTCTGCGCCGCCAATCATATCAACACCAGAACGATCTGCCCATTCCTTTAACTGGTCGCCAGCGGCTGCCCTGAATGTATCAGCACCCGCGATAACAACCTTCTTGCCCTGATCTTTTAATTTACCAGCAAGCTTTCCAACAGTAGTTGTCTTTCCAACTCCATTTACACCAATCACAAGAACAACTGACTTTTCATTCTCAAACCTATATGCAGTGTCTTCAACCTTCATCTGCTCTTTGATGCTATCAATAAGAAGCTGCTTGCAATCAGCTGGTTCCTTTATGTGCTGCTCTTTAACTTTTCTCTGCAGATCCTCAAGAATAGCCTCTGTCGCTCTTACGCCAAGATCTCCCATTATAAGTATTTCTTCAAGTTCTTCATAAAATTCATCATCAATATGTGAAAAACCTCTAAAGACCGAGTCAATTCCAGAAACAATATTATCTCTGGTCTTGGTAAGTCCTGACACAAGTCTGCTAAAAAAACCTTTTTTCTCGCTCATAATAATCCCTTTGTAACCATTTATCACCAGATAAAACAGTTACATCCTTTCTATGCATAATCTTAATCTGTCAAGTCATTATCAATAAGATTTACAGATACGAGTGTTGATACACCTTTTTCCTGCATCGTAATACCATATAGTCTGTCCGCAGCTCCCATAGTACCTCGTCTATGAGTAATAACTATAAACTGTGTATTCTTAGTAAGCTTATTGAGATAATTAGCAAATCGGCTTACATTGGAATCATCAAGTGCAGCCTCAATCTCATCGAGCAGACAGAATGGTGATGGTTTAAGAGACTGAATTGCAAACAAAAGTGCAATTGCGGTAAGCGCCTTTTCTCCACCTGATAACTGCATCATATTCTGTAATTTCTTTCCTGGTGGCTGCGCAATAATTCTAATTCCACATTCAAGAATATCCTCATCCTCTACAAGCTCCAAAGAACCATGTCCTCCTCCAAAAAGCTGTTTGAATGTAGAATCAAATTCTCTTTGAATCTCTGCAAACTTCTCTGCAAACTGTGTACGCATTCCAGTATCAAGTTCTTCAATAATTCCCATAAGAACCTGCTCTGCCTCTACAATATCATCATGCTGTGTCTTTAACTCTTCGTATCGTTTAGATACTTCCTTGTACTCCTCGATAGCATTTACATTGACATCCCCCAACTTACGGATTTCATCCTTGACTGATGAAATCAGCTTTCTAAGAGATGTACTGTCGTCATATGCATCATTGCGAAGTTCAGATGCCGCATGAGGGGTGAGTTCATATTCATCCCACATATAATTTGTCTGGTATTCATGCGCTTCCTGCAATTTTTCACGCTGTGAATTAAGACGGAATATCTCTTTATCGAGTTCTCCCTGTCTCTTTGAGATTTCTTCCTGCTTTTGGAAAAATCCCTTATATTCTTCCGACATAGCTTCTTTTTTCGCAATGCTTTCTTTAAGTTCATCATCAAGCTTCGTGTTAGCTGAATCAGAAGCAAGAATTGTCTTCTCGATTTCTTCTATGTCATTTTGCTTTTTCTTCGCATCCTCTTTTGCATGGGATGCGTTCTCTACAAGCTGTGTTCTCTCTGCATCAAACTTCTCTATCTCAGCATTAATACGCTCGATATTCTCCTGAGTAAATTCTAATGTCTTGCTTATCCCAGCATACTCAAGTTCTATCTGCGAATTGTCCTTAACAGCGGCCGTCTCGAGTGCCCCCTGTTCATCAAGTATTTTCTGATATTCCAGTGCCTCGTTCTTAATCTCTTCTTCTCTTTTAATGGAAAATTCGATTTCTTCTGATATCTTCTGCTTTCCAAGATTAATCTCTGCAATCTGGCTCTCAATCTCTTTGCTCTCGCTCAAAAGACCTGTAAACACTGATTCGCTTTCATTCTTCTGCTGGTTAGCTCTTTCTACATTTATCTTCGCAGTATTTTGTTCGATATACTGTTTCTGTATAAGCTCTTTTAATTCCTCTAACTCGTCCTCATTAAGAGCTCTCGCTGTCGCAATGTCATCTTTGCGCTCTTTAAGCTTGGAAAGTTCATTCTCGATTTCTTTAACTTTCTTCTCAATTTCTTCAATCTCCCTGTTACGGGCAAGAAGATTAGATGAATTCTTAAATGCACCACCAGTCATAGAACCGCCTGGACTTAAATACTCTCCTTCAAGTGTAACAATATGAAGGGAATAATGGTTCTTTCTTGCAAGTGCAATAGCATTATCAATAGTATCTACTACTAGAACCCGTCCTAATAAATATGCTGCAATCTCATCAAACTTCGAATCACATGTAATAAGCCTGTTTGCTATTCCTATTACACCTTTTTCACCAAGCACCGCTTCATTCTTAGGATTACTTCTCGCTGAGACACTTGTAAGTGGGAGGAACGTTGCCCTTCCAAGCCTGTTCTCCTTCAAAAAAGAAATCATCTTCTTCGCAGTAGGCTCGTCCTCTGTAACTATATTCTGAATATTTCCACCAAGTGCAGTCTCTATAGCAGTCTCGTATTTCTTCTCTACCTGGATAATGTCAGATACAACACCTAAAAGTCCTGGATTTTTGTCCTTTTGTTCCATCACCTTACGGATACTGTTACCATATCCGTCATAGCGTTCTGCTATATTTCGGCGCGATTCCAGCCTCGACTGTTCCTTATGATATCTTGTGCTGGTCTCCTCTATAAGTCTCGCATTCTCCTTAGCTTTAAATCTCCAGTCCTTATCATTCTTCTCAAGTTCTTTTTCTTTTGTCTCATATTCCTGTATTGTCTTATTGATTAAATCAAGCTTTTCCTGATACTCATCTAATACAGTATTAAGTCCTGCTTCTCGTGTCTTTCTGTCTAGAAGTCTCTTATTCAGCTCAGACTTTCTGATATTTATCTGCTCAAGCATAGTGTCAGCTCTCTGCTGCTTTGCCTGGATTGCAGCTTTATTCTGAAGTAATTTAATAAGTTCTTCCTGCCCTTTTTCAATTCCTTCATTACAGCGTGTAATTTCACTTTGAATTGCAGCCAGCCTTGATGATGATTCATTTTTCTTCTCGTTGATAGAAGAAATCTGCTCATCCAATTCAGCCTTCTGCTCATCATATTCCCTGCGCGCTTCAAAACGTTCTTTTTTCTCATTGTCAATAGCATCAAGACGGCTCTGCAAATGCTCATCTGTCATCTGTGCTGTATGAATCTGTTCCTTCAAAATCTGAATCTGGCTTTCGAGTTTCTGCCTTGTAGAAGATGTGCTGTTGATAGTCTCTCGGATAGAATTTATCTTCTCATCCATATCATTCATATCTTCTCCAAGCTTCTCATACTCCTGCTTTATCTTGTCGTAAGCCTCATTCGTCTGCTTTAATTCATCATCTGCAATTGTAAATTTCTTCTCTACTTCTTTTGAGTCATTATCTATTCGTGTCATCTCAAGAAGGAACATATTCACATCATAATCTTTTAATTCTTCTTTCTTCTTAAGATATGTACGTGCCTTCTCTGACTGTCTCTCCAACGGTCCAACCTGTCTCTCTAACTCTGACAGAATATCATTTATACGGACAAGATTCTCCCTCTCATTATCCAGCTTCTTCTGGGCTGTATTTTTACGTTTTTTATATTTAACAATACCCGCAGCCTCGTCAAAGAGTTCTCTTCTTTCCTCGGGCTTACCACTCAAAATACGATCAATCTGTCCCTGTCCAATGATAGAATATCCTTCTTTACCAATACCTGTATCGTAAAAAAGTTCTGATACCTCTTTCAATCGACATGCATTACCATTTATCAGATATTCACTCTCACCAGATCTGTATACTCTTCTGGCAATAGTCACCTCTTCAAATGGTGTAGCAAGCTGATGATCTGAATTATCAAGGGTAATAGCAACATACGCATAGCTGAGTGGCTTTCTGTTCTCTGTACCTGCAAAAATAACATCCTGCATAGATGCACCTCGAAGCTGCTTTGCACTCTGCTCTCCGAGTACCCATCTTACCGCATCCGCTACGTTACTTTTTCCACTTCCATTAGGTCCTACAATACCCGTGATTCCATTATGAAAGTCAAAAACTATTTTATTGGCAAAGGACTTAAATCCATGTACCTCCAAACTTTTTAAATACATTACTTACTCTCTTTCTTCAAAGTTATCAGCGCTTTGTATGCCGCCTCCTGCTCTGCCGCTTTCTTTGTCGCACCCGTACCAGTGCTTAACACTTTCTCTCCTACACGAACCTCAACTGTAAAACTCTTCATATGATCTGGGCCCGATTCATCTATCAGACAATATATCAGATTCTCATGCCGTCCCTGCACTACTTCCTGCAGGATAGTCTTGCTATCATAAAAGAGCTGCTTATGTTCTATATCAGTCATAATATATTTAAGCACAAAATCTTTTGCATTAGCAAAACCACCGTCTAAATAAATTGCTCCGATTACCGCCTCCAGTGCATCTGATAAAATAGATTTACGCTTACGTCCGCCTGTTAAGTCTTCCCCTTTTCCAAGAAACAGATAATCTCCAAGGTCTATCTCCTTTGTGCAAAGTGCAAGCGTAGGCTCACATACTATACTTGCTCTTAATTTGGTCAGCTCACCTTCTGGCTTTAGCGGATAATTATTATACAAAAATTCGCTTGATACAATCTCAAGCACAGCATCCCCCAGAAATTCCAGACGCTCGTTATCGCTAAATTTCTTCATATGCTTCTCATGTGCATATGAACTGTGTGTAAGCGCCTGCCGAAGCAATGACTCATTTTTAAAATGATAACCTATCTTATTTTGAAATTCTATTAAAGTAGCCATACTACCTCCTACAAAAATAGAAAAGCCCTTTTAAAGGGCTTTTCGTTTATTGATTTACAGCATTTTTAATCTGTTCAACAGCATCCGCAACTGTAACAATCTTCTCAGCCTCTTCATTTGGAATTTCGATATCAAATTCCTCTTCAAGACCCATGATAATCTGGAATACATCAAGTGAATCAGCTCCAAGATCATCTACGAATGTTGATTCCATTGTAACATCGCTTTCCTCTACATTTAATACTTCGACAATGATTTTTTTGAGTTTTTCAAATTCCATAATACTCTTCCTTTCTACTCTATATATTCTAAAATCATATTATTTTAGTTTTATTTGTATAATTATGTCTGCCCATAATCTTCATTCAATATCATAAATTATTCCGATTCTGTAACCGTTGAGTACCTTCACTGTTGTGAGTCGCAAGATGTATCAGTCAATAAATGTTCTCTTATCTTGCCATTTATATCCTGCTCCTTAAATGTGACGCACTGCAAAATAGAGTTCGTAATCTCTATTGCTTTTGAACTTCCATGAGTCTTAACAACAAGACCATTGAGTCCTAATAAAGGTGCACCACCATACTGGCTTGCATCAAATGACTTGAGTGTCTTCTTAAGGGCTGGTAAGGCAAGCGCTGCACCAATCTTACTCTTAAGTGTGCTCATCAAGCCTTTCTTAATCACTCCAACCAAAGTGGATGCTAATCCTTCGTATAATTTAAGTATTACATTGCCCACAAAAGCTTCACAGACAATAACATCTGCCGCTCCCTTTGGAATATCTCTCGCCTCTATACTTCCGACAAAGTTGATATCCTTGCACTCTTTAAGAAGAGGCATAGTCTCCTTAACAAGGGCATTTCCTTTTTCTTCCTCGGCACCTATATTAACAATTGCCACTTTAGGATTCTTAACACCTACAACATTCTCCATGTAAATAGAACCCATTTTTGCAAATTGAACAAGATGATCTGCTCTCGCATCTACATTCGCACCACAATCGATAAGAAGTGATACCCCACTTTCTGTCGGAATAAGCGGTGCGAGCGGCGGTCTCTGAATTCCTTTAATTCGTCCAACTATAATCTGTCCACCTACAAGAATAGCTCCTGAACTTCCAGCCGAAACAAAGGCATCAGCTTCCTTTTGCTTAACCATATTCATTCCAACAACCATAGATGACTGTTTTTTCTTGCGGATTGCTATTACCGGTGGCTCTGCCATCTCTATAACCTCTGGTGCATCTACTATCGTGATGCGCTCCTTAGGATAAGTATACTTAGCAAGTTCTTCTTTTATTACCTCTTCCTGCCCCACTAAAATAACCTGTATATCCTGACGCATATTAACCGCGTCTACTGCTCCTTGTACTGGTGCTGCTGGTGCATTATCTCCACCCATCGCATCAAGTACCACTTTAGTAATGGTCTGCATTTTATCCCTCCTTATGCATCTAATAGAAAATATACTATAAACATTTATATAAATCAATTATATTTTTACAAAACATATTTCAAATAGTTCATTATATAGTAAAAGGGATATAGATTACTCTATATCCCTCGAATCAAATCATTATTTGATTAGTCCATTGCGATGATCTCTTTTTTGTTGTAAGATCCACAATTCTTGCATACACGATGTGGCATCATTAATTCTCCACATTTGCTGCATTTAACTAAAGTAGGAGCAGACATTTTCCAGTTAGCTCTTCTCTTATCTCTTCTTCCTTTAGAAGATTTATTCTTTGGACAAATTGACATTTGTTTACACCTCCTTAAACTTGTTAAATATATCTTGGACTCTCGCCATTCTTGGATCCAGTTCTGTTTTCTGGCAACTGCAGGTGCCCTTATTCAAGTTCATCCCACAGACTTTGCAAATTCCTTTGCAATCGTCCTTACACAGAACTTTCATCGGCCAGTTCACCAAAATTTCGGCGTAGACTAATCTTTCTACATCCAATTCAAACCCAATCAGGTAATCAGTCTCTTCCATCTCATCATCAACAAGGGTTCCATCATTAATAGACAGCTTCTTATCAATGTCAAAATGGATATCTGTTGGAACATCTTCCAAACATCTGTCACACGGAATTGCAATCGTCATATCTACTGAACCCGAAATAAGCACGGATGCATTCTCCTGATTCTCAATACGAAGTGCTATCGGTGACTTTTTCAAAATAGGAAACGTACCTAATTTCGACTCAAAGGTACTCATCTCAAGTGTAAGTTCCTCAGTAGTCACTTTATTAATTGAATTTACTACATTTGAAATATCAATCTTCACAGTATTCTCCTATTCACACCTAACCAATTATACATATGGCATATGTGTTTGTCAACAATATTTTTATTTTTCTTTAACAAGCGCAACTGTGTCTCTGCAGATTGCAAGTTCCTCATTTGTAGGGATAACGCAAACCTTAACCTTAGAATCAGGAGTAGAGATATAAGCCTCCTCGCCTCTTGTCTTGTCATTAGTCTCTTTGTCTAATGTGATTCCAAGATAGCCTAAGTAATCTACTATTTTAGCTCTCACAAAGTCTGTATTCTCTCCAATACCTGCTGTAAAGGCAATTGCATCGACACCATTCATAGCTGCAACATATGAACCAATATATTTAGCTACTTTATATGAGAATACTTCAACTGCATTGATTGCAAGTTCATTTCCCTCATAATAAGCAACTTCAAGATCACGGAAATCACTTGAAACTCTTGACATACCCTGAACACCTGACTTCTTATTGAGGATATTAAGAATCTCATCTATAGATAAATTCTCTTTATGTGCAATAAACTCAATAATAGAAGGATCGATATCTCCAGATCTCGTTCCCATTACAAGTCCTTCAAGTGGTGTAAGTCCCATTGAGGTATCGACACATTTGCCATTGAGTACTGCACTGATAGAAGCTCCGCCTCCAAGATGTGCAACAATAAGCTTAGAGTTCTCATAATCAAGTCCTGCAAATCTCGCAAGTTCCTTAGAAACATAACCGTGGCTTGTACCATGGAAACCGTATCTTCTTATCTTATACTTCTCATAGTATTCATATGGAATACCATATAAGTAAGCCTTAGCCGGCATAGTCTGATGAAAAGCTGTATCAAACACACCTACCATAGGAACCTCTGGCATAAGCTCTCTGCAGGCATTTACACCTATGATATTAGCTGGATTGTGAAGTGGTGCAAGATCATTGCACTCTTCTACGGTCTTAAGTACTTCGTCTGTGATGATTGTAGACTTGGTGAACTTCTCTCCACCATGTACGATACGATGTCCGACAGCATCAATCTCATGAAGAGACTTAAGTGCTCCTGTCTTCTCATTTACAAGTGCATCAAGTACCATCTGAATAGCCTGCTTATGTGTAGGCATAGCAGCTTCTGTAATCTCCTTATCAAGACCTGCCTTCTGATATACAAGTCGTCCATCAATTCCAATTCTCTCACAAATTCCCTTTGCTAAAACAGCCTCTGATTCTGAGTCAATAAGCTGATATTTAAGGGATGAACTACCACAGTTAATTACTAATACGTTCATTTTAATACATCTCCTTATAAATTTACATATATTCTAATTATAAACTCATTCTTGTACACAAACAAGAGAAATATGGTAAAATAATTTTCATATTGCGCACAATAATTAATACAATTTGTTTTTGGAGGTAACTATGAAAGCCGCAGGTGTAATAACAGAATACAATCCATTTCATAAAGGGCATAAATTTCAGTTAGATAAAATCAGACAACAGACAAACGCAGACTATATAGTAGTTGCTATGAGTGGCAATTTCGTTCAGCGCGGCGAGCCTGCTATAGCTGATAAATACACACGCGCGCACTGCGCCCTCTTAAATGGCGCTGACCTCGTACTCGAAATTCCGTCAATATGGGCTACTGCTTCCGCTGAATATTTTGCAACTGCAGGCGTTAATCTTCTTAACTCAACAAGCGTAATTGACAGTCTCTGTTTCGGAGCAGAATCAGATTCACTTGATGCTTTCATTCAGTATGCACATCTGCTCAATAATGAAAGCAACTCTATAAAATCACAAATATCACATTTTCAAAAAGAAGGGCTGCCATATCCAGCTGCCCGCTTAAAGGCATTTAAAAACGCATATAATAGTGTTTTTTCTTCTTCATTCTGGGATGATGTCAATTTGCCAAACAATACACTTGCAATAGAATATCTGCGCGCATTGGACAGAATAAATCCCGACATTAAACCTGTTCTTATCCAAAGAATTGGTTCCGGATATCACGATACATCGACAGATGCTGATTTTTCGTCAGCTTCAGCTATCCGAGGTCTTCTATCAAAAGAGACTGACTCTCTACGCAATCATATTCCAGCTTCATGTGTAAATCTCATGAACGATTTTAATGATAGATATGGTTATGTATTTGCTGAGGAGATTTCTCCTCTTTTAGCTTACAAACTTCTTCTTGAAAACTCATATACTTTTGAAAAATATGCCGATATAACCCAGACTCTTTCAGGCAGCATTAATAAAAATATATACAGATTTGAGTCCTTTGGACAGTTTTGTGAATTGCTCAAATCAAAAAACTATGCATACACACGTATTTCCAGAGCACTGCTGCACGTAATGCTTAATATAACTGATTCATCATATGATAATGGCAAAAAATGTCACTATACACCATATCTTCGCGTACTGGGTTTCAAAAAAGAGGCTGGTTCTCTTTTGCATGCAATAAAAAAAGAAGCAGCCTGCCCTCTTATTACAAAGCTGGCAGATGCCTCTTCTATTCTCGATAATGATTCACTTGCAATGCTAAAGCACGATATCTTCTGCTGTGATGTATATAATCAGCTTATAATAAATCACAGGAAAAATATCCCTTTAAACGAATTCATCCACGGACCCGTAATAATATGATCAAATGGTCAAAATGTATCATATTATTACATCTCCATGATAATCTCTCTTGCAACACTCTCTTCAATTGGTTTGGCAAATACGCCTGGTGCAAACTCAACAACTTCACCGATGCCTTTCTGAAGTACAAATCTTAATTTGCCATCCCTTACTTTCTTGTCTGTATAAAGCTTCTTCACAAGTGCTTCCCTATCAATGTATTCTGGTATAGCAGTTGGAAGCCCAGCCTTCTCCAACAGGCTTATAACTCTGTGCTCCTGTTCTTCTGACATATATCCAAGCTGTGCCGACAACTTAACTTCAGCCACAAGTCCAATGCTTACAGCCTCTCCATGTAACAGGCGATAATCACTGACAGTCTCTATAGCACGACCAACTGTGTGTCCAAGATTTAAAGTCTCACGAAGTCCACTTTCCCTCTCGTCCTTCATAACTACATCGTACTTAATCCTACAATTATTCTCAGCAATATATTCACACGCAAACTTCTGGGTATTCATGATTTCATCCATATTCTGTTCAAGGAATTTAAACATCTCAAAACTTCCAAGACATGCATGCTTGATTGTCTCAGCCATTCCGCTGCGCATCTGTCTGTCTGGTAAAGTATTCCATGCAGCAATATCAATATATACTTTCTGCGGCTGATTAAATAAGCCTATAAGATTAGTCGCAAGTGGTGTGTCTACAGCTGTCTTACCACCCACAGATGCATCTGCTGCAGCAAGAAGTGTAGTTGCATAATTGATAAAAGGTATTCCTCTTGCAAATGTCCCCGCTACAAATCCAGCAAGATCTGTAACAACTCCACCTCCAACAGCAATTATACAGCAATCTCTTCTATATTCTTTCTCGAGCATCGCATCTTCTATCTTCGACTTAGTCTCTCTTGTCTTGCTCTTCTCTCCTGCCTGGAATACAAATAAATCCACTTTCATCCCAGCCTTCAAAAGCTTCTCACATATAGGCTTAGCATATAATTCCTTGACATTTGAGTCTGTGATAACTGCAAACTTCTTAATCTTGCCTACAAGTCCATTCTCAATATCTTCTATCAACTTATTCTCTAATGCGTATCCGATTTCAATATCATATGTATCGTCTACTACCCTTTTTAATTCTACATTAAAAACGCTCACTATAACCTCCAAATTTCATTAATCTATTGTTTAACACTCTGTTATTTCCTTCCAAAAATATTAACAGATATTAATCTTTTTGTATAGTAAAAGTAAAATCTATTTTCTATTTGTCAATTCGTTTATTTTCTTTTCGCGGATTGACTCTTCATAGTAGGCAATAACCTTTTCTTTATCGCCCTTTATTGATTCTAACGCCATCAAAGCTCTGTCATATATATCATATAAGCTTACTGTGTCATCTATTATGTCATATGCTCCAAGATAGAATTTAACAGGTATTCCATATTTTCTTTCACCAATCGATGCATTGCATCTCTCAATCAATCTCTCCTCATCAAAATCCTCTCTCGGCATAAGCACTGCAAATCCATCTCCGCCAACTCTTGCAGTAACCCATAGTGGTTTCTCATAGTTCTTGATTGAATTTGCAATTGTAAGCAACAGATCATCTCCCATCTTAGTTCCAAGAATGTCATTAAAAATCTTAAACTGGTCGATATCTGAGACAATCATCATAAATTCTCTATCAGGATGATCACTAACCGTTCTCTGTGCTATCTCCATGAAAAATTCACGATTCCATAAGCCTGTAAGTGAATCTCGTGTAGCATGATATGTAGCTTCATTTTTAAGTTTTTCCTGCTTTGAAATATCATTATATACAAGAAGTGTACCTGCAAAATTCTGCTGTACATCCCATATTTCTTGTCCATGTACAAGGAAACTATAGTTCTTAAATTCAATCGTAAGCGTAAATTCTTTTGTCTTGCCAGTTCTTCTTCTATCCGGGGACAGAATGTATCTCAGATTGCTGTCCCTTATAAAATCATCAAGCATAATTCCTGTATCTAATCCAAGTATTTTGGTTGCAGGTACATTTACGAATTCAAGTTTATCTTCATCGTCAAACATCAGAACTGGTGAAGTTACATTTCTAATTGCAAAATCCTTCATCTCATTATATCTGTGATTCGGAATATAATAGTAAAGATAAAAAAGTGCACATGCACCAAAAGACATAAGAAGCACTGATGGAAAATTAGTAAAATAACCAACACTTCTAACAACAGCACATATAATTGTCCCAGCAATCAAAAGCAAATTCAATATCAGATATTTATTTCTGTACTTCTGTGATGTAACCAGCATCTTCTTGTATATAGCAAGCATAAACAACGCTATAAGCCATACTGTAATTCCAAGATGTATTATGTACCAGATATTTGCAATCGGATTTACATATATTTCTCTTCCATTACCAGATACCATAAATTTAAAAAATCTGCAATCAATCATATTCACAGCAAGCATAATAACATCAAGCACAACAAGCCATCTTAAAATTCTCCTTAGGCTTGTCTTCTTATCACAACTGTATTGGGTCACAAAATCAAAATACATATACGCTATTAGTATCTCAAATATCTGCGTCAGACAATGATTAACCATCAATTGCCATATATTATTTGTAAAGAAAGAAGAATAATATATAACATCCATAATAGCCACCATGGTCAGCTGCAAAATTATATGTTTATTTTTGGAATTATTCCTCACATTTGGCCACATATAACATATGATTGATATAGCTACCGTTGCTATAACTGCAAATATCGCCGCATATTGAACCTTACTCATATAAACATTCCCCATTCGTCCTCTACTTTATCTCTATTCCAACTGCTTCTTTTGCAAGCATGTCTGCAATTTCATTGCCCTCGACTCCCGAGTGTCCTTTAACTTTTACAAAATTAATAGCAATTTTGTCTTTGACGGACTGGATAAAATCATAGTATGCTATCGTTCCTTTTTTATTACGTTTCCAAAGGCCTTTTGCCCACATTTCAATGCCCATGTAATCATAATAAATCACCACACTCGAAAGTCCAAGCTTAACAGCCTTGTCAATCGCCATCATACTTCCAAGTATTTCACCTGCGACATTGCGCATAGATGCCAGCTCAGCGTCATCGCCAGAGCCTTGTAATGTATATCGGTCATCACCCGCAACAAGAAAACCCCCAAAACCATATACCCCTGTTCTGGTATTAAATGAGCCATCCACAAAAGCATATATTTCAGGCATTTTTCCTGTGTTTACACCACTTGTTCCACCAGATTGAGAAACTTTATCAATTTTGTCATCAGTGGCACTTTCTGCCTTCCCTACAAACTGCTTTGCCTCTTCTAGTGTCGTAAAACTTTTGTAAACAGCACCCGAAAATCCATCAACCTGTGCTTTACATTCTGCCCAGCTTCTGTACACTCCATGAGTTTTTCCTTTTTTTACTGCATAATATTTTGATGCCATATATAAATTCCTTATCTTTTATTTATCGTAACTGTTAAGTACCTTCACAGTTGCAAGCCGCAAGCACATTAGAATCAGCTGCGCCGATGGACGCCTGCTTATATATCTATCACAGTTTGGTCATGAAGTCTTCAAAATCAGCCTTCGGAATAGGCTTTGAATAAAAATATCCCTGTATATAATCGGCCCCTAGTTCCTCTATTCTTCTAACCTGTTTCTCTGTCTCGATTCCCTCTGCAACAGTCTTTAAATTCATCATGTGCGCAAGTTTCATCGCGAACTCAAGCGCATTAGTCTTCGCATCAGCATTGTCATTTAAAATCAGGCTTATATCAAGTTTAAGAATATCAAGATGCATACGGCTAAGCACTATCATAGACGAATATCCTGTTCCAAAATCATCAAGTGCAATCACAAAACCTGCATCATGCAGCTGCTTTATTGTATTCTGTATCATATCTGGATTGCCAAGGCATGAATACTCTGTAATCTCTATCTCAAACAGCGAGTGATCTATACCATATCGGTCGACCAATTCTATAATCTTCTCTGCAAGATTTGCATCTTCAAAGCTTTTCTTTGATACATTCACAGATATCGGAACCACTTTGATTCCTCTCTTCTGCCAGTCAACAATAGTCTTACATACCTCTTCCCAGATATACAAATCCAGCTTAGTGATAAATCCATTCTCTTCAAACAAATCTATAAAAAGTCCTGGATGAAGATATCCAAGTTCCGGGTGAAACCATCTCACGAGAGCTTCTGCTCCACTGACATCTTTATTCTCAACAGATATCTTCGGCTGGTAGTACACCTGAAAATCATTTCTCTCCAAGGCATTATCAGCATCTTCAACAATCTGCCTTGTAACCAAAAGTTCTTCACGCATCTTGTCATCATATTCTTTTATACTGTCACCATATGAATTTTTAATGCTCTGTAATGCCAGAACCGCTCGTACATACATTGCCTGCACACCTAGCGAATCATTCTTCTTTATATGATATATTCCATTTTTTATGGTGATGTTGTTAAGTAGACTCTCGGATTTGTACTTGTCATACAATAGCCGGTTAGAACTCTTATCAAATTCTCCCTCGTCTCTCATAAGCGCACACAAATTGTCACCATCTATACGCCCACCAATTACATAATTATCGAACTTCCTGCCAAGTTCCGCAACATTCTGCAGCACGCGGTCTCCTGCTTCCATACCATTCTTCTCATTTATAAACCTAAGTCCCTGGATGTCACACGCCCACAGCATAAGTTGTTCGCTCGGATGTGCCTTAATATACTTGTCCACTTTTTCAAAGAATGTTTCTTTAGAATAAAGACCTGTCAGATAATCTCTGCCACTGTATTCATCAAGAGTCTGAAGCTGGAACATAGAGCCTGCATCTACATTTTTGTTCTTGATATATTCCACCAGTTTAGCCTGTCTGATTATTTCATCCACTCTCTCATAATGCAGATTGACAGCATCATCACACTTTGCTTTGCTGCCAGATTTAAGAGCCTCGACTATTCTCCTGTGTGCATCCAGAAAGCCATCTTTGTTCTCCTTCCTTGACGCCTGTAATACCGTATTAATAGACTCATTATACATTTCTGATAAAGACACCGACACAACGCGCATAAGCGGATTATCAGTAGCCTCAAGAAGCATATAATGAAAATCATGGTCTATTTTTATCTCTTCATCATGATCCTCCGGTTCCGAATCAAGAAGCTTCGTTGCCCTGTCCGCTAATTCTGTCAAATCATCATTCTTATCAATAAGCATAGAACAAACCACTTTATCAAATGCTTTTCTAAATATATTAAGATCAATAATAGATATATTCTCAAGATTAAACAAAAGTCCAAACATGGACGAAAGCACCTTCGTCATCTCACATCTGACATAACTTCCAGAACCTTGCCTGCACTCAATAATCCCCATATTCTCAAGATTGCGAAGCGCCTCCCGTGTAGAATTTCTGCTTATTCCAAGCTGTGCTGCCAAAGTTCTTTCTGATGGTAGCTTCGAACCAATTGTAAGCTTCCTTGTTCTAATCTGTTCAACTATATAATTTGTCACCTTCTCATATTCTCTTGACACCACTTATCTATCCCCCCATATAACAACTGGTAGTACCAATTATACATGTTTATTCCCCAAAGTACAATATGTCATAATCAATAACTTGTTAAAAACCGCGATTTTTTAAATCAGATACAAGCTGTACATAGAATTCTCTCACATCGAATTCAGGTATATTTTCCCTATTCAAATCAATCATATCCCCATGTGAAATACCTCTTTTTCCGTTCACATGAACCATCCGAAAGTTCTGTCCCCACGAAAATGAATTTTCTCCAACAAGGCCATCATTTGGTCCATCAAAATATTTCACAAGATTATATGTAAAATTCAATGGAAATCTTCCCGATGTAGGGAAATTAAGTATTGAACCAACCGACTGATACAAAACATTCGGATTGTCCTTTACCTCCTCATTAAAGCTTGCGCATTTTTCAAAGGTAAGATCATATACCGCAGCAAGAAAATCCGGATTTACATCTCCAAGCTTTGACGCCCCTGCATTATATGTACTCGCCACCAACTTCTGCTGTGCCTCTGGAATCTTGTTCAGCAGATAATCCGCAAATTCACATCCCCTGTGAGGTGTATTGATTGTAGTAAGAGAAGCAACATGTGGTGCCGCTGACGTCAATGCAATCGCCGCTCTCATATCCAATCCACCTTTAGAATGTGCAATAACATTCACTTTCTCACATCCAGTTTCTTTAACTATCTGCAGGATTCTGGCTTCAAGTTCCTTCGCACTGTCTCTTACCGCTGCTGCACTGTTGTGATTGCCATAATATATCGTTGCCCCGTTTTTCTCTAGTTCCTCCGGAATTCTTCCCCAATAATTCAGATGTTCAAAATCCCTGAAAAACACTCCATGCACAAGCAAAATCGGATACTTCGTCTGACACACCTTCGCCTGCTGTCTTTTTTCATTTCTTGTATAACGCATTTTCTCCATCTTCACTTCTTCACCAACAGTCCTGATGATTATATGAAGCATGATAAGATGCGCAATTGGAATCCAGCCGCATACTATTCCAAGCACTCTCCATCGTATTCCCAGCTGCCCGGATGTGACATACACTATTATTATTCCAATCCAGAAAATCACAATTTCTATCAGTACTACGATAAGAAGTCGGCTTAACCAGTACATCGGCTGGTCTATTATACTCCCTGGTCCGTTTTCAAATAGCGATGCGTATGCACCAAAGAATCCTGGCAATAAATATATCGATGCTATTACCGCAATCCAGCAAAATAGCTGGAGCATACGCCTTCCAAAATTGCATATTTTTATTCTTTTCATAACTGTTCTCCTGTTTGTTCCTTTTTATTTTTGTAAATCTGCACATGTATTTATGTTTCTGATTATAATGTACCTGCTCCTACATAATATGTTTTCTTACGAGATATGCGATACTACATATTTCTGCACTGAATATTACCTGGATTCTTAATAATAGTATCACAAATTGATGAAATAGGAAAATACTGTATATACTAATAAAAATCTTGAATGGCTACAATTTATTATCAACAACCGAAATGAAATTAAGTATGTACAAGAAATCAATGAAAGGTTGTATGCTATGTTAGCTCTCACCTCAATTTCTTTAAATATTGACGTCAAATTATTCTTGAGCAGTTGCAGGAACTATATAATTATTTGCCTAATACGAAACGATGAAAAAAAAAGAGCCAGCCTCTCGACCAACTCTGATTTTCCCAAGCATATTATAATTTATTTTGATAATGCTCTAACTGGTGGAAAATGCCAACTACATTTACCGCATCATCTCTCACATCAAAAATGATAATATAGCCCATCTGCGGTACAACTGCTTCTCTATATCCTTTCTTGGCAAGATATGCATCTCTACATTCTGCAAATTGAAAAGGATTGACCTCCAGCCTGTCATAAATAGTATCAATACCATCTAACAAATGCTTCGCTGCCTGTTTATTCTTTAAACGATAAATCAAATGATACACAAGATTATCAAGCAATTCATCGGCATGCTCTGTAACATTTAATTTATAAGCCATACTTTGCCCTCGTTTCTCTTAGTGCTGTTCTGGCATCCTTTACCTGTCTTGCCTCTATCTGCTTTTCAGATATCTCTATATCTCTGTACATAGCAATCTGTCTCATTGTTGATTCATAAATTTCCATGCTCATAATTACCATATCACCATAGCCATTTTTCGTAACATAAATTGGTTCCTCTGCTTTGTGACACATATCAGATATCTCCGATGTATTCTTCAAGTCTTTAATTGGAATTATTTGTGGCATAATAACACCTCCCTGTTTATGGTCTAATCATACCATAATTATGTCCTTTTTCAATATGTATTACCGTAAAGAAAATATACCATTTTAGTTTTCTTTACCCCAAAAACGGTCTTTTGACTATGCCAAAGACCGTTTCTATTACAATTTTATTTAATTATTATATTTGGATATTTCTTAAAAAATTCAGTGAAATTGCGGTTTCTATCTCTTCTAAAGGAGCATATACACAAGCATCAATCAGCCTCTGACCATTTAAGAGCAAGCCTGACAGCTTGGTGAATACTCATGATACTCTGCTGCGTTAAGTATTCACATTCACGCCTAAATCCTCAGCTATGGTGGAAATTAGCATATATAAAAAAGGGGTGGCAGACTTCAATGTGGCTCATCATACATACGCATAATGTATCTCCATCATACCAAGACCTATGAAATAACCCAGACCACACACGCTGTCTGCCTCTTTCAGTTCTGGATAATCATTTACGCTTCTATCCTGATCTATGTATCTTACACATTTTTCCTGCACAACATACAACCTATGTTCTTCTTTACCAGAATACAAAAATACAAATACCAGCTCTTCATTTTCGTTGTAATAAAATTCGGCATTATATTTGGCTGCATCTGCTCCGTTTGTATCATCATATGTTCCAGCTGGTGCTACAATTTTGCGAATCTTACCATTCGAATCAATCCACCTTGTGACACTTCCACCATCCTGCTTGGTCAGATTGCTGCTATCACCTTGAACCCAGTAATATATATCACGTATCTTATTTACTTCTTCCTCAACATCATAAGCCTGTTTCTCCGCAGTCAAATTACTGTTTTCTTGTTGACTTGCTTCTGTTGAGTCTTCACGATAAGTACTCTCTGTTGAATCTTCCTTCTTAATGCTTTCCGTTGACTCGAATTTGTCCTCATTGTTCTCGTTATTTTCTCCCATTGCTTGAGAAATCAAATTCTTACATTCGTCTGTAACTATCACTTTAATTCCATCAATATCATTTGGTATATTACCTAATATATTTTTATTCAAATATGAATCATCTATATACGCATGCATATCATCTGCCATTATATATAAGCAATCTTCATCTCTAACATTATAACCATTATATGAAGTACCTGCTTGTACGAAACTATAATAAATACCATCTTTCCAATATCTTACATACTGAGTCAAATGTTCTCCATCTTCTAAGTCATAATAGCGATTTTTTTCAAGATATTCTGCATATAAAATATCCAACTTCAACGATGATGTTACTTCATTCTGTGAATAATAATCAAGCCAATCCTCGAAATCTTGTCCACTCACACAAAACTTAACTGGGTTCCCACTATCTGAAAAGAATAAATTTACTAGAGTAGAGTTGGCTACCAGCATTCCTGAATCTGTCCCAGATTCTCCTATTCCTGTTTCTACAGTATACCCTTCTCCGTCATATTTTGCGTCTTTTACTTCGTTGTATTTTTCACCATCGATCACAAAAATTGTACCGCCATTATCATCACCATCATAATATTCTGTCCAAACAAGTATATTATTTCCTGCAATTGCAATTCCCATTCCATCATCCCATGCTTTGATATTAGGAATTTTAACTTTCTGTATAACTTCATTATCTTTATTCTCATAAAGATAAAAATCAAGTAAAACATTACCCTCTTCATCCGCAGATTGCATATCTGTTATTGCTAATAATAAGTTTCCACTTCCATCCATAACCAATTTTGCTGCACAATCTGCATTCTTTATATTTTCATCGTCTGATAGATGCTCACTATAAAACCTACTATAAAATTTCTTATAAGCATTTATTTCACTGGATCCTTGCTCATTCCCAATCGTCTCTGATACCTCTGTTTTATTTTTTATTTCTGATTTAGTCTTATCATTTCCACAACCTGTTAATGATCCTACTACCATGACCGCCGACATGATAGCACATAATATTTTCTTTCTCATATCCTAATCCTCTTCCTTTATATTTTTGTTATAATGAAAGTATCTTTGGGATTATACCATAAAACTTCTATTTTTGACACTATTTTCTATCATTTGGGATAATACTCATCAAAGAGGTGAACCAAAATGGCAGAACGGATAAATCAACACTTAAATCCACTAATCGGCACTAACATAAAAAGACTACGTAAAGAGCGTAATATGAAAGCTACTGAAGTTATTGCCAATCTCTAATGTGACACCCTTAGTTTTGACTGTATCCTTCCCACTACTAGAGCGGATTAGGGACTTTTACCCATTAGAAACGTGCGCAACAAGACGCACGAGAAAAAAGCCGCTACCAGGAAATTTTCCTAATAACGGCTTTTCAACTCATTCTCTGTTAATCTGGTATATTCCTCTGGTGATAATATGATTGCTGAGGGTTGATTGTTCTTTAAAACAATTAATTCTTTTTCAGAATGAAGCCGGCAAATGTCTTTGCAGCCTGACCTTTGTTGAATTGTGAAACAGGAACAAGACTTTGTAAAAGACCTGCTGCAATTGCCATAGTAATAGGGCTGGCTCTTTCAATGTCACCTGTAATTTCAACTTGAAGTTAACTGATACTATCATAAAATCTTTGCAACACGATTGCCAACTCTTCTGGAGATTCTATGTTTGCTTCATGACCTGTTTTCATAAGTTCATGGAAGCAGGAATTGTTCAAATAATGACAAAGTTCTTTTGAGATTTTTATGTTTGCTTTGTCCTTCTCTCCACAAACAATCAATACCGGACAAGACACCTTATACAGTGAGTCACTGAAATCCAATTCAGCCATCGTACCGCATAGGCTGATAACATCTGCTTTTTTGAAGCCCATTTTATTGAATGCTGAATTCGGCATAAGGTGAAACAACATATTCTGAATCTTCAATAATTTTTTTGGCATTTTATATTGTGCTGCAATTAATACGAGTGCCTTTACTTTATCTGGGTGGTCTATCGCATAATTGAGTGCCAAAACAGCTCCTAGAGAAAGCCCACATAAAGCAATTCCATCGTTCTCCTTGTCGCATTCTGATGAGAATGCTGAATATAATTCCTTATATGTAGCAGATTTTCCTTCTAACATATCTGATAAACTCAAACTGGCACTACTTTTCGATACTTTCATTTCTTTTATTACTCTATTCCAACTGTCTGGTTTTTGCCCTAGCCCATGCAAATATAAATACTTCATATATTGTAACTCCTTCAAATTCCGATTGAGATTTCACCTGTTTTAAGAGATTTAATAACTGTTATATTTTGTTATTAAATTCTCAGCAAACCCTTGAAAACACTGGATTTATCACAGGTGAGCTTTCCCTTATTGTTTCCCTTGTGTTATATCGTCCCATCAGTGTTTACGAACTCTGATAAGGGCAAATACAACATCTAAATTCACAATGAATTGTCTGAGAAATTATTAAGATTTTCCTAACTTTCGAATTTAGGCAACTCAAAATGCTAACGCAAATTACATATCAGTTTTTTATGCGTCATACATATTCTCCAATATACTTCCATATAATGCACAGATTGACTTCAT
>CAKRLV010000003.1 GCA_934359755.1 uncultured Agathobacter sp.
CTCGATATCAGGCTTTGCAAATACTTCCGTCAGTGCGGGAGCGATAAACTGGTGTACGATATAATACGTGATAAAAATTCCTCCGATATACGTCAGGTCGATCAACCAATGAACGCATGAATAAGCCTCCGGGATCATGGAGATCCAGTTACAGATCTGGCATGTAAGATATGCGGTTGTGATGGCAAGCAGTGATTTTAGCAGGCTTCTGTGGAAAAAGAACATTAGAAGAAGCAAAAGCGGCAGGTGCGTAAAAAGTGGATAGGTTCCCAGAACTTTTGCGGAATCACCGAGAACCAGCACTGCAAGATGTAAAAGCAGGTCACCTATGCAGAACAGATTGAGCACCAGTATATTTTTCCGGTTATTTTTGATGCCGATGATGGCGGTTGTGACGAACACACCAAAATACAATGTCATGATATGTCTTAAGATCTCTGTTATGGAATTAATCATATTCTCTATTACCCCCATAAATGTTTATATTGTCATTGCAAAACCTGCAAATATGCTGTAGATTACAAAACTCATTCGCAGAACATATAGGCAAAATAGGTATCGTGAAAAGTCCTGCCAAGTCCCCTTGAAACAGGAAGTTTCATACCGGTTTTCGTCACGATCTCTGTGCTGGAAAAATGATCCACGGCAGGCATATAGACAATATAGCTGCGGTGACACTTGAAAAAGCCTTTTTCCAGGGAAAGCAGCTTCTCATAACAGGAAAGCGTGCTGATCGTCTCAACTTTCTGACCGTTGGAAAGTGTAAAAATGATCTTCTTATTCTGTGCCTCGAGACATTCGATATTATGCAGATAGATATTCTGATAGCCGGCAGATGTGTGTAAAGTGACAGAGTCCATCGGCTTTGGGATCATGGAAAGGCATTGATCCAGAAGTCGGTGGAGTCTGTCCTTATCTACCGGTTTAAGCAGATAACCAGTGGCGTTTACATCATATGATTCAATGGCGAATTCCGGTGATGAGGTCAGAAAAATGATCTTGGATGTGGAATTGTGTTCACGTATCGCTTTTGCTGCATCCATCCCGCTGAAAACAGGCATCATGATATCAAGCAGGATGATATCAGGGTTATTCTGCCGGCAGTAGCCGAGCAGCTCTTCTCCATTGTCTATGGTTTTCACACGGACAGGTGCAGTAACTGTGGCGCACCAGTCATTCACAAGCTGGCCTGTCTGATCGAGACAGGCATCATCGTCATCGCATATTATGATTTCGAACATGATATAAAATCCCCTTTCCATGTTATTACAGATATTATATATTGTTGCTTTAGAAAAAAGAAAGCAAAAGAGTTAAAAGATTGTCAATAATTTAACTTTATTTTTGCTGTGAAATGTAATATAATCATTATAACTTAATATTAGGAGGATAAACAATATGTTAGTATCTGCAAAAGAAATGTTAGACAAAGCAAAAGCTGGCCATTATGCAGTAGGTCAGTTCAACATCAACAACTTAGAGTGGACAAAATCTATTCTGTTAACAGCTGAAGAATTAAAATCCCCGGTTATCTTAGGTGTATCTGAGGGTGCTGGTAAATACATGACTGGATTTAAGACAGTTGCAGCTATGGTAAAAGCTATGGATGAAGAACTTGGAATTACAGTTCCTGTAGCATTACACTTAGATCACGGAACATACGAAGGATGCTACAAATGCATCAAAGCCGGATTCACATCTATCATGTTTGATGGTTCTCATTACTCAATCGAAGAGAACATCGCTAAGACAAAAGAATTAGTTTCTGTAGCTCACGCTATGGGAATGTCCATCGAAGCTGAAGTTGGTTCTATCGGTGGAGAAGAAGACGGTGTTGTAGGAATGGGCGAGTGCGCTGATCCGAATGAGTGTAAGGCAATTGCTGATCTTGGAGTAGACATGCTTGCTGCCGGAATCGGTAACATTCATGGTAAATATCCGGCAAACTGGCCAGGATTAAGCTTTGAGACTCTTGCAGCAGTTCAGGAGAAGACAGGAGTTATGCCATTAGTACTTCATGGTGGTACAGGTATCCCAGCTGATATGATCAAGAAAGCAATCTCTCTTGGCGTATCAAAGATCAATGTTAACACAGAGTGCCAGTTAGCATTCCAGGAAGCTACACGTAAATACATCGAAGCTGGTAAGGATTTAGAGGGTAAAGGATTCGATCCTCGTAAATTATTAGCTCCAGGTGCAGAAGCTATCAAAGCAACTGTAAAAGAGAAGATGGAATTATTTGGTTCTGTTGGCAAAGCAGAATAATGATTGCAATTTTATCCCAAGGCAATCCCCTTTATCCTCAAGGGGCAAAAAGCTTTAGCCTGGGGAATGGATAAAATAACGAGAAAATAAAGACCTTGTAGAGCGGAAAAACCGTTCTATGAGGTCTTTTTCTTTTCAAAACGAGTAGTTGAAAAGTGTGAGGGAGTGAGCAGAACTTATGTTATACTACGATGATTATTATAAATATCATAAAAAGCCAGCATCAATGTCTCATATCAGAGACAAGTATGATTCTGGGCACGACAAGGATAATTTGTAAAATCAGCTAAAAGCATTGATAAAATCGTACAAAATGAGTATAATAATAGTACGAAGAAAGGAAGTGGTCTTATGTCAATTACAGCAACGGAATTAAAAAACAATCTTGGAAAATATCTATTATTATCTGCAACAGAAGATGTATTTATTACTAAGAATGGAAAAATAGTAGCAAAACTGACAAATCCACATCAGGATAGAGTAGAGGTGGCAAAATCACTGTTTGGAATATTGTCAAAGGATGCGGATATAGAAGCTGCAAAAGAAGAAAGGCTTGGTGCAAAATAAATGAGGATTCTTGCAGATACAAATGTAATAATAGATGCACTGACTTCAAGGGAACCATGGAACAAGAGTGCAGAGAAAATATTTCTTATGGCTGCAAATCAGACCATTGAAATGTATATTACAGCAAGTTCAGCCACAGATATTTATTATCTCATAAGAAAATATCTGCACAATACAGAAGCGGCAAAGACAATAATGGGAAAGCTTTTTTCATTAACAGGCATATTAGATGTAGGTGCAAATGATTGTATTGATGCTCTTGCTTCTTCAATCAATGATTATGAGGATGCGGTTGTTGAAAAGGTGGCTAATAGAAATGATATGGATTATATCGTTACAAGAAATATAAAGGATTACCAGGCTGGGGATACAAAAATAATTTTGCCGGATGATTTTGTAAAACTTGTAGAAGAAGAGTAATTTTTAGGTTTGGTATTCCTTTTTATATTTTCTTATAGAAGTATGGCAGTTGAGATTGAACGATAAATGGAAAGTATGAATGGAAGAATGGAAACAAAGATGTCAGATAAAGCAAAAAAAGGAACTTTATATGGTGTGAGCACAGGCCCTGGCGATCCGGAACTCATGACGATAAAGGCAGCAAAATGCATAAAGAACTGTCATGTAATAGCGGCGCCCAGAACGCGCGGGAAGAACAGCATGGCACTTGATATTGTAAATGAAATAATGGAAGAAGATTTGAAGGATAAAGAAATATGTTATCTGGATTTTACAATGTCGAAGGACAGGAAAGTCCTGCATAAGGCACATGAAGAACAGGCAAAGCTTATAGAAAAGTATTTAGAAACAGGAGAAGATGTTGCAATGCTTAATATTGGTGATACTTCTTTATACAGCACATTTAGCTATATAAGGGATATCGTGCAGCAGGACGGATATGAAGCGCAGGCAATAGCAGGAGTGACAAGTTTTTGTGCAGTTGCAGCAGAGTTAGGACAGAGTCTTACGACAATGAAAAAGCCACTGACGATCATTCCAGGGTGGACAGATGAGAATCTGAAGCTGCTTGAGCTTCCGGGAACAAAGGTGATTATGAAATCAGGAAAATCGCTTTTGGATGTAAGGGAAGTGTTGGGACAGAAGAATCTTCTCGATAAAGCGGCTATGGTAGAAAATTGTGGGTTGAAAGAACAGCGTGTGTATAGGAATATTGAACAGTGCAGTGGGGATGAAGGGTATTTTTCCACAATACTGGTGAAGGATTAAGCTTATATTTTGGAACTATTGTAGTTTACATATCTTATATTATTAAGTAATATATTTAATATATAGAATCGAATAATAAGCTTGACTTAATTTTGTAAAGTTTATAGAATTCTATCAGAGACATAATTTGAAAGGGAGTAACTGTGAAGCTGCATGGCAGTTACGAAAGGATAACGATAGAATGAGCGAAACGGAATATTTTAATGTTGCAAAGATTTTCGGAGAGAATGTGTTCAACGATACTGTTATGCAGGAGCGTCTTCCGAAGAAGGTGTATAAGAAGCTTCATGATGTGATAGATCAGGGACAGGAGCTTGACCTTGATACTGCTGATGTAATTGCACATGAGATGAAGGAATGGGCTATTGAAAAGGGCGCAACCCACTATTCACACTGGTTCCAGCCACTTACAGGTGTGACAGCAGAAAAGCATGATTCATTTATCACAGCACCTATGTCGAACGGCAAAGTACTTATGAGTTTTTCGGGTAAGGAACTGATAAAGGGGGAGCCGGACGCATCTTCTTTTCCATCAGGTGGACTTCGTGCTACATTTGAGGCAAGAGGATATACAGCCTGGGATTGTACATCACCTGCATTCGTAAGACAGGATGCAGCAGGTGCTACACTTTGTATTCCAACAGCATTCTGTTCATATACAGGAGAGGCATTGGATTTAAAGACACCACTTCTGCGTTCGATGGAAGCAATCAGTGAGCAGTCGCTTAGGCTTCTGCGTCTGTTTGGAAATACTACATCTAAGAAAGTTACTCCATCTATAGGTGCAGAGCAGGAATATTTTATAATTGATCGTAAGAAATACTTACAGAGAAAAGACCTCATTTTTACAGGACGTACTCTTTTTGGAGCGATGCCACCAAAGGGACAGGAGATGGACGATCATTATTTTGGAGCAATCAGGGAACGTATTGCTGCATATATGAGAGATGTCAATAAAGAACTCTGGAAGCTTGGAGTGTCAGCCAAGACTCAGCACAATGAGGTTGCACCAGCACAGCATGAGCTTGCACCGATTTATGCTGAGTGTAATGTGGCAGTAGATCACAATCAGCTTGTTATGGAGACTCTTAAGAAAGTGGCAGGACGTCATGGATTACATTGCCTGCTTCATGAGAAGCCATTTGCAGGGGTGAATGGTTCAGGAAAACATGATAACTGGTCGTTGACTACAGATGATGGAATTAATCTGTTAGATCCAGGTGAGACACCACATGAGAATATTCAGTTTCTTCTTGTACTTACATGTATTCTTCGTGCAGTTGACAGGCATGCGGCACTCCTTCGTGCATCTGCGGCGGATGTAGGAAATGACCACAGACTCGGAGCGAATGAGGCTCCACCAGCTATTTTATCAGTATTTTTAGGGGAGCAGCTTGAAGATGTGATAGAACAGCTTGTAAGCACTGGAATGGCTACACATAGTTTATCCGGGGAGAAGCTTGATACAGGTGTTAAGACGCTTCCGGATTTTATGAAGGATGCAACAGACCGAAACCGTACATCTCCATTTGCTTTTACAGGTAATAAGTTTGAATTCCGTATGGTAGGTTCGCAGGATTCGGTTGCGCAGGCGAATGTCGTACTTAATACAATTGTAGCAGAAGTATTCTGCGAGGCATGTGATATCCTTGAGAAAGCAGATAATTTCGATCTTGCTGTTCATGATCTGATTAAGAAGTTTGCGGTTGAGCATCAGAGAATTATTTTTAATGGCAATGGATATTCTGATGCATGGGTCGAGGAAGCAAAGAGACGTGGACTTCCAAATATTAAGTCGATGGTTGAGGCAGTGTCAGCATATACACTTCCGGATAGTATTGCACTTTTTGAGAAGTTTGGAGTATTTACAAAGGCAGAGCTTGAGAGTCGTGTTGAGATTGAGTATGAGACATATGCCAAGACTATCAATATTGAGGCGAAGGCTATGATTGATATTGCAGGAAAGCAGATTATTCCAGCAGTAATTAAATATACTACAATGCTCGCAAATTCATTGTCGGCTGTAAATGGTGCATGTCCAGATGCTGATACTTCTGTACAGTCAGAGCTTCTTATAGAGACAAGTGCGCTGCTTTCAGATTCAAAAGTTGCCCTTTCTAAATTGCAGGATGTAACAGAGCATGCGCAGAATATGCAGCTAGGCAAAGAACAGGCAGAGTATTATAGGGATGAGGTCGCAACAGCCATGGATGATCTTCGTACACCAATAGATAAGCTTGAGATGATAGTAGACAAAGAGATGTGGCCAATGCCATCTTATGGTGATTTATTATTTGAGGTGTCTGCTATTTAGAACATTATACAAATTGCCTAAAATAGCCAAAATGCTTTTGAAAATTAGGTAATAATCAACAAAACTATAAAAAAATTAAATTTTTGCTTGCATTTTGTCAGATGTTAGAGTAATTTATAAGCAAGCAAATAATGAATCGAGAGAACGAAGGCGTTCCAACAATAGTTGGGGTGCCTTCTTTTTTTGTTCATTTAGAAAATTACACATCAAGGGGATTGATTGTGGGAAAAGAGAGGATGCAGATATGAGCGAAAATGAATATTTCAACGTAGCAGATATTTTTGGTGAGAATGTTTTTAACGATTCAGTTATGCAGGAACGTCTTCCAAAGAAGGTTTACAAAAAGCTTCATGAAGTAATGGATGAAGGAAAAGAGTTAGACCTTGAGACAGCAGATGTAATTGCACATGAGATGAAAGAGTGGGCAATTGAAAAAGGTGCTACACATTACACACATTGGTTCCAGCCACTTACAGGTGTGACAGCTGAGAAACATGATTCATTCATCACATCACCAATGCCAAATGGTAAGGTGCTTATGAGTTTCTCAGGAAAAGAATTAATAAAAGGTGAGCCAGATGCATCATCTTTCCCATCAGGTGGTCTTCGTGCTACATTCGAGGCGAGAGGATATACAGCATGGGATTGTACATCACCAGCATTCGTAAGACAGGATGCAGCAGGTGCAACACTTTGTATTCCAACAGCTTTCTGTTCATACACAGGTGAGGCACTTGACCAGAAGACACCACTTATGAGATCAATGGAAGCAATAAATATTCAGTCACTTAGATTACTTAGATTATTTGGAAATACAACATCAAAGAAGGTAACACCTTCTGTTGGACCAGAGCAGGAATATTTCATCGTAGATAGACAGAAATATTTACAGAGAAAAGATCTTATCTTCACAGGACGTACACTTTTCGGAGCAATGCCTCCAAAAGGACAGGAGATGGATGATCATTACTTCGGAGCAATTCGTGAGAGAATAGCAGCTTACATGAGAGATGTAAACAAAGAACTCTGGAAGCTTGGTGTATCAGCTAAGACACAGCATAACGAGGTTGCACCAGCACAGCATGAGTTAGCACCAATTTATGCTGAGTGTAATGTGGCTGTAGATCACAATCAGCTTACAATGGAAACTCTTAAGAAAGTAGCAGGACGTCATGGACTTCAGTGCTTACTTCATGAGAAGCCATTCGCAGGAGTAAATGGTTCAGGAAAGCATAACAACTGGTCAATCACAACAGATGATGGAATCAACTTATTAGAGCCAGGCGTTACACCACATGAAAATGTACAGTTCTTACTTGTACTTACATGTATCTTAAAGGCAATTGATGAGCATGCTTCTTTACTCCGTGCATCAGCAGCAGACGTAGGAAACGATCACAGATTAGGAGCTAATGAGGCACCACCAGCAATCCTTTCAGTATACCTGGGAGACCAGCTTGGTGACGTAATAAATCAGCTTATTACAACAGGTTCTGCTACTCATTCGCTTGAGGGAGAGAAACTTGAGACTGGTGTTAAATCAATTCCAGATTTTATGAAGGATGCAACAGACAGAAACCGTACATCACCATTCGCATTCACAGGAAACAAGTTTGAGTTCCGTATGGTTGGTTCACAGGATTCTGTTGCACAACCTAATATCGTACTTAATACAATCGTAGCTGAGGCATTTTCGGATGCTTGCGATATTCTTGAAAAAGCAGATAATTTTGACCTTGCTGTACATGATCTCATCAAGAAGTATGCTGTAGAGCATCAGAGAGTAGTCTTTAACGGAAACGGATACTCAGATGAGTGGGTTGAAGAGGCTGCTAGGCGTGGACTTCCAAATATCAAGTCAATGGTAGATGCTATTCCAGCTTACATTGCACCAGAGTCTGTAGAGGCATTCGAGAAATTCGGAGTATTTACAAAGGCAGAACTAGAGAGCCGTGTTGAGATTGAGTATGAGACATATGCAAAAACAATCAACATCGAAGCAAAGGCTATGATTGATATTGCAGGAAAGCAGATTATTCCAGCGGTTATCAAATATACTACAACACTTGCAAATTCACTTTCGGCAGTAAAGAGTGCATGTGCAGATGCTGATGTATCAGTACAGACAGAGCTTCTTACAGAAACAAGTGCTTTACTTTCAGATGTAAAGGTTGCGCTTTCTAAGTTAGAGGAAGTAACAGAAAAGGGTGGAGCTATGGAAGAAGGAAGAGACCAGGCTGCATTCTACAGAGATGAAGTAAAAGCTGCTATGGAGGCACTCAGGGCACCGGTAGATGAACTTGAGATGATAGTAGACAAAGAGATGTGGCCAATGCCATCATATGGAGATTTAATCTTCGAAGTATAATCAAAAGTTAAATAAAGAGACATTTTCATTGAGCCACGAAGCTGTGGATACCAAGGAGAATGTCTCTTTTTATTTTCCAGCAAAATTCTTTTTCTGGAAAGCAAAATATTCCGCAGGGATGTGTGGAAATATCCGCAATTGCAGGGAAGAAGCAATTGTGAAAAATAAAAAGTTTGGAGGAAAAAATTATGGAAGAGATTAATGGCGTAATTTTTGGAGTGTGGTTCCTTATTGGCGCTGCATTAGTATTCTGGATGCAGGCAGGATTTGCGATGGTAGAGGCAGGATTTACCAGAGCAAAGAATACAGGAAATATCCTTATGAAGAACTTAATGGATTTCTGTATTGGTACTATTACATTTATTTTAATAGGTTTCTCGTTTTTACTTGGTGAGGATTTCTTAGGATTTATCGGAAAACCTGGTTTTGATGTATTTACTAATTATGCATCATTTGACTGGTCAAATTTCGTATTTAACTTAGTATTCTGTGCTACAACAGCTACGATTGTATCTGGAGCAATGGCAGAGAGAACAAAATTCTTATCATATTGCGTATACTCAGCAGTTATTTCAGCACTTATTTATCCAATTGAAGCACATTGGATTTGGGGCGGCGGCTGGTTATCACAGATGGGATTCCATGATTTCGCAGGTTCTTGTGCAATCCATATGACAGGTGGTATTTGCGCTATCATTGGTGCTAAAATTCTTGGACCTCGTATTGGTAAGTTTACAAAAGACAAGAGTGGAAATATTACAAAAGTAAATGCTATCCCAGGACACAACATTGCACTTGGCGCATTAGGATGTTTCATCCTCTGGTTCGGATGGTATGGATTTAACGGTGCTGCATGTACCTCAGTAGAACAGCTTGGTTCTGTTTTCCTTACAACAACAATGGCACCTGGTGTTGCAACAGTAGTTTGTATGATTTTTACATGGATTAAATATGGTAAGCCAGATGTATCAATGTGTCTTAACGCTTCACTTGCAGGACTTGTAGCAATTACAGCTCCTTGTGATGTAACAGATGCGGCAGGCTCAATCGTAATTGGTGCAGTAGCAGGACTTCTTGTATGTTTCGGAGTATGGCTTCTTGATTACAAGCTTCATATTGATGACCCTGTTGGTGCAGTAGCAGTACATATGATGAATGGTATCTGGGGAACACTTGCAGTTGGACTTTTCGCAACTGATACAGCTCCTGGATACAGCATTGCAGATGCAAAGGGAAATACTCTTGTTGGACTTTTCTATGGTGGTGGATTTAAGCTTCTTGGATTACAGGCACTTGGTGTGATTTCTGTAGGAGCATGGGCAGCAGTAACAATTACAATTACATTCCTTGCTATCAGAGCTATATTTGGACTTAGAGTATCAGAGGAAGAAGAGATTACAGGACTTGATGCTACAGAGCATGGACTTCCATCAGCATATGCCGGATTTGCAATCATGGATGTATCTGGTGATGTAATGGATGTAAATGAGAATACAGATCTTGGAATTTCTGATTACGATGCAGCAAGCAAGGTTCAGAAAGATACAGCAGTTCCAGTTGTTTCAAGCGTAACACCAGCAGTTTCAACAGGAATTCACAAAGTTGTTATCATTGCAAAGCTTTCTCGCTACGACAAGCTTCGTAAGGCTATGAATGACCTCGGTGTAACTGGTATGACAGTAACCCAGGTAATGGGTTGTGGTATCCAGAAAGGTGCTGGAGAGAAATATCGTGGTGCTGAACTTGATGCAACACTCCTTCCAAAGGTTAAGGTTGAGGTTATCGTAGGTAAGATTCCAGTTGAAAAAGTTATTGAGACAGCTAAGAAGACTCTTTATACAGGACATATCGGCGATGGTAAGATTTTCGTATATGATGTGTCACAGGTTGTTAAGGTTCGTACTGGTGAAGTCGGAATTGAGGCTTTACAGGATGTTGAATAGTGTGTTTGCACTAGTCTAAGATGATTAGTGAATCTAATCCCCTTAGTTGATATATATCAACCCGAAGGTCCCGCATTATGCGGGGCCTTTTTATTTTTATGTGAAATATATAATCAGTCTGTTTATACATAAAATAAACACAGTTTTATCCAAAATGCTCGCGTAATAGTTATAAAAATTGCAAAATAGTTATTTATTTTATAGAGTTAGGCGTATCAAACAATTATGTGATACTAAATAAATTTGTAGAAAGGGTAAGCGTAAATACTTATTACGTGAGGAGTTAAACACATGAATAAACAACAAAATCTTATGCTTCTGTTATTGAAATGGGCGGGAAAAGAAAAGATATGGCTGATTTTATCAGTTATATGTTCTTTTTGCAGCGGAGTATGTACGATTACATATTATGTGGGCTTATATCATATTATGGATACAGTTCTATGTGGAAATGCTCATACGAATGTGATTTTGGACAATGCAATATTTATGCTTGCAGGAACTGTACTTCGGCTTGCATTTTTGGGAATAGCAGGGATATTATCGCATAAGGGGGCATACAGGACTTTATATCAGGTAAGGTGCAAGGTTATAAATCACATAGCAAATATTCCACTTGGAAAACTGGATGAACGTGGTATAGGCCAGATTAAGACACTGCTTAATGAGGATATAGAAAAACTGGAACTGTTTTTAGCACATAACTTACCTGAGTTTGTTGCGTATATGACAGCACCATTAGTAGTATTTGCATATTTGCTGGTTATGAATCCGATGCTTGCAGTTATTTCTCTGATTCCACTTTTTATCGCGATAGTAATTATGGGAGTAATATTTAAAAGAATGTATGCACTTATGTCAAAAGCGGCAAAAGTTGCAGTTGAATTTAATGCAGCGATAATCGAGTATATATCGTGTATGAGACTTATAAAAGCATACCACCTTGGCAGTAATTCTTTTGAAAAATTGTCAGGCAGTATAGATTCGTCAAATAATATGTGGAATGAAATTACAAAGAAAACAGCACCATTATATTCTATCTTTCTGATAGTTGTAGAAAGTGGAATGCTATTTATGGTTCCGATTGGTGGAATGTTGTTTCTGAAGGGAAGTGTTACTTCTAGTATACTTATCCTTTTTATATATGTTGGAGGTCTGTATTTAAGTGAAATTCTTCCGTTGCAAGAGTTGAGCGGTACATTTGCGCAGGCTATGACGGGTGTAAAGAAGACAAAAGAAATATTGGATATTCCAGTCTTTGAGGGGACACAGTCATTTCCGAAGAATAAGAACATTGAAATTCGTGATGTAAGTTTTGCTTATGATGAGGAAAACCTGGTGCTTCATAATTGTAATCTTGAGATAGAAAGTGGACAGAAAATTGCTCTGGTTGGAGAGTCTGGATGTGGAAAAAGCACGTTGGTGCAGTTGATCTCAAGATTTTATGATGTAAGTGATGGAGAGATAAAAATAGGCGGTGTTAATATTAAAAACATTTCGTATAGTGAGCTGTTAAATAATATATCTATGGTATTTCAGGATACATTTCTGACAAGTGGTACGGTTCTTGAAAATATAAAGATGGGAAGTGACGCTGCATTGTCAGAAGTCAGGAAAGCAGCACGGGATGCGCAGATAGATGATTTTATAATGCAATTGCCGAATCAGTATGAGACCTTGTGTGGTACATTGGATTCACATTTCTCAGGGGGAGAAAAACAAAGAATTGCAATAGCGAGGGCTATTTTAAAGGATGCACCAATTTTGATTCTTGATGAGGCAACCTCTGCTGCAGATCCAGAGAATCAGTATGAGATAGATAAAGCAATTTCAAATCTCTGCAAAAATAAAACTGTTATAATTGTAGCACATCGCTTGGGCGTTATTTCCATGTGCGACAAGGTGGCTGTGATAGAGAATAAAACTATAAGCAGTGTTGGTACTCATGAAGAAGTGCTTGCACAAAACAAATACTATCAGAATGCATGGCGCATGTATCAGTCTTCCAGAAAAATTAATTACACATCAGGAGGTATGAAGTGATGGAAAATAGTAAGGTTTTTTCTAAAAATGCTGCGTTAAAAGTCGGAATAGTTTTAACTATAATTGATGGGATACTGGCAGGATTTAGTTATTGTGCAATTTATTTTGTATTAAAGTGGGTCAGATATGACGAATTAAATTTTGATAATATATGCAGATTAACTGTCGGTCTTATGATTTTATTTTTGATACGATTTGTTATTTATGGAATAGGATATACACAAAGTCAGCTGGGTGGTGCAAAGGTATCAAAGAATATAAGAAAAGAACTTGGCGATAAATTCAGACGTATTCCGTTAAAGAATTTTCAGGAAGGTCATATAGGTGATTATATTAATACTATGAATTCTGATGTCGCTAATTACGAGAAAATTTTGACTCATAATATAGGTAGTATAGCAAAGAATGCAACATTGTGTATTACGATTATTGCTGCAATGGCTTTATTGTATTATCCCGCTGCGTTTGTAATGCTTTTTGTTTGTTTATTATTGATTCCCAATATATGGTTGTCTTTTAGAGTTGTGCGTGTATATGGAAAAGAGAAGAATGATGTGGCGGCGCAGACTGTATCGGAAATTATTGAATATATATCAGGGATTCAGACACTGCGAATTTATGGGATGTGTGGGGAGAAAAATAAAGCTGTAAATGATGCCATATACAGATATAGCGATGTGTGTTACAAATATGAGGAAAAAGGAATACCTATAGGATTTTCTTATAATATGATTAGTTGGCTGAGCGTTCCGATTGTAATCTTTATGGCATTATTGGCATACAAAAATGGGCAGCTGAATACTATAGATTTTATCATGATATCTATGCTGCCTATATTACTGATTAAATTGACAACGGCTATATCAATAAACCTGTTTAGTTATAAGAACCTGCTTATTTCTAAGAAAAATATTATAAAGATAATGGAGGAAGAGGAGGAAAGTAATATTGACAGGAACTTTGAATCAGATTGTTATGACATCACGTTTGAAAATGTTTCGTTTGCATATGAGCCGGGGCATGATGTTATAAAAAATGCATCATTTTATATTCCAGAACATAGTCTTACCGCTATTGTAGGTGAATCAGGTTCGGGGAAATCTACAATTTTGAATTTGATATCCAGGTATTATGCAGCAGACAGCGGTACAATCAGAATAGGAAAGAATGATATCAGGGATTATAGTGCAGAAGCGGTTCTTGATAAGATATCTATGGTTGATCAGAATGTTATATTATTTAATGACAGTATAAAAGATAATATACGATATGCAAAAATGGATGCAGCGGATGAAGAGATTGTACATGTGTGTCAGATGGCAAAGTGTGATTCTTTTATACAAAAGCAAAAAGATAGATATGATACTCAAATTGGTGAAAACGGTAATAAACTTTCTGGTGGCGAGAGACAGAGATTGTCAATTGCAAGAGCTATGATTCAGAACAGACCTGTTTTACTGCTTGATGAAGCTACAGCATCACTAGATATCGAAAATGAGTATGCAGTAAAAAATGCAATAGCCAGACTGCTGCATGAGAACAAAACAATGGTTATGGTGGCGCATACGCTCTCTGTTATAAAAAATGCAGACCAGATAATTGTGATGTCTGATGGGAAAGTAATCGAGAGTGGAACACATGATAAACTTATGAGTCAGGGAGGAAAGTATAGACAAATGTGGGATGCAGAACAAAAGGCAGCATCACACATTTGAACATGATTTTCGATACTTAAGAGGAAGAGTTCCAGTCAGTTTCTTGAAAATTTCAGAAAACTGGCTGGATTTTTTGTATCCCACAGCAATTGCAATTTCATTGACAGGCAATGAAGTTGTCTGAAGGAGTAGTTTAGCTTTCTCGATTCGCCGTGATTGGATATATGCCGTTATAGTACAATTGTGATATGTTCTGAAACTGTTCTGTAATTTTGTCGCACCCATAAAAGCAACCTTTTCAAGGTCACCTATTGTGATATGGCTGGAAAAATTATTGTCGATATATTCGGTTACATTATGTATTCTCTCACGGTCAATTGGCTTAAGAGAAAATAATGATGAATGTCTGTAATTGATCATGAGAGACATGGCTTCTGAAACTTTGGCATTATAGTACAATTGCGCTGATAGTCCCTCTCCACGGAAATTTTTTATATCCGATAATAGAGCTGACATTTCTGGAAAATCATCAGATTGATCAAATGAAACGAAAGCGTCAATTAATTTCTGGTATTCATCTGGGTTTATATTTTTAATATATTTCTTATAAAAAGCAGGAAGAATTTCTATACATACGCTGGAAATCCGAGCATTTGCAGGAATCATTATGGAATATGGCTGGTCTTTTTGTCCAATAAAGGATTTAAGACATCCTGAGGTTAATTTACGTCCAGATGGAAGTTCTGTACCTGTAATTTCGTAGTATTTTGTAATGCTCATGCAATTATAGTATCGAAATGTGAGAGTTTGTGATGTCTTGAAGTAGAAATCATGAATGCGTATACTAAAAAGATTCTCGTGTTCATAGATCCAGTAAGTTCCATGACCAAATTCTTCGTTGATTCTAAGAGTTTTGCCAGCTAAACAGTAGTCTGAATTTTCCTCATCGGGCAAAAGACCACTTTTTAAACAAAATTTGTAATAGTTGTCTGACGAATATGTATCCATTGTTTCTCCTTAAAACCTGAAATCCACATAAAAATGCTACAATTCCACATAAAAAAATCTAAAAGATTGTAAAAAATATGTGTAAAAATTACACTATCTTGTGTTAGATTAAACTAACTTAAAATATAACATGAACATTAAGCTTAGTCAAGTAATAAGCGGTAAGAAGGAGTAAAGTATGGAACAAAAAAATACAATGAAACTCAATGGAAAAGATTATATGAACATTGGAATATTTACAGCGATTAATCTTGTTATTTCTATTGCTGTAGCATGTACAATAGGAATGATTCCAATGGGATTTGTTCTGCTGTCAGTGATTTCACCTTTTGCAATAGGAATACCTACTATGCTGTTTTACACCAAAATAAAAAAGCCGGGAATGATCATGATTTATACTATGATTAATGGTGTAGTGATGATACTGACAGGCATGGGACCGGGTGCTTTGGTGGTTGGAATGATATTTAGTTTTTTTGCAGAATTAATACTTAAGGCCAGCGGATACAAAAGCAGCAGAATGTGCGTGATAGCATACGGAGTTGCATCTATAGCAACAGCAAGTAATTATATACAGTGGCTTTTTGCAAGTGAGGAATGGTTAACCCAGAAAGCCAGCGGGTATGGCAAAGAGTATGTTATGACAGTTAATGGATATTTTCAGCATACATGGGTATTTCCAGGCATAATATTATTATCATTTTTAGGCGGAATACTCGGAGGTGTGCTTGGAAGACATGTACTCAAAAAGCATTTTGAAAGAAGCAGCCTGGTATAATGCAGTGGAAAGAAGAAAGCTGGATCCCCGTACTAAAATATCAGCGTGTTTGGTAGTGTCAGTTATACTTTTAACTGGTGGGTATAGTTTAGCCGGAGAGATATTAAAATACATACTGGCAGTTATACCTTTTATCGCACTGCTCTTTTTAAAGGACTATAAGAAATCCCTGGTATATGGCGTGATATATTTAATCTGCTGTATATTGCCAGAGTTAATGTTGGACAATGCTCCATTATTTGTGAATCTGTTTTTTACAGGAATTGTTGCTTTTTTCACGAAAATATCGCCAAGTGGAATGCTTATGTATCTTGTATTTAGAACAACTTCTGTGAGAGAGTTTGTGGCAGCTATGGACAGGATGCATGTACCAAGAAGTTTTGTAGCACCAGTATCTGCAATGTTTCGTTTGTTTCCTACAATAATAGAAGAATATCATTGTGTATCCGATGCTATGAAATTGAGAGATATTGGGTCAGTCAGAAAGCCGATGGAGATGCTTGAATACAGAATGGTACCGTTTATTGTAAGTGTTGTAACAATAGGTAATGATTTGTCAGCAACAGTCCTGACTAAAGGAATTGATGCCCCATATAAGAGAACAAATCTGTGTAAAATTGGATTTACATTTAGAGATAATATAGTCTTTTTACTATTGGCTATAATATTTTTGATACATGTTTATATAACATACTTGAAGTAACATGTGTAAGCCCCTGTGCAATCGAGCCAGGGGCTTGTATTTTTGCTATGGGAAAGCTGGGGGAAAATATATTGAATTATATGAGATTATAGTATATTATATAGTTTCGTACCGATATGGAGGAACTTTATAAATGAAAGATCTTACAAAAGGAAAACCATCCACACTTATTATAGGATTTGCCATTCCGATTTTTCTGGCAAATCTGCTACAGCTTACTTATAGTATAGTAGATACTAGAATAGTTGGGTCATTTCTTGGTGAAAATACTCTTGCAGCAGTAGGGGCAACGACTACGCTAAGCAATCTTATGATTGGTTTTTTGATGGGGCTTACAAATGGTTTTGCGATAATAACTGCACAGAAATTCGGTGCAAAAGATGAGACTGGAGTACGCAGGTCATTTGCCATGTCACTGAGACTTGGAGCGATAATTGCCATTGCAATTACAGTGCTTTGTCTTGTGTTTTTGAAACCAATTCTTATATTTTTGAATATATCAGATCCATTGATGAAGAAGGCATCACAGTATATTTTCATAATAATAGCAGGACTTCTTGCGACATTTTTATATGATGTATGTGCAGCGGCACTAAGAGCACTTGGAGATACAGTTACGCCGCTTGTTATTTTATTTATATCAGTATGCCTGAATATTGTAGGTGATATCTTCTTTGTTGTGGTGCTAAAAGCGGGTGTACGCGGTGCAGCTATTGCGACAGTGCTTGCGCAGCTGATTGCATTTGCAATATGCTGGATATACATGGTCAGAAAATACGAAATCCTAAGAATTGGCAGGGAAGATTTCTTTGCAAAGGATAGTGTGATGCAGAAAAATATGCTCAGCGCAGGAATGTCCATGGGATTTATGAGTTCCCTTGTGAATATAGGTTCGCTCACATTACAGACAGCTATAAACAAGCTTGGACAGGATATAATTGTTGCACATACAGCAGCGAGGAAAATATCAGAGATTTTTATGGTTATGTTTACTGTATTCGGGCAGACTATGGCGACATACTGCGGACAGAATATCGGTGCAGGCGAAGTAAAAAGAGTAAAAAAAGGAATAAGACTTTCCATTTTTTATACATGCATATGGTGTACATTGGCGCTTATTGCAAGCTATGCGATTGGACCATGGCTTGTACATCTTGTCACAGGAAGTGATAATGAGGTTGTTATTAAGAATGCTACTGATTATCTTAAGTTTGACACTTTGTTTTACTATGTGACAGCGGTAATCTGCATTGTGAGGAATGCGATGCAGGGGCTTGGAGAACAGATAACACCGCTTGTATCAAGTTCACTTGAGATGATTGGTAAAATTGTTATAGCATATACACTGGTTCCGATGCTTGGGTATGCGGGCGTAATTGTTGCGGAACCGCTTGTATGGTTTATTATGGTCATTCCGCTTATTGTGAAGATATTCAGGATGCCAGTGCTTAAGGAAATAAAAGAAAGAGAGAAAAATATTGAAGTTTAAAGAATTTGGAATTAAAAAAGATATACTAAATGCAGTGCGTAAAGCAGGATATGAGGAGGCAACACCAATACAGGAAAAGGCCATCCCTGTAATTATGGAAGGACATGATGTTGTAGGACTGGCACAGACTGGAACTGGTAAGACAGCAGCATTTGCGCTGCCTTTGCTTAACAATATTGAATATCGTAAAAAGAAACGGATAAGGGCACTTATTCTTGCCCCAACCAGAGAACTTGCTATCCAGATTTTTGATAACTTCAAGAAATATGGACGATACATGGATCTTCGTGTGGTATGTCTCTACGGTGGTTCAAATAAAGGAAGGCAGATTTCGCAGCTTAAAGCGGGCGCAGATATTGTAGTTGCAACACCAGGAAGATTATTAGATTTATATAGTGACAACAGACTTAAATTTGAGAGCGTTGAGTATTTTGTGTTAGATGAGGCTGACCGAATGCTTGATATGGGATTTATTCCTGATATAAGAAAAATAAATGAACTTATTCCAGAGGGCAGACAGATGATTATGTTCTCAGCAACTATGGATAAAGCGGTTGAGGAACTGGCGAACCAGCTTCTTAAGGAGCCAGTGCGTATTCAGATTGATGCACAGAACAATGCAGCAGATACTGTAGAACAGCATCTTATTTTTACAAATGGAGAAGACAAGGATAAGATACTTACAGAGTTCTTAAAGCGCGAGGTCGGAAGTGCTGAAAATCAAAAGCTTCCACGCAAGGAGCGCAAAAATGCCATAGTATTTACCCGTACCAAGAAGGGAGCGGACAGACTAGACAGAGCACTTAGAAAAAGTGGATTGCAGTCGGTGTCTATTCATGGTGATAAGACGCAGGGACAGCGAAAGGATGCGCTTGACCGCTTCAGAACAGGACAGATTCAGATTCTTGTTGCAACTGACGTTGCAGCCAGAGGTCTTGATATTCCTAATCTGAATTATGTATTTAATTATGATCTGCCAGATGAAGCTGATAATTATATACATAGAATTGGAAGAACTGGACGTGCGGGTGAAAGCGGACTTGCCTATACACTTTGCTGTGAGGATGAGCTTCCGAGATTATATGATGTAGAAAGATTGCTTGGAAATGAAATTCCAGAGATGAATACACAGTGGTCGGTTGAACTTGTAAGACATAAAAGAGGCGTAGACAGGCGAAATTCATGGAATGGAAGAAGAAATTCCAGAAATTCACGTTCTAGAAATTCACGTTCGGGAAATTCGCGCCTGGGAACTTCAAGGGACGGATATAAGTCGGGAAATAATAAAGATTCAAGAAACAGGAATAAAAACGAAGGAAACAAGCATAGAAATTATGGAAAGGCAAAGAATAATAGAGCAGGCGGTTATAATAAAACTGACATGAGAGAATTAAGAAAATAATTGTTAAGGTAAAGATAAGAAAATTTTATATTTATTTTCGTTTTCTTATAATAAGAATGTAGTAAAATAGTCTAAAAGTTAGTAATTATTTTGGGGAGAACTAAGTAGTTACAGAGGTTATAAATTTACAGACTAAAAGAGGTAGCATCCTTATGGAAGACATTAAGACAAACCAGACAATCGTTTCAAATCAGAAAGGCCCTTCAATTCGTGGACTGACTCAGGAAGAGGTAGTTGCGCGAATTGAACAGGGACTGACAAATAATACAGACATATCTACGGACAAGACTACAAGAGAAATAATTTTATCAAATACACTTACGTATTTTAACCTTATATTTCTAGTTATTTCGGTACTTCTCATTCTTGTAGGATCGTTTAGAAATCTCACATTTTTACCAATTATTATAGGCAATACGCTCATCGGTATAGTTCAGGAATTGCGCGCTAAGAAGACTTTAGAGAAAATGAGCCTGCTCAATGCACCACATGCTGATGTATTAAGAGATGGCATGTTGCAGCAGATTCCTTCGGAAGAACTTGTAAAAGATGACGTAATTCTTCTTACAGCAGGTAAGCAGATATGTGCCGATGCAGTTGTAATAGATGGAAGTATACAGGTGAACGAATCACTGCTTACAGGTGAGGCAGATGAGGTCGAGAAGACAAGTGGAAGTACGCTTATGTCGGGCAGTTTCGTGGTATCTGGACAGTGCTATGCAAGACTTACTAAAGTTGGTAATGAATCATATATTTCAAAGCTTAGCCTGGAAGCTAAGGCTATGGGAAGTGGCGAGCAGTCAGAGATGATACGCTCTATCAATCTCATTGTAAAGTGGATTGGTATTGTTATTATTCCAATAGGTATAATTCTTTTCTGGCAGAGTCATTATATAAACGCGGATTCAATCAGCAAGAGTGTTACATCAATGGTTGCAGCAATCATCGGCATGATTCCAGAGGGACTTTATCTGCTGACGACAGTTGCACTTGCACTTAGTACGATGAATCTCGCCAAAAGAAAAGTTCTTTTACATGATATGAAAAGCATAGAGACACTTGCCCGGGTTGATGTACTCTGCGTCGATAAAACAGGAACTATCACAGAGCCTGATATGAGCGTGAAAGATGTTTTCTTATGCAAGGACGAACAAAATCCGCTTCATACGGTAGACGAATTAAAATATGTATTGCTTGATTATGTCAATGCATCACAGGATAATAATGCAACTATGGTGGCATTAAAGAAATATTCAAAGCAGCAGGAAAAGAGAGTTGTATCACAGAGAACGATTCTTGACCAGCTGGCTTTTTCGTCCAGTCTCAAATATGGAAGTGTTACATTTTCTGATGGTATTTATCTGCTTGGTGCGCCAGAGTTTATTCTAAGAGATGAATTTTCTGTGATGGAAGAGCAGATTGCACCATATACGGCAAGTGGAGACAGAGTACTCCTCTTTGCAAAATATACAGGAGACAGTATTTCGGAGGGGCTTACAGACAAAGTGATTCCACTTGGTTTTGTGGCACTTGCTAATCCAATCCGTGAGAATGCTGTTAAGACATTTGAGTATTTTAAGAGTCAGAAAGTTGCGATTAAAGTTATATCGGGTGATAATCCTAAGACGGTATCAAAGATTGCAATCTCTGCGGGAATTGAGAATGCAGAAAAATATATAGATGCTGCAACCCTTGACAGTGATGAGAAGATAAAAGATGCTGTCCGCAATTACACAGTATTTGGACGAGTGACGCCAAAGCAGAAGCAGAAATTTGTACAGGCATTGCAGGAGGATGGACATACTGTTGCGATGACAGGAGATGGTGTCAACGATATTCTTGCCATGAAGGACGCCGATTGTAGTGTTGCCATGGCATCAGGAAGTGAAGCGGCAGCACAGGCGGCACAGGTTGTATTGCTTGACTCTGATTTCGAGCATATGCCTGATGTAGTGTATGAAGGAAGACGTGTGGTAAATAACGTACAGCGTTCAGCAAGCCTGTTTCTTGTCAAGAATATATTCTCGCTGCTGATGTCACTGTTCTCGGTTATTTTCATGATTACTTATCCGCTTGAACCGGCACAAATATCTCTTCTTAGTATGTTTACAATCGGTGCACCAGGATTTCTTCTTGCACTTGAGCCGAATAAAGACAGGATCAAGGGACATTTCCTTACCAACGTCATGCTAAAAGCATTGCCTGGTGGAGTGACTGATGTACTTGCGGTGGCAGCGCTTGTTGTATGTGGTGATGTATTTTCACTTCCGGAAGATAGCATTGGAACAATCGCTACGATGGTTCTTACAGTTGTCGGATTCATGATTCTGTTTAAGATAAGTGAGCCGCTTAATAAGATGAAGTATGGAGTAATTGCACTCAATGTTGTTGGATTTATATTCTGTGGATTTTTCCTTAAGGAGCTGTTTGCACTTTCGGATTTGTCTAATATCTGTGTTTTGATGATGGTAGTATTTGGATTTGCAGCAGAATCACTGTTCCGCTATTTGACATTACTGGTTGAAAAGCTACAGGAATATCACAGACATTGTGCAGAGAAAAAGTTGCAGAAAAATAATTGATTATATCTCAGACAAAGGTATACGCTTTGCAGGAATCGGCATGAAACAAATGAATCCTGGGAGGATGAATAAAATTAAAGAAAATGAAATAATGAGGAAATGTAATGAAAATGGTAAAAAAAGTGATGATATGTATGGCACTTGTTTGTATAGCTGTATGTTGTGGATGTAGTAAGAATGTAGATGAAAAGACTCAGTCAAAGGATAAAACAGCTGATGGCGGCATAAGAAAAATCATAGTTACATATGAGGAGGATGTTGATACCCAGATTGAGTATTCAATAGATGTTGAGAACAATAAGAGGACAATATCCACAATTGGAGAGACTTTGACAGAGAAAGAGGATGATTATAGTAATTCTGACAAACTGGTTGAGTTTGTTGAGAAGAATGTTGTTACATCAGATTTCACAGAAGATAAAAAAGATGAGCAATCAGATGATGAAAAGGTACTATGGTCAGTGAAAATAAGTTATAATAGTGGAGAGGATATGTTTGTCCAGAAGGGGTATGTGAAATATCCAGATTATTGGGATGACTTAATCCAGCTGATAAAATTATAGATTGATGAATAAATGTGCTCTCGGAATTTACTAATCGAAGAATTCTGAGATAGATTTTCGATATACAATGACATTTTCGCAGTGCGTACACGGTGTGTACGACGAGAAAATGGAAGCAGTATATAGAAAATATAGCCAGAATGACTCGATTTGTGTAGATTCCGAGAGTACATAATAAGTGTATGGGAGGAAATACATGAAGAAAAAAGGAATATGTGCACTTGCAGTCTGTCTGGCAATAAGTCTGGCAATACCAGCGAATGTATATGCTGCAAAGAAAAATGATACTGCCACGAAGAAGGAGACGGTTAAAACTGTAACAATAAGCGCGGCGGGAGATTGTACACTCGGTGTTGATTCGAGATACAATAACAAATTCAACGAGTACTATAAAAGCCATGACAATAAGTACTTTTTAAAAAATGTCAAGTCGGTTTTCGAGAAAGATGACATAACTATTGTTAATTTTGAGGGAACACTTACTACATCAAATAACAGGGCGCAGAAGACATTTACATTCAAAGGTCCTGCCAAATATACGGGAATCTTAAAGGCTGGTTCTGTAGAGGTTGTAAATCTTGCAAATAATCATACGATGGATTTTGGAGAGCAGGGCTTTAAGGATACAAAGGCTGCACTTAAAAAAGCTGGTATAGCATATTCGTATGGCACAAATATTGCATACAAGACTGTTGATGGCGTAAAAGTTGCATTTTTAGGATTTAATGAAATCGGAGTGCTTACGAAAAAGGATGTAAAGACAGCAATTGATAAGGCAAAAAAGGCGGATGCTGATATAATAATTACAAGTTTTCACTGGGGGATAGAGAGGGATTATTACCCGAATGACACCCAGAAGAAACTTGCGCACTATGCAATCGACCAGGGGGCATCGCTAGTTATAGGACATCATCCTCATGTATTGCAGGGGATAGAGAAGTATGATGGAAAGTATATCCTATACAGTCTTGGCAATTTCTGCTTCGGAGGAAACAGCAATCCGTCCGACAAGGATACCATGATTTTCCAGCAGACATTTTACATAAAGGATGGAAAGCAAACATCTAAAAATGACGCAAAGGTATACCCTTGCTCACTGTCAGGATCATCAAGCACGAATACATTCCAGCCTAAGATATTAAAGGGCGACGAGAGAATCCGTGTTATAAAGAAGCTGAATAAGTTCAGCAAGGGCATGAATACGCGAATCAATTCAAAGGGAATCCTTAGATAACGAATTGCGGTATTTTCAAGCATTCTTTTTGCTGTGGACAGACGTATTCCGAGTATATATTGGAGCGGAGTCTGACCGGTATATTCCTTGAAATGCCTATAGAACAGGCTGGTAAGTATTACGGCGGATGCTCATGGGATAATCAGGCATTTTTCGATTTCGAAGGACATCCACTTGATTCACTCAATGTATTCAAATACATAAAAGAGGGTAAGCAATAAATTAAATCAGCCACAACAGATAAAATTATAAAAGAGCGGAACTGTGTGTTTGCAGTTCCGCTCTTTCTTTAATATGTTTCATTGTAATTATAATCGTAGGAATCATAATTATACTCTTCGTTAGGAAGGTCGAGATTGAACATGTAATTCAAACCCTGACCTGGATTTGCGAATGAGTAAACAATAAGAGTAATTGAAATAATAATTCCAAGTAAAGATGTTATTGTACCTGCAATTGCAAATCCTTTCGAACCAGTTGATTTAAAGATGCCGACAAGTCCGAGAATGAAACCGACAGTGCCTGGAACGAATCCGAAACAACAGCATATTGTAAAAGAACAAATTCCAAGAACCAACGATACGATTGAAATAACCTGTATAGGATCTGTATTATGCTGCTGTGGTGTATAATGTGGGGCGCCATAGTAGTTCTGCTGATAATTATTTGCCCCGTAAGGTTGTTCATAAGACTGTTGATAATTGCTCTGTGCCCCAGGCTGTTCATAAGGCTGTTGGTAATTGTTCTGTGCCCCAGGCTGATTATAAGGCTGCTGGTAATTGCTCTGTGCCCCAGGCTGATTATAAGACTGCTGGTAATCGCTCTGTGCCTCAGGCTGATTATAAGACTGCTGGTAATTGCTCTGTGCCCCAGGCTGATTATAAGACTGCTGGTAATTGCTCTGTGCCCCAGGCTGATTATAAGGCTGTTGGTAATTGTACTGTGCCCCAGGCTGATTATAGGACTGCTGGTAATTGTTCTGTGTATCGGACTGCTGATTATCTGTCTGATAATTGTTCTGTCCATAGCTGGACTGATAATCAGTGTTGCTGCCTGATTCTGAAAAGTTTGTATTATTCTCCATATTCTATTCCCTTTCACTTACAAAATTATAGCTACAATCAAATTATATATAATCCTTTTTATTTATTCAAGAAGCAGTATAGCTAAACATGAAGATGGAATCACTCAATAATTGACAATATGGCGCATAGCTTGAAAGCGCGGTGTCAGGCCTGAGTCTGAACAGTAACTGATGCGTGTCGCACTGTTAGGTGTAAAAAGCTGCGTTAAAATAAATGCAGGTCAGTAAAATAATACTGACCTGCTGGAATATTGTACAATATAATTATCAGATTTTATATCAGAATCAGGAATCGAATCTGAAATGAGGATATAAAAGCTGATACTTTGAATAAAATAGATACTGCATAGGTATCGTTGTTGTCTCCTGCAGTGCAGGATCATCTGGAATCGGAATATCAGGTGTAGGCTCCTGCGGAGCAGGATCTTGCGGATTAGGATCGGTGTTATCCGGATTATTTGGATCATCATCCGGCTCCTGCGGTGTAGAATCATCTGGTTCAGTATCTGAATCGTCGTTATCCATATCATCTTCTACAGGTGGCCGCCTATGAAGATTACATGTTCTTTTCATAAATGACTCATTCGCCAGATATGGTGAATCCTGCGTACCGCTCGAACCACCTACGATAAATACCTTAGTCACTGTATGCGGACAGTAGAGCGCAACAGGCATTCCGCTTTCCGAACATACTTCAAGAGAGATATGGTGATCACATGATGAAGATGGAACGGTTGCTGTATCAAAATATTCTGTATAATTTTGTGAACCACGAGGGTCTTTGTTGCATACACCACTTATAGGTCGAAGTCCCGATTTTTTACATACAGTCGCAGAGGTGATGCTCTTTGGTTTTTCAAATTGTTTTACTTCAAGATTCTCATGGATTCGTCCCATTATCTTCTTCCAGATAGTCTTAGGATATGCGGTTAACGAACCATTCTGCTTTGAATTATCGTCATATCCACCCCAGACTACACAAGTATAATATGGTGTGAATCCAGCCCAGAGAGCATCTCTGTTGCTTGTTGTAGTACCAGACTTGCCAGCCTTTGCCATTGAAGTGCCAAAATTAGCTCGTCCACCGGTACCTTTGGTGATAACGTCCTGCATTGCGCTTGTAAGAAGCCATGCAGTAGATTCTTTAAGAACCTTGTGAGTATCCTGAATCTGTGTTCTGTCAAGAAGTACATTGCCGTCATGGTCAAGAACCTTGGTAAAGAATTTAGGTTCCATATAGACACCTTTGTTGGCTATTGTAGCGTAGGCACCTGTAAGTTCAAGATTAGTCACACCATTTGTCAGTCCGCCAAGTGCGAGTGAAAGATTTCTGTCGCTGTCACAAAGCGTGGTAATTCCAAAGTTCTCAGCGTACTGATATCCTAAATCTACACCAATCTGCTGCAATGTCTTAACAGCCATTACATTGATAGAGTATGTGATACCTGTTCTTATGTTGGTAAAACCTCTATGAGAACCATCATAATTACGGAATGTCTTTGAACCTACTGTGAAGTTCGCATCGTCCTGTACAGATGCAAGTGTCATATCACCAGCATCGAGAGCAGCAGCATAGCATCCAATAATCTTGAAAGTTGAACCAGGCTGTCTGCAAGTGTCAGTAGCGCGGTTCCATGTTCTGTCGGCTGTCTTATCACCACGTCCTCCAACGAGAGCTTTAACCTCACCTGTGCTATGATCGATTAAAGTAAGAGCAACCTGTGGCTGTAACGATATAGAATAAGCTTCTGAGTTCTCTACAATCTCATCGCCTTTTTCGAGAACATCCTTCTCATACTGCTTGATTGCTTCAACACACTTGTCCTCTGTGCTGTAGTTGATTGAGAAGTCTTCATTGTGCGTCTTCTTCTTATAATAAGAAAGCATAGTCTGATTAGTATAATTAGCGTAAGTTCCATCTGATTTCTTTACCTGAAAAGATAACGTAAATGAATATGAAGGCTTAAATCCATAATTGTCCTGATTATTTACTTCCTCGTCGCATATAGCCTGCAAATCCGGACTTTGTGTTGAATATATCTCCAGACCGCCCTGATAGATTGCTTTGTATGCTTCGGATTCTGAATAACCAAGGTCATTTACAAGGCTCTTGTATACATCGGTGATCAGCGCATCTGTGAAATAACTGTTTACAGATGGAGAAGATGTAGCCTTGTCATTGTACTCTGCAATTCGGGAATATACATCATCTGCTAATGCATCATCATGCTCAGTCTTGCTGATATATCCCTGCTCAAGCATTTTGTCAAGGACAGATGTCCTACGCTTCTGATTTTCCTCAGGATGTGTGATTGGGTTGTATCGGCTTGGATTCTGTGTGATTCCAGCGATTACGGCACATTCTGAAAGCGTAAGTTCGGAAACGTCTTTGTTGAAATAACGCTGTGATGCAGCCTGTACACCCAAGGTATTGGCACCGAGATTGATTGAGTTCATATAATTCTCAAGAATCCACTGCTTGTCGTTGACCTGTTTCTCAAGTTCAAGTGCCAGGAACTGCTCCTGGATTTTTCGTTGAAGCTTCTCTATATTAGAAGATTCGCTTGTCCATGATGTAAGAACATTGTTCTTGATAAGCTGCTGGGTGATAGTACTTGCCCCCTGACTGAAATCGCGGGATTTAATACACTCGACAGCGGCACGAGTAATACCATATAGGTCAATTCCGTTGTGCTCATAAAAACGGGCATCCTCGATAGCAACAAATGCATGCTGAAGGTTTGTTGGTATTTCATCAATTGTGACATACTTTCTGTTGGCACCTGAAGCAACAAGAGTATCGCTTACAGTTTTGCCGTCATCATAATATATCGTGGATGAGTATCCTGTCGGGGTGACATCTATTGCTGAAATATCGGGAGCCGAGTCGATGATTCCATTGAAAATGCCCAGACCTGAACTGATGCCGACAATGCCAACTAATACTACGCATATAAGAACCACTTTCCAAAATATGACTCCGAATTTATGTCTTATCTTCACGCCTTTTGGATCATATTTATTAGCAAGGTTCTTCGTAGCACTTTTGCCATAATTCATATATAGGCCTCCTTATAAAGATAGATTATTATCTTATTTGTAATGGGTGAAAATATACACACCCATACTATTATATCAAAATATACAATTAATATAAAGAAAAAATTGAATAGTCCGTATATTATGTGTTAGGATGTTGTTAGTATGTGCAAAAGGAGAAAAAATAAGAGTGGCTGAACCAAATAATGGATATAAAGTTGTATATGAGGGCGGAGAAGGCGAAATTACAGAAAAAAAATCCCGTTTTATCTGCACTGTAAAGCCAGTTTCATCAGAGGAAGAGGCGGTTTCTTTTATAAATGAGACAAAGAAAAAGTATTGGGATGCAAGACATAATTGCAGTGCATTTGTTATTGGGAGCAGACAGGAACTTACCAGATGTTCTGATGATGGTGAACCGGCAGGTACAGCAGGAAGACCAATGCTTGATGTATTGATGAGGGAAGGAATATGTGATGTGGCAGTTGTGGTTACCAGATATTTTGGTGGAGTACTTCTTGGAACAGGTGGGCTTGTAAGAGCATATCAGGCAGCGGTCCAGGCTGGACTTGAGAATAGCACGATAATTACAAAACAGACAGGAAAACTTCTTATTATATGTACGGATTACAATGGTCTTGGAAAATTGCAGTATCTGTTTGCACAGAATGATATTTCAATCCGTAATACAGAGTATGGTGCAGCCGTCCAAATGGAAGTACTTATACCTTCTGAAAAAGTACAATCAATCGAGAAATCAATAGTCGAGGTTACAAGTGCAACAGCAAAAATGGAATGGAAAGAAGATGTAATTTATGCGGTTTGTAACAAAGAAATAATTATTTTTAAAAAAAATGAAATTAGGGGTTGACACTATATAGGGTTGTATGTATAATAGCATTTGTTGAGACACAACAAAACACATTGGCCCATCGCCAAATGGTAAGGCAACGGACTCTGACTCCGTCATTTCAAGGTTCGAATCCTTGTGGGCCAGCTTGAAGCACTACGGTTTGCGTAGTGCTTTTTTTAACATTAAAGATTCGTTTTATCTGTTACAGGGACATAAGGTAAAAGGTGAGCAGAATGTATAGTTTCAAAAGTAAAATAAGATATAGTGAAGTGGATGCAAATTGCAAGTTGACGTGGCTTGCACTCATTGACTATTTCCAGGATTGTTCAGTATTTCACTCGCAGAGCAAAAATGTGGGAGTGGAGTATTTGGCAAAGAATAATCTGGCATGGGTATTATCTTTTTGGCAGATTAGATGCGAGAATATGCCAAAGTTGGCTGATATGGTAGAAATCCAGACATGGCCATATGATATGAAGGGATTTTATGGATGGAGAAATTTCCGCATGGTTGATGAAAATGCGGACAGGCTCGCCTATGCTAATTCTATTTGGGCACTCATTGATACGAAGGAAGGTCATCCGACCAAAATAACACAGCCACTCATAGATGCATATCCAGTCGAAAAGGAGACAGATATGGAATATGCAGGGCGTAAGATTAAACTGCCGAAAGAGTATTCGAGTGAGGAGCATTTTATTGTGCCGGCATATTTTATAGATTCTAATTTACATATGAACAATAGCAAGTATGTATCGACAGCATTATGCTTTGTGCCAGATGATTTTGAAATAAAGGAATTAAGGGCTGAATACAAAAGATCAGCTATGCTTGGGGACGAAATTGTTCCAAGAGTTACTATAGAAAGTGACAGCATAACAGTGGTACTGACGGCTATAGATGGAAGCGAGTATGCGGCAGTGCAGTTTATAAGCGTATAAGGACAGAAAGAAAGGATGTAACTATTCAGTACTGAAAGTTACGAAAGGATATAAAATGAGATTAGGTGAATATCAGGAACTTACTTATATTAAGAAGGTAGACTTTGGAATTTATCTTGCTAATAAGCAGTGTGATGATGAGAGAGTACTCTTGCCAGCAAAACAGGTGCCGGGTGATCTTAGAATTGGTGATAGAATAAATGTTTTTCTATATAAAGATTCTAAGGATAGATTAATAGCCACTACCAATAAACCGAAGATAGTCATGGGACAGTATAAGCCGCTTTGCGTAAAAGAAGTTGGCAAGATTGGTGCTTTTTTGGACTGGGGACTTGAGAAGGATCTGTTTTTACCATATAAACAGATGACACAGAAAGTTGAAGCGGGAGATGAAATACTTGTATCTATGTATATTGATAAAAGTGGCAGATTATGTGCGACAATGAAAGGACTATATGATCTGCTTTCGAAGGATTCTCCGTACAAGAAGGGTGATATGGTAAGCGGCAGAGTTTATGAGTTTAGTGACAACTTTGGTACGTTTGTTGCGATTGATGATATGTATTCTGCGAAGATTCCACGCCATGAAGATACGAGATATTTAAGAATTGGCGATATTATAGAAGCGAAGGTTACAGATGTAAAAGAGGATGGAAAGCTTGATATCACACTTCGTGAAAAAGCATACATCCAGATGGATGCGGATTCGGATAAGATTTTAGAACTTCTTGACTCATATGCCGGAGTTCTTCCTTTTTCAGAAAAAGCAAGTCCAGAAGTGATAAAAAGAGAGACAGGACTTAGCAAGAATGCGTTTAAGAGAGCTATAGGGCACTTATATAAAGAAAGGCTTATTGATCTTACAGACGGAAAAATCAGAAGAAAATAGCACAAGGATACTATTTTTTGGAATAATGTGACAATTATATAAGAATATAATTGCGCTTGCGGAATCACTTTAATATAATGATATGAGAGTCAAAGGTATTTTGAACCTCATTTGTGATTGAGTAGATTACTGCATATTTCGTATTTTGTAATCTGAACTCAATGAAATTAGAAGAAAGAAGGTAATTCAATGAAAAATGTTATAAGTACAGATAAGGCGCCAGCAGCTATCGGACCATATTCACAGGCTATAGAAGTAAACGGAATGGTTTATACATCAGGTATTATCCCTGTAGATCCTGCAACAGGTAATATCCCAGAGGGATCAAAGGAGCAGGCAAAGCAGGCACTTACGAATTTGTCTAATTTACTTCAGGCGGCAGGTACAAGCATGGACAATGTAATTAAGACTACTGTATTCATCAAAGAGATGAATGATTTCGTTGCTATTAATGAAGTGTATGCTACATATTTTACAGGCGCATTTCCAGCGCGCAGCTGTGTAGAGGTGGCTAGACTTCCAAAGGATGTAATGCTTGAGATAGAGGCTATTGCAACAAAATAATACATTTATGTGTTACAAATTTATGAACGAACAAACCCCAGAGTACTAATAATAGTCTCTGGGGTTTGTTCAATGAAAATGAATTAAACGGACATATCAAAGTTTCCGCCTATAGCGGGATTGACAGAACGCTCCATCATTTGAATCATTGACTGATTCATCTCATCATTTTGCTCAAGGGATTTGTCAAGCATGGCAAGACCTGCCTGACCCATTGTCGAGGTTGCACTGTATGCTTCTACAGTACCAAGAGCGGAATTGATTGAAGAAATATCCATAGCAATCAACCTCCTTGCTGGGTAAATATATCTCGGTAATCCGAATAACAGCATATATGCTGTTAAGATTTCGAGAAATCTTAATTAAGTATTTAGTTCATAGGTACTATTATGATACCATGGAAATGTGGTAAAATCAAGGAAAATACATAATTTGCCACTAGAATTAGGGGTTGACACAGTTTTGCCACTTTGTTATAATTACGAAGTAATATTTGTAATAAATTCGTAATAATTTTTACAGTTTACGTAATTATTGGAGGAAAAAATGAGAAGAAACTATGTTAGACTCGTAACAGGATTACTTACAGGTGCAATTACCGTTGGAAGTTTTACAGTTACAGTTACAGCGACAACACCAGGGGCAGGTGTTACAGGTTACACAGCAAATATAATTACATCATCTACTTTACCAACAGCAGGAGTTTCGTCAGCATTGTCAGACAGCATGCTTAATGGTGATACAGCAGCAGATGAGAAGACTACGGTTACAGAGAATGATGCTCAGGTTGTTAAGTCTGAGTATGATGATATAGGAATCGCTAAGGTGGAAAATTCCGTATATGTTCGTAAGGAAGCGAGCGCTGATAGCGATTATGTTGGAAGACTTTATACAAACAATGCAGCTACTATCCTTGAAACAAAGGATGGCTGGTACAAGATTAAATCAGGAAATGTTGAGGGATATGTATCAGCTGATTACGTTGTAGTTGGAGATGAGAAGCTTATCGCGGAAGCCAGCACAAGAGTTGCAGTCGTTAAGACGGAGACTCTTAGAGTTCGTAAAGAAGGAAGTGCTGATGCGAAGGTTCTTACACAGGTTGCAGAGGGCGACGAACTCGATATTCAGAAAGAAGCCGAAGACGGATGGGTTAAGGTTAAGACTAATGAAGGTGACGGATTTGTTTCAACAGATTACGTTGACTTAGAGACAGAATACACATACGGTGAGACTAAAGAAGAGGAAGAGCAGAGACTTGCAGCTGAAGAAGCAGAGAGAGAAGCAGAAGCACAGGCAGCAGCTGAGGCAGCAGCCGATAATAGTTCAAGCAGCTCAAGCTCATCAAGCTCATCAAGTTCTTCATCATCAAGCTCTTCAGATAAGTCTTCTAGTTCATCAAGCAAGAAGTCATATAGCAAGGCTAGTGGTTCTAAGACAGGACAGGCAGTTGCAAATTATGCATGCCAGTTCATTGGAAATCCATACAGATATGGTGGTACAAGCTTGACAAACGGTGCTGATTGTTCAGGATTTGTAATGTCAGTATATAAGGCATTTGGAGTAAGCCTTCCACACAGCTCATCAGCTATGAGAGGTGTTGGACGTGGAGTAAGCACAAGTGAGATGGCACCTGGTGATATCGTATGTTATAGTGGACATGTTGGTATCTATGTAGGTGGTGGACAGATTGTAAATGCAAGTTCAAGAAAGACTGGTATTAAGCTTTCAAATGTATATTACAAGAATATCATCACAGTTAGAAGAATCTTCTAATTAATTGAATAGGAATTACTAAGAGACATGCAGTGCATGTCTCTTTTATTTTGCAGAAAATGGCTGTGATATTCTTTTTGATTGGCTAGAATAATTATCTTGCAAAATGCTAAAACTACATACTGTACAAAATGCACAAAGATGATGCGTTGGTTAATGATAGCTGATGGGGCGAGGGGATGGATATAAAAGATTTATCCACAGAAATGTAAGCTTGAATGCCCTAAAATAGAGTTATACACAGAGTTATTAACGTTATCCACATAAAAATGCATAAAAAATAAGAACATCCGTTTTGTAAACATGTAATAAATATTGGACAAACATGTGAAAAAATGGCAAAAATCTTGACATTTCAAAAGTGAAAAAATGGCGCTAATTATATTGAATTGTCAAACAATTATATTCAATTTACCAGGTCACAGTCCATTTAAAATTTAGTGCATGAGTTATTTGAACAGCTTGCAAAATAAATATCCGTTTGATATACTTAATCTGTTTATGATTAAGAAAATAGATATAGCAGGCATACAGCTTGACAATTATACTGTGCGTGAAGCGATAATGAAGTCGGAGAAGATGCTTAGTAATAATGAGTTCAATACCATTGAGGAGGTTGGATTAACAACTCTTAAATTTGCTGAACAAGATGAACGGGTTAAGAACATTATCACCAATTTAGATATGACGGTTATATCTGATGTTGGAATATTGCGTGCGGCAGACAAGTTATCTATGCAAAGACAACACGAAATTGAAGATAGAGATTTCTTATATGAATTATTAAAGCGCATTGAACGAAATCACAAGAATGTATATATTATTGGTTCGAGCGAAGGGGTACTTGATAAAGTAGAAGGATATATCAAAGAAGAATTTTCACGTATAGATATATCGGGGGATACAATTATTGAACCTAACTGGAATGATGTTGAAAGTGTAGTAAATGAAATCAATTCGACTGGGGTGGATGTGATTATATCGGTCTTACCTTCTCCGATGCAGGAATTGTTTTTGACAGAATGTCGTGAAATGCTGTCAGCGAATTTGTGGTATGGGGTGAGCGTTGAAAGTTTTGCGGCCAGAAAAAGAAGTTTGAGACAGTGGCTGAAACATATAATAGAAATACATAAGCTTACATTGCATATTAATAATTATAAGGAACGGGAAAAATAATAATGGCAGATTCTTTTATAAAAAAACATTCCAGGCTTGTATCGTACATTCTGATATTCTTAGGAACATGTATGATGGCGATATCTATCAAGAACTTTTATGATCCAATAGGATTGGTTACTGGTGGATTTACAGGTCTTGCGATTGTGGTCAAGTCGATTTCGGGCAGTTTTATAAAAGACGGAATTCCCTTGTGGATGACTGATGTGATACTTAATATACCTGTGTTTATTCTGGCATATATTCTAAAGGGTAAGAAATTCGTAGGAAGAACCGTATTTGGCGCGGCGATGCTGTCTGCGTGGCTATATATTCTTCCTGATGTTGATCTGACACAGAATGATTATCTTCTTGCAGCTATATTTGGTGCACTTTTTTCAGGATGCGGCATGGGTGTTGTATTAAGTGGACATGCTACAACCGGTGGAACAGATATGGTTGCATCACTTATTCAGCTAAAGGTTAGAAATTACAATGTAGTTCAGATAATGCAGATACTTGATGGAATTATAGTGGTTATTGGTATGTATCAGTTTGGTATCAGACCGGCGATGTATGCGATGATTGCTATTTTTGTTACAACAAAAGTATCTGATGCAATTTTAGAAGGTCTTAAGTATTCAAAAGCGGCTTATATCATAACAGACAAGTATGATGAGGTGGCATGTCGCATAATGAAAGATTTAGACCGCGGTGTAACAGGACTATCAGCCGTAGGTATGTATACTAAACAGGAAAAATGTGTATTATACTGTGTAGTATCAAGAAAAGAAATTGTTACTGTCAAAGAACTTGTTGCAGAAATTGACCCAGATGCATTTTTTATTGTGTCAGATGTAAGAGAAGTACTTGGAGAAGGATTTCAGGAATATTCTGATATAATTTAGCAATATAGTGAAAATTTGACAACTAATAAATGAAAAAATTAGAGGAAATGTGTAAAAAATATATGTTTCCTCTTTATTTTTTTGTGTTTATGCATTAAAATAAAACAAGGTATTTATGCAAAAAGCAAATAATGTGGGGAGAAGGAGAGGATATTATGATTTCCAATCAGATACTTCAAAGTACTATAGATGGACTTAAAGGGATAACGAGAACGGACTTATGTGTTATAGATGTCGAGGGCAAGATTCTTGCTGCTACGTTCCCGGATGCAGAGCGTTTTTCTCAGTCAGCACATTCCTTTGTGCATTCACCAGCCGATAGTCAGGTTGTTAATGGATGTCAGTTTTTTAAAGTGTTCGATGACCATCAGCTAGAATATATTCTACTTGCGTATGGGGACAGCGAGGATGTTTATATGATTGGCAAGATTGCAAGCTTCCAGATCCAGAATCTGCTTGTAGCTTACAAAGAGAGGTTTGATAAGGATAACTTTATTAAGAATCTTCTTCTCGATAATTTACTTCTTGTGGATATCTACAACAGAGCTAAAAAGCTTCATATCGATATCGAGGGAAGACGAGTTGTATTTATTGTTGAGACAAACAGAGAGAAGGATGGCAATGAGTTAGAGAAAATCCGTGGTCTGTTTGGTGGTAAATCGAAGGATTTTGTCACAGCAGTAGATGAGAAGAATATTATAGTGGTCAAAGAGTTGAGTGATGGTGAAAACTATGAAGCTCTTAGCAAGACCGCAGATGTTATACTTGGTCTTTTTAAATCAGACTCAGGAAGGAACATTCATATCTCATATGGTACTATTGTGAATGAACTTAAGGAAGTATCACGTTCGTACAAAGAGGCCAGAATGGCACTTGATGTAGGCAAGATCTTCTTTGAAAGCCAGGATGTGATTGCGTATTCACAGCTTGGAATAGGACGTTTGATTTACCAGCTTCCAATTCCTCTTTGCAAGATGTTTATCAAAGAGATATTTGACAATAAGTCGCCAGATGATTTTGATGAAGAAATGCTTACTACAATTAATAAGTTTTTTGAGAACAGTCTTAATGTCTCAGAGACATCCAGACAATTGTATATACATAGAAATACTCTTGTGTACAGGCTTGACAAGCTGCAAAAGAGCACAGGCCTTGACCTTAGAGTTTTTGAAGATGCCATTACATTCAAGATTGCGCTGATGGTAGTTAAATATATGAAATATATGGAGACGTTAGACTACTAAGGAGTTTTATTCATGATTAAATTAGAGCATGTCAGTAAGTCATACTCTGCAGGTATTCCTGCACTAAATGATGTTAATCTGGAAATTGAGAAAGGTGAGTTTGTTTTTGTTGTTGGAGATAGTGGTTCTGGTAAGTCTACACTTATCAAGCTTCTGCTTAAGGAACTTGAACCTACAGAAGGTACTATCACTATTGATGGAAGAAATCTTAAGAAAATACGAAGAAAGCATATTCCTAAATTCAGACGTCGGATAGGCGTTGTCTTTCAGGACTTCAGATTGTTAAAGGACAGGAATGTATATGATAATATCGCTTTTGCCCAGAAGGTGATCGGGGAGAGCAACGGACACATCAAGAGAAGAGTGCCACAGATGCTTTCGATGGTGGGACTTGCGGCTAAGTATAAGTCTTTTCCGAAGGAACTCTCAGGTGGTGAGCAGCAGCGTGTTGCTATAGCGAGGGCTCTTATCAATGAACCTTCGATACTTCTTGCGGATGAGCCGACTGGAAATCTTGACAATAATAATGCATGGGAGATTATGAAGCTCCTTGAAGAGATTAATGAAAGAGGAACTACTGTTGTTGTAGTTACTCACAATATGGAAATTGTCAAGGTAATGAAGAAGCGAGTCATCACTATGAAGAAAGGCGTTGTCGTAAGTGACAGCGGAAAGGGTGATGAAGATGAGGATTAATACATTTTTCTATTCTTTAAAGCAGGGCTTTAAGAATATATTCCGTAACAAGATGTTTTCGCTTGCTTCAATTGCAACTATGTCCGCCTGTATATTTATGTTTGGTTTGTTTTTTATACTTGTTACGAATTTCAAATCGATGGTGAAGACGGCGGAGGAAGGTGTTTCGGTTACAGTATTTTTTGATGAAGGAGTTACAGAAGAAAGAATCAAAGAAATTGCAGAACAGATTAAGTCAAGAGCAGAAGTTGGTAAAGTAGAATACGTTTCGGCGGAAGAAGCGTGGGACAAATTCAAAGTAGAATATTTTGAAGGACATACAGAAGTTGCTGAGTCATTTGGAGAGGATAATCCGCTTGCAAATGCAGCAAATATCGAGGTGTACCTGAGTGATGTGTCGATGCAGTCGGTGCTTGTAAGATATATATCAAGTATAAATGGTGTCAGGAAGGTTAATCAGTCACAGGATGTTGCCAATACTCTTACTGATTTGAACAGGCTTATTAGTTATATTTCAGGTGGAATAATTCTTATTCTTTTGTGTGTAGCTGTATTCCTTATCAGCAATACAGTCGCAGTTGGAATTTCGGTACGTAAAGAGGAAATCGGAATTATGAAACTGATAGGTGCGACGGATATGTTTGTAAGAGCTCCGTTTATCGTGGAAGGTATTACAATTGGATTTATAGGTGCACTTATTCCGTTGCTGCTTTTATATACTATGTATGGAAAGATATGCACCAATATAGCAGAGAAGTTCAATTTTATAGGAACTATGATTAATTTTGCACCAACAAGTGAAGTATTTAATACGCTTATACCGGTAGCGTTGATATTAGGAGTTGGAATCGGATTTTTTGGAAGCCGTATTACGATTCGCAAACATCTTAAAGTATAATAATAACTGTAGATGAATATAACAGTTATCGAAGCATGATATTGCCATACGTCTGTCAAACAGGGGTATGGCATTTTTAGAAAGCAGGTATAAAATGGACGATTTAATGACAGAACAGATTGAAACTAAAAAGAAAAGTGGATTTGGAAAAGGGGCTGCGGTTGGCGCAATTGTTGGTATTGCTGCTACGGTATTGCTTGTAATGCTGGCTGCAAAAATATATATCAAGTTGACTGGCGGCTATCTTGTAATTGGAGAAAACAGTGTATCTACAGCATCATCAAGTGATGCTCTTGATAAGGATACAGTAAGTAAGGTTGAAGAACTTGTTAAGTATATCGATTTATATTATAACGATGAATATACTACTGAGGATATTCAAAATGGCATGCTCTCTGGTGTGATGGAAGGCCTTGGAGATCCGTATTCTGTTTACTATACCAAAGAGAAATACAAGGATCTGCAGATGAGCACGACTGGTACATATTATGGCATTGGCGCAGGGCTGGCGCAGAATGTAGACACTATGGTTGTTACAATTTCAAAGGTATATGAAGGAACACCAGCTGCGGAGGCAGGCCTTCTTGCAGGAGATAAATTGGTAACAGTTGGTGATATTGACGCTACAAGCATGGAAGTGTCAGAACTTGTGACACATATACGTGGAAAAGAGGGAACAAAAGTACATCTTAAAGTATACCGCGAATCAACCAATGAATATCTTGAGTTTGATGTGGAACGTAAGAATATCGAGCTTCCGAGTGTTGAGGGGAAGATGCTTGATAATGGAATTGCATATATTCAGATAAGTGAATTCCAGACTAACACAGCAACACAGTTTGAGGAAATTCTTGCGAATCTTGAAAAACAGGATATGAAGGGGCTTATTGTTGATGTGAGAAGTAATCCGGGTGGATTACTTAAATCTGTAGTGCAGATTCTTGATGATATACTTCCGGAGGGTACAGTTGTTTATACTGAGGATAAATACGGCAAGAAGGATGTATATTCTTCTGATGCAAAATGTATTAATTATCCTATGGTAGTTCTTGTGAATGAAAACAGTGCCAGTGCATCAGAGATTTTTGCGGGAGCAATAAAAGATTACAAATATGGAACTCTGGTTGGTACAAAGACATTTGGAAAAGGTATTGTCCAGTCTATTTTTCCACTTGAGGATGGGGATGCGCTTAAGATAACAACTGCCAAATATTTCACTCCAAATGGAAATTACATACATGGAGTTGGAATTGAACCTGATGTAGAACTAGAGTATGAATATAGTGGTAAGACGGATGAGGCATATGATATGAAATATGATAATCAGCTTCAGAAAGCTATAGAGATAATGAACGATAAACTTAAATAAATATTGTATAACATATCACTTCTCATGTGATAGGGAAACTGTTATACTATATAAATGCATGTAGTATATGGTTCAACGTCGGTTGTATCTAAACTACTGTTAACATGATATTTAATGGAAAGAGGTGATTCTGTGGTAGAATTAGATAATTTTAAGAGTGTGCTTAACGGTTACAAAGCACCACTGCAGGAAGTGAGGGATTCACTTTGACCTCGCTGGTAAAGAGCAGAGGATACAGGAATTAGAAAGAGAGATGGAAGCGCCTGATTTCTGGGATGATCCGGAGATGTCCCAGAGTAAAATGAAAGAACTAAAAAGCATGAAAGATGATGTCGCAACATATGCCGGATTAGAGGAACAATATGAAGATATTGAGACTATGGTTGAAATGGGATATGAAGAGAATGATGAGTCGCTGATTCCAGAGATTCAGCAGATGCTTGACGAATTTGAACAGACATATGATGCAATACGTATGAAGACATTATTGTCAGGAGAATACGACAAGGATAATGCGATAGTTTCGCTGCATGCAGGAGCAGGCGGAACGGAGTCGTGTGATTGGGCTTCGATGTTATATAGAATGTACACAAGATGGGCAGAAAAAAAGGGCTTTACAGTTGAGGTGCTTGATTCACTTGATGGAGATGAGGCTGGAATTAAGTCTATTACTTTTCAGGTGAATGGAGACAATGCCTATGGATATCTTAAGTCAGAAAAGGGTGTACACAGACTTGTCAGAATATCACCTTTTAATGCAGCAGGCAAGAGACAGACATCATTTGTATCATGTGATGTTATGCCCGATATAGAAGATGATGTCGATATTGAAGTGAAAGATGATGATATAAGGATTGATACTTATCGCTCAAGTGGAGCGGGAGGTCAGCATATTAATAAGACATCATCAGCTATACGAATTACACATTTTCCGACCGGAATAGTGGTACAATGCCAGAATGAGCGTTCTCAGCACATGAACAAAGAAAAAGCAATGCAGATGTTAAAAGCCAAGCTGTATCTGCTGCGTCAGGAAGAGAATGCGGCTAAGGCAGCAGGCATAAGAGGTGAAGTGACTGAAATCGGATGGGGAAACCAGATCCGGTCGTATGTTATGCAGCCATATACCATGGTAAAAGACCACAGGACTGGTGTTGAAAGTGGTAATGTTGATGCTGTGATGGATGGAAGCATTGACCTTTTTATAAATGGATATCTCAAATGGATTTCGCTTGGAGCAGATAAGGTGGAGGCAGAATAGAAGATGAAGACATGGATTATAGTATTGATTGTCATTTTTATTCTTGCAGGTGCAGCGGTGTTGTATGTGAAATATAGGATTGAAAAGTTTTCACAGCAATATTTCGGCATTAAGTCTATTGCAGAAGGGGTGAACCGTATTGCAAATGATGTGGCTACAACACCCAAGTCAGTTTCGAGTATGACGTCACTTATGGAGCCACAGATAGTCAGGGATTTTCCAGAGTTTGTGTGGGATGAGTTTAAGCATAAGGCAGAAAATATGCTTAAGTCTGCACTTACAGCAATATCTACAGGAAGGTTGTATTCATTGCCAAGAGATATCTCTGAAGATGTGCGCCAGCAGATTGTAAATACAATACAGGACAATGAAGAAGCCGAAGTTGATGAACATTATGATTCAATTAAGATTCATCAGACGGAAATTGCAAATTACCGTAAAGCGAACGGCAAGTGCATCATAACAATCCAGAGTGCGGTGCAGTATTATCATTACAAAGAGAAAAAAGGAAAAGTTATATCTGGAGACAAGGAACGCCTTAAGCAGACTAAGTACAATATAGAACTGTTATATATACAGGACAGTCAGATGGCTGGACTTGATAATACAGTTGGACTTACATGTCCTAATTGCGGCGCTCCAATTAAAAGTCTGGGCGCAAAATTCTGTGATTTTTGTGGGTCAGGCGTTGTACCAATCAATATTAAAGTATGGTCGCTACACAATTTTGTCGAAGTAGATTACAATCATTCATAGATATAACTAGTACACTGAATAATAAATAACTGACACCTTGACTTGGCTGATTTTTCATCTGCGGCGTTGTCGTCAATCGACGTAGCCACCGCTACGCCTCATTTCTCCGCCTTGCATATGAAACAATCATCCGGCGTCAATGTATCAGAAACTTATTATTCGATGTACTAGTATATAATATATAATAAACATTAGGAGGAAAGTAAGAATGGGAATTATTAGAGCAGCAATGCAGGCAGTAAGCGGTGGATTTTCGGATCAGTATCTTGAGAAGATTGTTCCATATGATATGGGAGATCAGACTGTATTTACATATGGTGTGACAGAGAATGCCAAGGACAACAAAAAAGGAACAGCCAACATAATTTCAAATGGTTCTAAGATTCAGGTATATGACAATCAGATGATGATCCTGGTAGATGGTGGTAAAATCGTAGACTATACAGCAGAACCAGGACTTTATGAAGTAAGCAATTCTTCAATGCCATCACTTTTTAACGGACAGTTTGGAGATTCGTTAAAAGAGGCATTTGAGCGAGTAAAATTCGGAGGGGGAACTCCTCTTAAGCAGGAAGTATTCTACATTAATTTGCAGGAAATAAAAGGAATAAAGTTTGGAACAAGAAATCCAATCAACTATTTCGACAACATGTACAATGCAGAACTTTTCCTACGCGCACATGGAACATACTCTATTAAAATCGTAAATCCATTACAATTTTATGCAGAAGTTATTCCAAGAAACGGGAAAAAAGTAGAGATTACAGATATCAACGAGCAATATCTGTCAGAATTCTTAGAGGCTTTACAGGCTGCTATCAACCAGATGTCAGCAGATGGACAGAGAATTTCACATGTCACAAGTAAAGCAAGAGAACTTGGAAAATATATGGCTAATGTTCTTGATGAGGAATGGAACCAGATGCGTGGTATGGAAATCCAGGCAGTTGGTCTTGCAAGCGTTTCATACGATGAGAAATCTCAGGAACTTATCAATATGCGTAATGAAGGCGCGATGCTTTCAGATCCTACAATCGCTCAGGGATATATGGTTAAGAATATGTCAGAGGGTGTTAAGAACGCAGGAAGCAACAGTGCGGGCGCAATGCAGGGATTTATGGGCGTTGGAATAGGCGCTTCTGCAATGGGCAATATGATGAATGGATTTACGCAGATGAGCCAGAATTTACAGGGACAGCAGATGGCAAACCAGCAGATGCAGCAGACACAGCCACAACCACAGGTGGAAGCAGGTGCAGCAGGCAGTGGTGCTGAAAGTGCAGCAAATTCATGGACATGTGAGTGCGGCTCGATAAATACAGGAAAATTCTGCAGCAATTGTGGAAAGCCAGCACCAGCTCCGAAAATTGAGTGGACATGTGAGTGTGGTTCCGTAAATACAGGAAAATTCTGTAGCAACTGTGGAAAACCAGCACCAGCAGCAGAGTGGACATGCGAGTGTGGTTCCGTAAACACAGGAAAGTTCTGTAGTAATTGTGGAAAACCAAGAGTATAAAGATATATTAAGCCTTGCATTTTTATTTGGGGTGTGTTAGAATCTTTCGGGTGAAGACAGGTGTCAGCGGTACAAAGACATGACAACCGATATGTCGGAGGTTTCAATATGGTTGACAAAACAACATATTATGTGCTGAAGGAAAAAGCAGTTCCTGAAGTATTGCTTAAAGTAGTTGAAGCCAAAAGACTTATTGATTCAGGCAGAGCGGAATCTGTGCTTGATGCGACAGAGGAAGTTGGAATCAGTAGAAGCTCGTTTTACAAATATAAAGATGATATTTTCCCTTACCATGAGAACAAGAAGGGGAAAACTATCACTATGATTATCCAGCTGGATGACGAGCCAGGGCTTTTATCTACAGTCCTACAATATATTGCAGAATTTAATGCTAACATTCTGACAATACATCAAAGTGTTCCTGTTAACGGAATTGCTTCATTAACTCTTAGTATAGATTTACTGTCGGGGGATGAATCGGCAGATGTAATGCGTGATAAGATAGAAGCAGCATCAGGAATACATTACGTAAAAATAATTGCAAGGGAGTAAAAGAATGAAGATTGCAGTAATGGGCTACGGTACAATTGGTTCAGGTGTCGTAGACGTATTAGAAATTAACAAAGCTAAAATCGCAGAAAGAGCAGGAGAGCCTGTTGAGGTTAAGTACATATTAGATCTCAGGGATTTTCCGGGAGATCCAATGGAGAGTGCTATTGTTCATGATTACAAGACAATCGTTGAAGATCCAGAGATTGGTGTAGTAGTTGAGACAATGGGAGGTGTTGAGCCTGCATACACATTTGTAAAAGCTATGCTTGAAGCTGGAAAGCAGGTTGCTACTTCGAATAAGAATCTTGTTGCTGCAAAAGGTGCAGAACTTATTAAGATTGCAAGAGAACATGGAGTAAACTTCCAGTTCGAGGCAAGTGTTGGCGGTGGAATTCCAATTATCCGTCCACTTAACAAGTGTCTTACAGCTGATGATATCGAAGAGATTACTGGTATTCTCAATGGAACAACTAACTACATGCTCACTAAGATGGCAGATGAGGGTGCTGAATTTGATGATGTATTAAAGGATGCACAGGATAAGGGATATGCAGAAAAAGATCCAACTGCCGATATTGAAGGACATGATCCATGCAGAAAGATAGCTATTCTTACATCACTCGTGGCTGGAAAGCAGGTAGATTTCGAGGATATTCATTGTGAGGGAATCACAAAGATTTCTGCAACAGATTTCAAATATGCAAAGAAGATGGGCAAGTCAATAAAGCTTCTTGCATCAAGCCGTAAGGTTGGAGACAGCTATTCTTGTCTGGTAGCTCCTTTCCTTCTTGATAGTACACATCCACTTTGTGGTGTAAATGATGTATTCAATGGAATTTTCCTTCGCGGAAATGTACTTGGCGATGCTATGTTCTACGGAAGTGGAGCTGGAAAGCTTCCTACAGCAAGTGCTGTAGTTGCTGATATTGTAGATATGGTTAAGCATCAAAACACCAATATATACATCAACTGGAGCGAGAAGAAGCTTGAGTTAGTTGATTATAAAGACAGTAAGAATGCATTCTTTGTCAGAACTTCTTCATCAAAAGCTGATGTAGAGGCTGCATTTGGAAAAGTTGAATTTATTGAGCCAGTAGTAGACGGCGAGATAGCATTTACTACAGAGGTTATGACTGAGCAGGATTTTGAAGAGAAATCATCAAAGATTGAATTAGTAAACAGAATAAGACTTGGATAATTTATCCATAAGTAAAAAGGGCTATCGTCTAGACATTATATGTTGGGCGGCAGCCTTTTGATTATAGCCCAGCCTCGTAGAGACCTTTTAAACGGGCTGTAATCGATACTGGTTACACTTTTTGATCTGGATGAGATGAGAAATAGTTGGCTGAAATTATACAAAAGGGTAGATTTATAAATAGGTACCATGGTATAATAAATTGTCGGTAATTGAATATGGTTTAGAGAGTGGAGAATGATTTAGATATCGAAGGAAGACTTCGGTATTTTGTGATGTCTCCATTTTTTTATAGGAGGGTTTTATCATGGATAAATATATTATGGCGCTTGATGCGGGAACAACAAGTAACCGCTGCATTTTGTTTGATCATCAGGGAAATATTGTATCTATGGCGCAGAAGGAATTCAGACAGTTTTTCCCTAATCCGGGATGGGTAGAGCATGACGCGAATGAAATCTGGTCTACACAGCTAGGGGTGGCGGTAGAGGCTATGAATATGATCAACGCTAAAGCAGAAGATATAGCGGCAATAGGTATCACTAATCAAAGAGAGACTGTAATTATGTGGAATAAGGAGACGGGGGAGCCGATTTGTAATGCTATAGTATGGCAATGCCGCCGTACATCTGGTATTGCTGACGAACTAAAGGCAAGAGGTCTTGAAGAGAAGTTCAAGCAAAAGACTGGACTTATTATTGATGCATATTTTTCTGCTACCAAAATAAAATGGATTCTTGACAATATAGAGGGAGCCAGGCAGCTTGCGGATGAGGGAAAGCTTCTTTTTGGAACGGTTGAGACATGGCTTATATGGAAGCTTACAGATGGTAAAGCACATGTCACTGATTATTCGAATGCAAGCAGAACTATGCTTTTTAACATAAATACATTGGATTGGGATGATGAAATTCTGGCAGAGCTTGATATACCGAGGAGTATTCTGCCAAAGCCAATGCCATCAAGCTGTATATATGGATATACTGAGTATTTAGGGCATTCGATTCCTATTGCTGGTGCTGCGGGAGATCAGCAGGCCGCATTATTTGGACAGACATGTTTTAATGAGGGGGAAGCAAAAAATACATATGGAACAGGATGCTTTTTACTGATGAATACAGGAGAAAAGCCTGTGTACTCACAAAATGGGCTTGTGACAACTATAGCGTGGGGGTTAGATGGTAAAGTGAATTATGCGCTTGAAGGCTCTATTTTTGTGGCAGGAGCTGCAATACAATGGCTGCGGGATGGCATGAAAATGATAGACTCCGCGATGGATTCTGAATATATGGCAACCAAAGTAAAAGGAACACATGGCTGCTATGTTGTTCCTGCTTTTACAGGACTTGGAGCACCACACTGGGATCAGTATGCAAGAGGAACCATAGTTGGAATCACAAGGGGTACGAATAAGAACCATATCATAAGAGCAACACTTGAATCTATTGCATTACAGGTATGTGATGTGATAGATGCGATGAAGGCTGATGCAGGAATTGAGATTAAAACTCTTAAAGTAGACGGCGGTGCAAGTGCGAATAATTTTCTTATGCAGTTTCAGGCGGATATGCTTAATGCACCAGTGAACAGACCTGCCTGCGTTGAGTCGACAGCGATGGGAGCAGCGTATCTGGCGGGGCTTGCGGTTGGATATTGGGAGAACAAGGAAGAAGTGGTTAAGAACCAGCAGTTAGACAGGGTATTTACACCTGATATGGATGAAGATGAACGCACAGCCAAAAGAAAAGGCTGGAATAAGGCCGTAAAATACGCATATGGTTGGGCAAAGGATGAAGATGAACCAGAAGATTTATAATGTATTCAGATTTGTCACAGGCATTATATTTCCACCGCGTTGTCCTATTTGTGATGATTTGTTAGATGAGCCAGGGGAACTGATACATGATAAATGTGAGGGTTTATTATTTGGAATAAATGGTAATTGCTGCATGCATTGTGGAAGGGCACTTGTATTAAAGAATATGGAGTTTTGCCCTGAGTGTCACAAGAAGCGCAAGAATCATGTAGAAAGCTTTATTCAGGGCAAATCCCTCTGGCAGTACAGAGGCGCAATCAAAAAGAGTATGTACCGTTTCAAATATTCCAACAAAAGAGAATATGCTGATTATTATGCTGCTGTTGCAGCTAAGAAATACGGGAGCTGGATAGTACAGAAAAAGATTGATGCAATTGTGCCAGTGCCAATGTACAAGAAGAAACAAAGGCTTAGAGGATACAATCAGGCGGATATTTTTGCCAGGGCATTGGGGCGCAGATTAGGCATAAGGGTGTATAGTAATGGAGCGTTTAGAGTAAGAGATACAGCACCTATGAAACAGTTAAGTGATAAAGAACGCAAAAAAAATCTTCAAAACGCTTTTCAAATCAATAAAAGTATAGTAAAATGTTCCTATATTTTATTAATAGATGATATATATACCACTGGGAGTACGGCTGATGCAGTAACAAAGGCCATATTACAAACCGGAGTTAAAGGGGTTTATTTTCTGAGTCTATGTACTGGAAAAGAAATATAGGAGGCGTATTGGATGGAAGTTAGAAATTGTAAGTCTTGCGGAAGACTGTTTAATGTGATGAATAGAGAGCGAATTTGTCCAGATTGTGCAAAAAAGCTTGAGGATAAGTTTCAGGAAGTAAAGGAATTTTTGCAGGAGTATCCTAATTCTACAGTTGATGTTGTGTCTACAAAAACAGGTGTCACGACAAAGCAGATTCGTCAATGGGTCAAGGAAGAGCGACTTATTTTGTCGGAGAATTCAGTAGAGGGAATCGAGTGTGAAAGCTGCGGCAAGAGAATCAGGACAGGCCGTTATTGTGAAGCCTGTAAAGCGGCATTGTCGAACAATCTTATGAATGCAATTGAGAAGCCTAAGAGAGCACCGCAGAAGAAAACAGACAGGGAAAGAGACAGGATGCGATTTATCCAGAAATAGTATAGTTTATTTACGTCATGCATATTATATGCATGACGTTTTTTCGTCTTTATGGTAAAATTTGACGATGAAAAATGCATATGATATAATCAAAACAATGTGTAACTATGTCCATTTGAGGGAGAAAGCATGATAAACGAAGAAAGAGTAAAAGAACTATTTCAGCTTGCACTTTATGACCAGAAAGATGATACATTACGTAATCAGGTTAAGTCTTACTTTAAGAGCGATTATGTTGGAAAAGAAATAATAAAAAGCTTTTTTTTAGGAACACTTGCATTTATTTTTATAGGTGCATTATATGTTCTGTATAATGCACAGTCTTTGCTTGAGAAGATTAACTCGCTTGATTTAGTGCAGGTTGGAACTGGTACTGCGATTATATATGTGGTGTTTATGGTAGTATATATGTTCATTACCACACTTGTCTATACGGTTAAATACAACAAGGTGCATCATGAATTAAAAAAATACGGGGAACATATAAAGAAAATTAACAAGATGTATGAGAGGGAAGACAAACTCAGACAATAGGAGGAACTATGACTAAAATTTTGGAAATCAAGGACAAAGTTTTTAGATTCTATGGTGAATATGAGACATTCATATATCCGGTAATTAAGTTTATCCTGGCACTTACTGCATTTTTGATGATTAGCATGAATATAGGTTTCATGGAGCAAATCACTAGTCCTACATATGCTATTGTGCTGGCGTTATTATGTGCGCTTTTGCCGGTTAATGCAATTATCTGGATTGGCAGTGTATTGATATTGCTTAATATGTATACACTTTCACTTGAAGTTGCTATCGTTACATTGTGTGTATTTGCAGTTATATATCTGATTTATTTCAGATTTGCACCAGAAGATGGAATAGCACTGATTCTTACACCTATAATGTTCAGGTTTAATGTGCCTTATATTATGCCAGTTGGCATTGGGCTTTTTAGAAGAGCATATTCAGTAGTTGCAGTCGTATGCGGAACAATATTTTATTATTTTATAGACGGAATAAAGCAAAATAGCTCTACTTTCGTGGAGCTTGCCAATGACAAAGAAGCTGATGTAACAGCTAAATTCAATGTAACTATCGGTCAGATCTTTAACAAGCCGGAGATGTATCTTGTGATTGTGATTTTTATTGTCAGTACATTGTGTGTATACTTTATCAGAAGAATAAAAGCGGATCATGCATGGACACTTGCAATTGTGACAGGTATACTGGTTCAGGTTATTGGACTTTTTGTCGGATATATAGCAATGGGTATAAGCGGAAAAGAAATAGGATTAATCGTAGGCAATATTGTCTCTCTGCTTATTGCACTTGGACTTGAATTCTTATTTATGAATCTTGATTATGCAAGGACAGAGAGAGTACAGTTTGAGGATGATGATTATTATTACTACGTAAAGGCTGTGCCGAAGAAGATGGTAGCGCAGGAGGAAAAGGTAGTAAAGAGATTTGGAACTACAGCTACCATGGGTAAGAGGATTGACAGGAATACCAATTCATCAATAGTAGATGAAGATGTAAGCCGTAAAGTTATGGCACAGGAATTAGACATCGATGAGGATTTACTAAAATAATTTAAAGCATGAGGTATGAGAGGAGGACAAATGCAGTATCTGTATACAATGTATAATAGAATAAAAAATATATCATCAATGTACATTACAATGCCGGATGTTAACATAACTGCTGTTGATATTATTGAGATATTAATTATTTCGGTTCTCTTTTATCAGGTGCTTATTTGGATTAAAAATACAAGGGCGTGGAACTTATTTAAGGGAATCATCATGATTCTGTTGTTTGTACTTCTGGCAGCTATCTTCAGAATGTCAACAATTTTATGGCTGGCAGAAAAGACACTTAATGTTGGTCTTATTGCACTTGTTATAATTTTTCAGCCTGAGCTTAGAAATGCTTTATCAAATCTCGGAGGCAAAAATATACTTGGCAGTTTCTTTTCGATAGGTAAGAATGATGAGGCTAAGTTTACGGATAAGACAATAGATGAACTTATAAAGGCCTGTATTGCAATGGGCAAGGTCAAGACAGGTGCTCTGATAGTTGTGGAAGACGAGATTCAACTTCATGAGTATATCAAGACTGGAATAGATGTGGATGCGATTATCACAAGCCAGCTTCTTATCAATATATTTGAGAAGAATACACCATTACATGATGGTGCGGTAATTACAAGAGGTGATAGAATTGTATCAGCGACATGTTACCTGCCTTTGTCTGATTCGATGACATTAAGTAAAGACCTTGGAACAAGACATCGTGCGGCCGTAGGTGTTAGTGAGGTTAGCGATTCGGTTACAATAGTTGTCTCTGAGGAGACTGGTAAGATTTCAATGGCCATGAAAGGGCAGATATATCATGATGTAGATACAGATTTTATGCGCAAGCAGCTTAAGTATCTGCAGAATCGTAATGTTGAAGCTACTGGCATTGAACTACTGAAAAGGAGGTTGAAGAATGGCAAGAAAAATTCTGAAAGCCTTGACAAATAATTTTGGATTTAAGATGCTCGCACTATTTTTTGCTTTTATATTGTGGATAGTGGTTTATAATATCGAGGACCCAATAAAGACTAAGACTTTTACTACAACAGTTACAATAGAAAATGCATCAGCTGTTACAAAAGACATGAATAAATGGTATGAAGTGGTTGATGGAACTAATCAGGTTAATTTCTCAGTGTCAGCAAAGAGAAGTGTGCTTGAGAAACTTGATGATACTGATTTTACTGCTACAGCAGATTTTAATAATATCGTCCTAAGTTCTAATGGAAAAAAGGGCAGCGTTCATGTTGATGTGACATGCAATAAGGCAGTATATAGCAATTCACTAAATTATAATGGCAAAATAAAAGACCTTGAATTATCCCTTGAAGGTCTGATGAAACAGCCGTTTAAAGTAATTGCCAATACATCAGGAATTGTGGCTGATGGATATGCACTCGGCGATGTTAAGGTTACTAATTCGCAGCTTATAACTGTATCAGGACCTGAATCGATAGTAAGCAAAATCGAGAAAATTGTGGCAACTATCAATGTAAGCGGAATGTATGAGGAGATAACAGACAACAATATTATTCCGATACTATATGATAAGAATGGCAAGGAGATTTCTACGACAAGGCTTACCTTAAGCAGTAATACAGTTTCTATTACAGCACAGATTCTTGGAACTAAAGAAGTTCCGATTAACTTCAGCACAACAGGCGAGCCAGCTGGCGACAGTGAAATCGTATCTGTTACAGGAAGTGCTTCAAGTGTACTCGTGAAGGGAAGCGCGGCAGCCCTTAATGCTTTATCAAGCATTGATGTATCTGGAGATTTACTTGATGTGACAAATGCGACAGAAGATCTGACAACTGCAATTGATATTACAGAGTTTCTGCCAGAAGGAATTACGCTGGTCAATGCGGAGGATGCGAGCATCACTGTTACAGTGAAGATTAAAACGATAAGTGATCGTACAATTAATATCAGCACTGATAATATCTCGGTCGTTGGTCTGAATAAGAATTATGACCTTAAGTTTGAATCGGCGGTATTTAGTGTGACTGTTACAGGTTCAGACGAAGACTTGTCGGCACTTACAGCTGATAAGATCAAAGGTACAATAGACGTATCGTCGCTTTCAGAGGGCACACATACAGTAAATGTAACGATTAAGCTGGATGAGAATAAATACACATACAGTACTGCGGCTGTGAGAGTTACAATAAGCAAAAAGACTGACGATTCTAATGAGTCAGATTCAAATAATGACGGCGACAGCAATGACAGCGACGCTAACAATAGTGATAACAATAACGCTAACAATGACAATAACAATAACAATAATGATTCTTCAGAAGCTGATTCAGAGGATACATCAGTGGATGGAAATATAACTGACGATGCAGCACAAAAGGACAGCGAAGAGCAGGAATAAGAACAGATAGGAGATTTTTAAATGGCTAGAATGTTTGGTACAGATGGAGTTCGAGGTGTAGCTGGAACAGAGCTTACAATTGAACTTGCGATGAAACTAGGTCAGGCAGGTGCATATGTACTTACCAAAGAACAGTCACACCAGCCAACTATTATAGTAGGTTGTGATACAAGAATTTCAGGGGGAATGCTAGCTAATGCGCTAATGGCAGGTATTTGTTCAGTAGGGGCTAATGCGATATATGTAGGAGTAGCACCTACACCAGCGATTGCATATCTTACAAGGAAGCACAAGGTGGATGCGGGAGTTGTTATTTCGGCATCACACAATCCAATGGAGTTTAATGGAATTAAATTCTTTAATGGTGAGGGATATAAACTATCAGACAGCTTAGAGGATGAGATAGAGGCACTTATTAAGAACGATATGGATGACATAGTTTTTCCTATCGGTCCTGGTATTGGAAGAATTGATTATAGATTTGATATCGTAGATGAATATATCAAATTCGAGGAGAAGACAGTTCCTGTGGATTTATCGGGACTGAAAATCGTAGTAGATTGTGCAGAGGGCGCAAGCTTTTACACATCTGTTAAGACACTTACAGATCTGGGAGCTGAGCTTATAGCTATACATACAGAACCAGATGGAACAAATATCAATGCAAACTGTGGCTCGACACATATGGGAGAGCTAAAGGCGAGAGTTGTTTCAGAAAAAGCAGATATAGGAATTGCCTTTGATGGTGATGCGGATAGAATGCTTGCTGTTGATGAGAATGGTAAACTGGTTGATGGTGATGAGATTATGGCAATATGTGCTAATTATCTTAAGGAAAAAGGAAAGCTTGCCAAAGACACAGTTGTGGTAACAGTTATGACAAATCTTGGTTTTTCGCTTATGGGAGATAAACAGGGAATTAATATCGAGAAAACCAAAGTCGGAGACAGATATGTTCTGGAGAATATGCGTGAGAACGGATATAATCTTGGGGGAGAGCAGTCTGGACATGTCATTTTCCTTGATGACAACACAACAGGTGATGGACTTTTGAGCGCACTTCATTTACTACAGGTAATGGTTGATACCGGCAGGCCTTTGTCAGAACTTGCATCCATTATGGAAGTACTGCCACAGGCACTTGTAAATGCGAAGGTTCCAAATCACAAGAAAGAAAGCTACATGGAGTATTCAGAGATAGCAGAAGCGATTGCGGAATTAGAGAAGAAATTCGCAGGAGAAGGAAGAGTATTAATAAGACCATCTGGTACAGAGCCGCTCGTAAGAGTTATGATTGAAGGCAAGGATCAGAAGGTGATTGATGAGGATGCAAAAAAGCTTGCAGAACTTATCACAAAGGTAATGCTATAGGGGGGACTGATATGGTTTCAGAAAGTGTTAAAATTATTAATCCGACAGGATTACATCTACGCCCGGCAGGTAACCTGTGCAGAGAGGCGATGAAATACAAAAGTAAAATTACATTTGACTATGATGGCAATATTGCAAATGCAAAAAGCGTGCTAAGTGTATTAGGAGCATGCATAAAATCAGGAGACAAAATCACTTTAATATGTGAAGGTGAAGATGAAGAGGAAGCTCTTCATGAATTGATTAAGTACATAAAAGATGGACTTGGTGAAGGTTAGGTCTGTATTATGCAAATACGAATAATAGTAGGAGAAATGAGAAATGCTTAATTATAAGAGATACAAAAAAAATCCAGTATTGCACTATCCGGAGAGACAGTGGCCAGACAAAGAAATTGAGAAGGCACCGATATGGTGTTCAGTAGACTTAAGAGATGGAAATCAGGCTTTGATTGAGCCTATGAATGTTGAAGAGAAAGTTGAGATGTTTAATCTCTTACTCAAGCTTGGATTCAAGGAGATTGAGATTGGTTTCCCGGCAGCATCACAGATAGAATTTGATTTCTTAAGAAAACTTGTTGATGAGAATATGATTCCTGATGATGTAAAGGTTCAGGTACTTTCACAGTGTCGTCAGGAACTTATTGACCGTACATTTGAAGCAATTCAGGGAATTAAGAATGTAGTATTTCATATTTACAATTCTACATCTACATTACAGCGTGATGTAGTGTTCCATAAGGACAAGAAAGAGATAATCGATATCGCTGTAGCTGGAACTAATATGGTGAAAGAGGGCATGAAGAACTATGATGGTAATCTTCAGCTTGAGTATTCGCCAGAGAGTTTTACAGGAACAGAGGTAGATTTCGCACTCGAGATATGTACAGCAGTTCAGGATACATGGGATCATGCCAATGACAATCCAATTATTTTCAATCTTCCAGCAACAGTAGAGATGAATACACCAAATGTATACGCTGATCAAATTGAGTGGATGAGCACACATTTCAAGGAAAGAGAGAATATCATACTCAGCGTACATCCTCATAATGACAGAGGAACTGGTGTTGCTATTACAGAACTTGCACTTTTAGCAGGAGCAGACAGAGTAGAGGGAACTCTTCTTGGTAATGGTGAGAGAACCGGTAATGTAGATATTCTTACTGTTGCATACAACATGTTTTCTCAGGGAATTAACCCAGAACTTGATATTGAGAATGTCAAAGAAATCGTTGAAGTATATGAGAGATGCTGTAAGATGAAAGTAGATATGAGACATCCATATGCTGGTAAGCTTGTATTTACAGCGTTCTCTGGTTCACATCAGGATGCTATCAATAAGGGTGAGCAGGCTCTTAAAGAGAGAGGCTCACAGATCTGGGAGGTTCCATATCTTCCAATTGACCCTGCTGATATTGGCAGAGAGTATGAGCCAGTTGTCAGAATTAACAGCCAGTCCGGAAAGGGCGGAGTTGCATTTGTAATGAGCAATGTCTATGGATACAAGATTCCAAAGGCAATGCAAAGAGAATTTGCAGATGTAATTCAGACTATCTCTGAAAAAGAAGGTGGAGAAGTTGAGCCAGCCCGTATATGGGAAGCTTTCCAGGAAGAATATCTCTCAAAGAAGACACCATACGAACTTAAATTTATTGGATTTACAGTTGAGAAGGCATGGGAAGGTTCAGAGGATGAGGACAAATCAATTGCGTTACTTGATTTTGCATATAATGGCAAGGACTTACATTCAGAGGCAATTGGCGATGGTCCAATCAATGCTGTAAAGAATGCACTCTATAAGTGTATTCCGGATTTAGACTTTACAGTATTAGGATATGATGAGCATGCTCTTTCAGAAGGTTCAACAGCTAAAGCTGCTGCATATATCCAGATGAGAGATAATAAGACTGGCAAAGTTACGTTTGGAGTAGGCGTAAGCTCAAGTATCACAAGGGCTTCTATCAGAGGTATGTTCTCTGCGCTTAACAGATTAGCTTAAAGGTAGGAAATTACATGAGAGAACAGTATAAACATTTACTTAATTTTACTGCGAATCTTATAACAGTAATATTTGATGCGTACCTGTTTGGAAGAGTCTGGTATTATTACTATGCCAGACTTACCATGGAAAGTGGTGATATTTCAAGGTATTTCCGAAGAGGCAACTGGGCTGTAATCGGAATGTATATACTTATCATATTTTTCTTTACAAAAGTTTTTGGTGGATATAAGATTGGTTACATGCGTGTAGGCGACATAATTCTTTCCAATATATTAGCTATTATACTTGGCAATATAGTTGCATTTGTGGAGTTGTGTCTTATATGCCGTGCATATGTAAATGCTGGACCACTTATTGGAGTTTTGATAGTAGAGAGTATTTTTATTGTAATATGGAATCTGCTTGTCAGGGCGGCGTATAAGCGGCTATATCCACCGAGACAGATGCTTCTGATATATGGTGAATATCCACCAGATGACCTTATTGTAAAGATAAATACAAGAAAAGATAAGTATGATATCTGTGGTACAGTAAGCTGTATGATTCCAAGGGACAAGCTTTATAAGAAAATAGATAATTATAAAGCGGTTGTTTTGTGTGACCTTCCGGCTGAGGATAGAAATGATATACAAAAATATTGTTTTGAAAGCAGCATCAGGACATATGTCACACCTAAGATTACAGACATAATGTTCCGGGGAGCGGATGATATACATCTTTTTGATACACCTTTGTATCTTTTAAGAAACCAGGGATTGTCAATTGACCAGAGATTTTTCAAGAGAACAATGGACATCATCATTTCGCTTATTGGAATTATAATTGCATCGCCATTTATGCTGGTAATTGCAATTGCAATAAAGGCTTATGATAGAGGACCGATATTGTATACACAGGAGAGGCTTACAAGAGACGGACGTCCGTTTAAGATATACAAATTCAGAAGTATGACTACCAGGTCGGAAGATAAAGGTGCCAGACTTTGCGCGAAGGATGATGCAAGGGTAACTCCTGTTGGTAACATTATAAGGAACATTCATTTTGATGAACTACCACAGCTTTTTAATATTCTGACTGGTGATATGTCGGTTGTTGGTCCAAGACCGGAGCGTCAGGTTATTGCAGAAAAATATATGGAACAGATCCCTGAATTTGCTTTCAGAACAAAGGTAAAAGCAGGACTTACAGGATATGCACAGGTATGGGGCAAATACAATACAACCCCATATGATAAGCTGAAGATGGATATCACTTATATAGAGAATTATTCATTATGGCTTGATATTAAGTTAATACTTCTCACATTCAAGATATTGTTTGTGAAGGAAAACACTGAGGGTGTTGATGAGACTCAGACAACAGCACTCAAGAAATAACAGGAGGCGCATGTATGGGCGAGATGGTATCAATCATAACCCCTATGTATAACGCACAGAAGTATATAGCTGATACTATGGATTCAGTGCTGGCGCAGACATATCAGAATTGGGAAATGATAATAATGGATGACTGTTCGACGGATGGTGGTCCAGATATTGTAAAAGAGTATTCAGCGAAAGATTCCAGAATAAGATATTTTAGGAATGAAAGGAATCAGGGTGTCTCAAAGACCAGGAATGCAGCAATGCAAAAAGCAAGTGGAAGATATCTTGCATTTTTGGACAGTGATGACCTTTGGGATGCGGATAAGCTGAATGTCCAGATTAAGTTCATGAGAGAAAATGATGCACATTTTACATGTACAGGATGCCGCATTATTGATGAAGATGGACAACCTACAGGACAGGTAAGACATATTCCGGCTAAAAAAGACTATAGTCAGATGCTGAAAGGAAATTCGGCAGCGTGTCTGACTGTAGTGATAGATCGTAAATATATACAGGATCCGCTTATGCCGGATATTCCTCATGAGGATTATGCCGCGTGGCTTAACGCTATTAAGGATGGAGAATACGTGTATGGAATAGATGAGGTTCTTGCAAGTTACAGAGTCAATCAGAACTCTGTCAGCGGGAATAAGGTAAGAGCTGCACTATGGACGTGGAATATTTACAGAGATTATTTACACATTCCGCTTTTTAAATCAATTTATTATTTTGTGTGTTATGCATGGAATGCAGTAGCAAAGCGGATATAGGAGAACATTTATGAATTATATCAACAATTTTAACAAGTACAAATTCCTGTTGGGGGAACTTGTAAAAAAAGGTATTCGACTTAAGTACAGAAGATCGTATTTAGGAATTGTATGGTCACTTATAGAACCTATTTTGACAACAATAGTTCTTGTAATTGTGTTTGGTACACTTTTTCAGAACAAGGATCCAATGTTTCCACTATATATCATTATTGGTAGATTGATATACTCTTCATTTTCAAGTGGAACAAAGGCAGCGTCGAAATCAATAAGAGCGAACGCATCAATGATTAAGAAGGTATATGTACCGAAATACCTATATCCGGTTTCCAGTGTATTGTTTAATTTTATTATTTTTGCAATTTCACTTATAGTAGTAGTTTTAGTAGATATATATTGTAAAGTTGTTCCTACGTATCATATACTTATGTTTATTCCAGGAATAATATTACTGCTTATTCTTACATTAGGAGTGGGATTTATACTTGCTACTCTCAATGTATTTTTCAGGGATATTGAGTATTTATGGAATGTTATTCTGATGATAATAATGTATATGTGCGCAATTTTCTATCCGGCAGAGAGACTTTTGAAGAGTGGATACTCATGGATTCTTAAGATAAATCCACTTTATCATATCATTACAATATGCAGAAATGCGGTGATGGGAAAGCCTGTTGATGTAGATGGACTTATATATACAATAGTATTTTGTTTTATGAGTCTGATAATTGGATTTGTATTTTTTAGGAAGAATCAGGATAAATTTATTCTTCATATTTAGAGGTGTAAAATGGCAAAAAACGATATTGCGATAAAAGTTGAAGATGTAAGCATAAAGTTCAATCTGAGTCAGGAAAAGCTAGACTCATTAAAAGAATACGTACTTAAGTTGTTTCATGGAAAAGTAAAATACGACGAGTTCTGGGCATTACAGGATGTAAGTTTTGAACTTAAAAAGGGAGAAAGACTAGGTATTCTTGGTCTTAATGGAGCTGGAAAGAGTACTCTCCTTAAGGTAATTGCAGGTGTTTATAAAGCTACAACAGGAACTGTTGAGAGACATGGCGTAATAGCACCATTGCTTGAGCTGGGAGCTGGATTTGATATGCAATATACAGCCCGTGAGAACATATATTTATATGGAGCTGTGCTTGGCTATAGCAGAGAATTCATAGAAGAAAAATTTGACGAGATAATTGAGTTTGCGGAACTTCAGAAGTTCGTAGATGTTCCACTTAAGAATTATTCTTCAGGTATGAAGTCAAGACTTGGCTTTGCGATATGTACAGCGGTACAGCCGGATATTCTCATTCTTGATGAGGTTCTTTCTGTAGGAGATGCCAAGTTCAAGAAGAAGAGTGAGAAGCGAGTGACAAATATGTTTGATGATGGTGTTACAGTACTTTTTGTATCACATTCACTTGAACAGGTTAAGAGATTGTGTAATAAAGCTATTATTCTTGATCACGGAAAGATGATAGCATATGGCGACATTAATGAGGTTGCTCCAATATATGAAAAGATGATAGAGTAAGACTCTGTCGATGAGGTTGTTTGAAATGCATATACCATTTAGGACAAAGCAACGGTTAAAGAAAATATTGCAGCAGATTCTTCTCCCGCGAGTGTATCAGCGCCAGAGAATTGCGAAGGTAAAAAAGGGAAAGATTATCTTTGCAGACGGGCATTGTGACTCGGTTAATGCGAGCATGAGGGATTTGTACAACAGACTTAAATCCATGGGATACGATCCGATGGATTTATGTGCAAATTATAATAATATGAATAATGTGGCAGTTGGCAGACATGTAATTAATTTTATGAAGGAATATGCTACTGCTGAATATGTATTTATATCAGATTATTTTCTTCCGGTTGCTTCATGTAAAAAAAGAAAAGATACAAAGGTGATTCAGCTTTGGCATGCAGGTGGTATGCTCAAAAAGATGGGATATGATGCAGCTGATGATTTAAAGGGAGAGGGCAAGGCGAATCCGACAAAGAACTATGACCTGGTTACGACCAGTGCACCTATATGTGAGAAGGTGTGGGCGAACGCATGGCATATTTCAGAGGATAAGGTCAAGGCTCTTGGTATTGCAAGAACTGACAAATACTACAACAATAAATGGAATCAGAAGAATATCAACAGATTTTATAAGCAATATCCAGAGGCAAAGGGAAAGCGGATATGCATATATGCACCTTCTTTCGAGGGGAATGCTTCAAAACCCTATGATACCGGACTTGAGTCAGGTATTCTGGATGTGTTCAAGAAACTTGAAGATGAATGGTATGTAGTTGTAAAGCTGCATCCTCATATGCAGGCTAAATATCCACAGTATAATTGCTGCATGTCTTCGGAAGAATTATTTGCAGTTGCAGATTTACTGATAACGGATTATTCATCAATTATATTTGATTACATGATATACAGAAAGCCATTTGTACTGTATGCTCCGAGACTTGAAGAGTACAAGCGGGAGAGAGGATTTTATCTCGATTATGAGAGTCTTCCAGCACCTGTGATAAAGAGTACGAAGGAGCTTTATGACTGTATGAATAATGGCAAGTGGCAGGTTGATCAGGAGGCACTTGTAGAGTGTTTTAACACATATATGGGAGCATGCGACGGCAAATCGATAGACAGAATTCTAAGTGCATGCGGTCTTCTTAAAGAGGAGAAATAATGATTACATCAGTTAGAGCTAAGCGAGCAGTATTTTCGATCAGGGGAATACTTGATGCATCTGATGAATGTGGGTTTATTCTCCTTGATAAACAAAATTATGAAACATACAATCCTACTTTTTGTGAGATAAAAGATGGCAGTTATGAAATGATTCTCAATGTCGAATCAATGAATAAGCAGATGCCTCTTTCAAGTGGAAAATATTACCTCATGAGAAAGGAAGGCAGAGGATTATTGGGCGAGACAGCCAGGTGTCAGCTGGATGCGTCTATTGATATTTCAAAGAGTGATGATGAATATATCAGATGCAGCATTAGACAGACCGACACTGGTGAGATTTATTTGAGTGTCCAGACAAAGCTTCCTTCACCAGGTACACGAAGTTTGAAAAAGAGAATTATTGAGCAGGGATTTAATGCTGCATTTCAGATTTTCAACCATATGATTCCCAAAAGCGGCAGCAAAATTTTCATAACTTCGGGGTCAAGAGCAAAGATTGGTGGTAATGAAGAATTCATATACAAAGAGATGCAAAAAAGGGGCTGGAATAAAAAGTACAATATTGTGCTGGATTTCAAAGCAAATATTGGTATGAGATACAAACCAGCTAAGATGATTAAATTTATTTACAATCTTGCCACATCTGATGTGATAATAGTAGATGATTATTATCCAGAGATTAACAAGGTAAGATATAGCAAAAAGGTATCCATTTTTCAGGTATGGCATGCGTGTGGAGCGTTTAAGACAGTGGGACTTGAACGCACTGACAAGAAGGGTGCACCGCCTATTAACAGTAAGGTTCACAAATGTTATACACATGTGCCAGTCAGTTCGAGGTTATCCGCTTTTCATCAGCAGGAAGCGTATGGAATAGCTTTTGATAAATTCTACACTGTAGGAATTCCCAGAACTGATGTCTTCTTTGACAGAGACTATATGAATAGGATTCGCAGGGAAATATATGAAGAATATCCACGAATGCAGAAAGCTTCAAGAGTTATTCTCTATGCACCGACATTTAGAGGCGAGAGTGCGCTTGATGCACATTTTCCGTTTGAACAGGTTGATTTAATGCAATTTGGTAAGATGTGCAGGGATACAGATTCGTATCTTATAGTGAAGATGCATCCTTTTGTTAAAGAAAAGATAAGCATACCGAAAGAGTACGAGGATTATATATTTGATGCATCTGATTACAGAGAGGTTAATGATTTGCTTTTCGTGACAGATATTTTGATAACCGATTATTCTTCGGTTATATATGAGTTTTCTTTACTCAGAAGACCAATGCTCTTTTACGCGTTTGATGAAGAGGAATATGTAAAAGAGCGTGATTTCTATGAGAGTTATGAAGAGACAGTGCCGGGAGATATATGTCATACATTTGGCGGGCTTATGGATGCTTTGAGAAGTAAGACGGACAATGCTGGTATAGATAATCGGTTAGAAAGTTTTATAGACAAAAATTTTACTTACACAGATGGAAAGGCAACGCAGCGTGTGGTGGATTTGATAGAAAGTTGCCTTAAAGAGAGATAGATATGGAATATAGTATTAAAATTACAAAACTTAGAATTAAAAGACAAAAGCTTACAATCGCTTTTGAGGGAAATACCAGAGTAGACAGTGAGGTAGCACATCCGAAAGTGATTCTGCACTTTTTTGATCAGGTTACAGGTGATGACAGGCGAATGCCACTTGTAATCAAAAAGTCAGAGGTGATTGATAATGTCTGCTATTTTTCGGGATCATATACCTATCACCTGGGATATATTTTTTACAAAAAATGGGGCAGTAAAAATGAAATTCATATGTATTTAAATGTCCTTTTTGAAGATTACTATGAAGAGAAGATTGATATAGATCTCACTCCAGAGGTATATGAGATTGTAAATCCGCTGTTCGAGGTGGATGTATGTGGTAATTATTTAAGAATACAGAGGAATGATATTAAAGTTCCCAGACGACTGTCGGAGGCAAATCCGATTATAAAGTTATATACATGGCTTATGTTTGTTATAGCCCTATGTCTGTCGCCGCTATTTCTTTTAGACGGAATTCTGGCTGAACTTAGATTATTACCATATAAATCCACATATGCGCTTGAAGGACCAACAGTTATCCACAGACTTTTCAGACATGTGAACTCATGTCTTAAGAGCTTCAGCCGGCACAGAATCAGTTTTATCGGTATGAAGACTGTGCTGTTAAGGGTGTTGTATTTCCTAGCTAAGATAAGAAGGATTGACACTAATACTATTGGATTTATGTCAGTAAGACGCGATGAATTATCTGGAAATATGGAATATGTATATAATCAGCTCAAGGATAGAGATGGCGTCAAAATCAAAATGTTTTTGTGTTGCAAAGAGTTCAAGGATATGAACCTTATGGATCTTATTCATATCGCAAATATGTGTGCTGTATGTAAAGTTATTGCAATTGATGAATACACATTTTTTATTTACAGAATCAATTTAAGACCACAGACAAAAGTGGTTCAGTTATGGCATGCGTGTGGTGCATTTAAGACATTTGGCTACACAAGACTTGGCAAGAGTGGCGGTACGACTCAGACGAGTCCTACACACAGAAATTACGACTATGCTACAGTAAGTTCAGAAAGTGTAAGAATCTGGTATGCAGAAGGTTTTGGTATACCAACAGACCATGTAGTTCCATGTGGAATTGCAAGGACGGATGTCTTCTTTGATGAAGAATATAAGAAAAAAACAATTGAACGTCTGTACAATGAATATCCAGTTCTGAAAGGAAATAAGGTTATTCTTTTTGCACCTACTTTCAGAGGAAAGACAAGAATAAAAGCATACTATCCATTTGAACAGTTTGATGTTGGTAAATTTATGGAGAGTGTTCCGGATGATTATGTCCTTATAATTAAGCATCATCCATTTGTACTCGAAAAGCATCCTGTTCCGGATAAATATAAGGACAGAGTCCTTGATTTATCTGCTGAATCAGAACTAAATGACCTGCTTTTTATTACAGATATAATTATTACAGATTATTCGTCACTTGTATTTGAAGCATCATTGCTTGATATACCAATGTTGTTTTATACATTTGATTTGCAGGAATATATTAAAGATAGAGATTTTTATTTCAATTTTGAGACATTTATTCCTGGCAAATTCTTCTACAATCAGGACGAATTACAGAAGGCAATTAAAGATAAGGACTTTGCACAAGAAAAGATTCCAGCATTCAGAAATAAATTTTTTGATGATTTAGATGGAAAAGCTTCCGTCAGAATTGCGGATTTACTTTGTAAAGCATTAAAGGAGAAATAAAATGAAAAAATTTTTGGCCACAATCGTGATGGCTTTGGTATTTTTATGTATAAGCAAATATGATGCATTTGCATATACGGTAGATAACAATACGGTGTATGTAGATGGAGCGGGACAAGTAGATATCACAGGAGATTTGAACAGCGCACTGCTGTATGCAAGAGATAATGCTACATCGGATAATAAGATTACAGTAAAAGTCAAATCTGGAAATTATAATTTGACGGGCTGTCTGCATATATACAGTAATACAACCCTGGATTTAACAGAAGGTGTCACACTTACTTATTCTAACGATGCATCTTATACTCAGAACATGATTCTTTGTGGAACTAATGGAAGTTACAAAGGTCAGAGCAATTATAACAACAGTGATAAATGCCGTGGATATGATGGTTTTGAAAATATAACAATTAAAGGCGGAATCTGGATAGGTTCTCAGCTTAACACAGCTGTTTTGTTCAGGTTTGCCCACGCAAGAAATGTCACACTTGAGGGTGTTACCATAACAGGTGGGGCAGGCTTACATCAGGTAGAGGTAGCGGCTATTGACGGCTTTTATGTAAGAGGATGTACTTTTAAGGACTTTATTGGTGCATATGAGAATGGAAAGAAGATGGAGGCTTTACAGCTTGATACTCCATGTTCTACAACAACATTCAAGTCATATTATCTTGATGGAACAATCCTTAAAAATGTGGAGATTACAGGATGTACTTTTGATAATGTGCCAAGAGGAATTGGTACACATAGTATGCTTCTTGGAGAATTCCATGATGGAATAAAGATTAACAATAATACATTTAACAATATATATGAAGAGGCTGTTATCTGTCTGGGATACAAGAATTGTGAGATTAAGGACAATGTATTTACAAATTGTGCAGCAGGAATAATTTTTCAGGCATTCAACGATAAATCAAATGATTTGTACACTACAATATTTGATGGTGTGGCATGTCCTCAGGTCGTAGAGAATAATGTAAATACTGTCATAAGTGGAAATACAATTAATGTAGTTTATTCTGATAACTGCAGTGAAATTGTTGGAATAAAAGTTATGGGCTTAAAGCTGGATGCACCAATTTTGGGCAAGGATGGTCAGCCGATTGCAGCTGGTGATTATTTTGTCACAGGTGTAAATGTATCAAATAATAATGTTACTACAGCAGGATATGGTATAAGATTTCTTGATGCAAAGAACTGTGCTATAACAGGCAACACCATAAAGTCATTTGGAATATCTGGAGGTGACATATCTGGAAATGAGTACGATGGAGTTCACCTTGCGTATGAAAGCACAGATACAAATGTATCAGGCAATAATATTTCCCTTTTCCCTAGAAACGGAGTGTATCTTAGAGCAGCATCATCGGCAGCTGTAAATGGCAATGCCATTTCAAATTGTAATTCTAATGGTATAAGCCTTTTTACAGATTGTATAGCAAGCCAGGTGTCACAGAATAGTATAAGCGGATGCGTTGAATCTGCTATTAAGGCAAGCACACGATGTACACTCGGTGAAGTAACACTTAATACTATAAAGAACATTCAAAATGAAGCAGGTATTGTAGTATATAACTGTTCAGCAGCAGGCTCTGTATCACAGAATGATATTTCGACAGACGCGTGTTATGGATTGAAAGTTTCATCTAGTTCTATATGTGGAAGCATAAATGCCAATACATTTAGGGACAGCCAGAAAAATGCAATATATGTACTAAGCAATAGTACAGTAAATGGTGGTATATCAGCCAATACATTTACAAGTGTTAAATCACCAATCAATATATGCGCTACTCAGAATGATATAGTGATAGATGGCAACGTAGTAAAAGAAGCTTACAGTAATATATTTATCATAGATACAAAACAAAATGGTTTTACAACTACTGTATCTAACAATTCCTTAAGCGGAAATAAGACATCTACAGCAATCTGGATAAAGAGTGGAAAGTTTAATGCATCAGGAAATACGATTGCAAAGGTAAATAAGGGTATTGTTACACAGTCAGGTGTTAAGGGGGAGATAATGGACAATAAGTTCAGATCTACTGTTAAGACACCAATGAATATCAATGGAAAAAAGAGTTATTCATTCGCATATAAGAGGGTTGTTGCCAAGAAGTTAGAGAAGCGTAATAAAGGTTATAATTGTACAATCACATGGAACAAATATAATCTTGCAAATAAGTATGAAATCCAGTACTCAAGAAAGAGTGATTTTTCTAAGGGAGTAAAGACTGTAGTAGCAGGAAAGAATCGTGACAATGTCACAATTAAGAACCTTAAGAAAAATGGAACATATTATGTGAGAATCCGTGCTATAAATGTATTAAACGGAGTAAAGATTTACAATCCATATGGAACAACCAAGAAAATTGATAAAAATACAAAGATGTATAGCAAAAAAGATACTAAGTCTAAATCAGATAAGGAAAAGAATAGCAAATCTGATAAAAGTAAATCAGGTAAATCAAAGACTAACAAGTCTAAGAATAAATAAAACAATTAACAATTAACAATTAGAAAGCAGGCATTAATGTTAATCTCAGTGTTAGTCCCAATTTGAATATTAATGCAAACATGGAGGCAGATATGGTATACGGAGTAATTTTAGCAGGTGGCGTCGGAAGACGTATGGGAAATGATAAACCAAAGCAGTTTTTAACTATCGGGCAGAAACCAATTATAATTCATACGATAGAGAAATTTATGCTATTTCCTGATTTTGACAAAGTAATAGTGCTTTGTCCTGAACCATGGATTGCGCAGACAAAGAGTCTTGTGAAGAAATATATCGGAGACACAGACAAACTGGTTGTAATCCAAGGCGGTGAGACCCGTAATGAGACAATAATGAATTCTATCAAATTCATTGAAGGTGAGGGAAATCTTGATGACGATACTATCATTGTTACACATGATTCAGTAAGACCATTTGTTACTCACCGTATATTGGAAGAGAATGTAAGTGCAGCATTAAAGTTTGGTGCATGTGATACAGTAGTTTCTGCTACAGATACAATAGTAGAAAGCCTGGACAATAAGGTGATATCACAGATACCAGACCGTTCAAAGATGTATCAGGGACAGACACCACAATCATTTAAGGCTGCTAAGTTAAAGGCACTCTATTACAGTCTTACAGATGAGGAGAAAGATATTCTCACAGATGCAGCAAAGATATTTGTTACTAAAGGTGAGCCTGTCCAGCTGGTAGAGGGCGAAGTGTTCAACATAAAGATAACATATCCTTATGATTTAAGAGTTGCAGAGGCTTTATTAAAGGGAGAGGGTAAATAAATGTTAAATGCAGTATATAGATTGGTAGCACCCCGTAGAATTGAGGTTGAGTTTTCTGACATAAATATTAATTCTAATCAAATTATAGTAAGACCTACATATTTATCAATCTGTCATGCGGATCAGAGATATTATCAGGGGGCAAGACCAGAGGAAGTTCTTGCGAAGAAACTTCCGATGGCTCTTATACATGAAGGAATTGGTGAGGTCGTAAACGATCCAACAGGTCAGTTTAAGACTGGTACAAGGGTTGTAATGATTCCGAATACACCAGTAGAAAAAGATGACGTAATTGCTGAAAATTATCTTAGAAGCAGTAAGTTCAGAGCAAGTGGATTTGATGGATTTATGCAGGAATATGTAGCATTAGATCCAGACAGGGTAGTGGAACTGCCTGACAATATAGACAACTATGTAGCAGCATTTACAGAGCTTGTAAGCGTAAGTGTTCATGCTATAAGCCGTTTTGACAAGATAGCACACCAGAGAAGAGATACAGTAGGTATCTGGGGAGATGGAAATCTTGGATACATCACAGCGGTTCTGTTTAAGTATATGTTTCCTAAGACAAAGCTTATTATATTTGGTGTGACCGAACAGAAGCTGTCAGATTTTTCATTTGCAGATGAGACTTATAGAGTTAAAAATATCCCAGAAGACCTCATGGTTGACCATGTGTTTGAGTGTGTGGGTGGAAATGGTACTACAGTTGCATTAGCTCAGATTATAGACCATATTAATCCAGAGGGAACTGTATCATTGCTCGGAGTGTCAGAGAATCCGGTTCCAATAAACACAAGAATGGTTCTTGAAAAGGGGTTAAGACTTTTTGGGACAAGCCGCAGCGGCCGCAAAGATTTTGAGAAGACAGTAGAATTGTTCAGCAAGAATAGCGACCTTGTAGGATATTTGAAGACTCTTGTTAGTGAAGTGATTGAGATTAACGAAATAGACGATATGAGGAAAGCGTTTGACTGGGATATGCAGAAAATCGGTGGAAAAACCATAATGAAATGGAAGAAATAATATGAAAAAAATCCGTGTATTACAGATAGGAATGAGTAATAATTCCGGTGGAGTAGAATCCTTTGTCATGAATTATTACAGGGTACTTGCAAAGGAATCAGTACAGTTTGATTTTGTTTGCATGTATGGAGAAATTGCATACAAGAAAGAGATAATAAAGCTCGGTGGTCAGGTATTTGAGATTCCAAACATAAAAAAGCATTATGTTAAATACTGTAAACAACTCAGGAAAATTATCAGAGAAGGCAACTATGACGCGGTTCATGTAAATATGTTGTCTGCTGCAAATATAGTTCCACTCAAGATTGCCTACAGTGAGGGTGTACCAAAGATTATTGCACATTCACACAATACAAAGACCATAGGTTTTTTGCGCAATGTGATGGATAGATGCAACAGAATAAGAATGAAGAGATATTCGAACATTAAGCTGGCATGCGGATATGAGGCGGGAGAATGGCTCTTTGGTAAAAGGCCTATGCAATGTGGTGATGCTATAGTGATAAATAATGCCATCAATGTCAAAAAGTATCTTCTGAATGAGAAAAGCAGAAGAAAAATCAGACAGGCTTATGGCTGGGATGGAAAGTATGTCATAGGGCATAGCGGACGTTTTGAAGAACAGAAGAACCACAAGTTTATTATTAAGTTATTCGCCAGGTTTGTAAAGGTGCAGCCCAATGCGGTATTATGTCTGATCGGTGATGGACATTTGAGAAGTGAGATGGAAGAACTTGCAATAGACCTTGGTATAAAAGACAGAGTATTTTTTATTGGTAAGGTATCAAATGTGCCTGAATTTCTGTCAGCGATGGATTTGTTTTTGTTTCCATCATTATTCGAGGGGCTGCCTTTTACACTTATAGAAGCGCAGGCGAATGGTCTGCCGTGTCTGTGCTCAGACGTGATAACACCAGAGACTTTTGTTATGGATAATGTAGCTACACTAAGTCTTGATTCGCCAACACATAAATGGGTTGAGAAAATGCAGAAACTCTTAGAGGAGTATGTTGGACAACCTGGAGATGAAAGAAAGAAATTCGATGACGAGATAGTATATTCGAAGATGAGAAATAAACATTTTGACATTGTAGGAGAGGCAGAAAGCCTGAAGAAGATTTATGAAAAGTAATAATAACTCATACGATGAAAATAAAATAGATTTTGTTATTGCCTGGGTTGATGGCAATGACAAAAAATGGCAGGAAGAGAAGGCTCTTTACAGTCCGGAAGCTGGTACTGACAGCAATGTAAACAGATACAGGGACTGGGAGAATCTTAGATACTGGTTCAGAGGTGTTGAGAAATTTGCGCCATGGGTTAATAAGATTTATTTTGTGACATGGGGACATGTTCCAGAATGGCTTGATCTTAGCAATCCAAAGCTTTGTATTGTCAATCATAAGGATTACATGCCACAGGAGTATCTGCCTTGTTTCAGCCCAAATCCCCTTGAACTGAACTTTCACAGAATAAAAGGGCTGAGTGAACAGTTTGTATACTTTAACGATGATATGTTTCTTACTAAACCAGTAAAACCAGAAGATTTTTTTGAGAATGGACTGCCCAAGGACAGTGCGCTTGAGAGTGCGGTAATGCAGTGTGATTACAGAGATCCTTTTTCGCACATGCTTATAAATGATATAGCATTTATCAACATGCATTTTGAAAAAAAAGAGGTCATAAGAAAATATAAAAAACTATGGTTTTCCCCAAAGTATGGACCTGATGTGATTAGAAATTTTCTAATGAGTCCATATAAGAAGTTTGCTTCTTTTAAGTATCTTCATCTTCCAAGTCCGTTTTTGAAGAGTACATATGAGGCTGTGTGGAATGCAGAACCAGAGATATTAGATACAATCTGTCATAACAGATTCAGAGGAGTGTTTGATGTAAACCAGTATGTTATGAGATACTGGCAATATGTCACAGGTAATTTCATACCACAGACACCTAAGATGGGCAGATTCTTTCTCATAGGACTTGAGGAGAAGGAATGTATAGATGCTATTGCGAATGGACGATATCGTATGATTTGTCTCAATGATGATGGAGTAACAGCTGATAATTTTGAAAATATAAAATGTCAGATAATTGAAGCATGGGAAAAACTACTTTCTGAAAAGAGTGGTTTTGAAAAGGAATAGATATGACTATTGCAAGGATTGGTTCGTACTATATTAGAAATGAAATATTTCAATTCAAAGCAAGGCTGGACGATGAACATATAATAGACCAGATTTGCCTTGAATACGTAAGTAATGATGATAAGTATGAATATAAGATGGAATTTAAGCAGAATGGAAGAGAGATATCTGCGAAGATACATCTGGACATGATAAATTGGAAACAACAAGAATGGAACATAAAGGCAGATGGCATAAGATTTGTATATGACGGAAAAATATCAAAATTAGCTAGCTGCCTTTTGTTTTATAATGATTATTATAGACCAGATGCCAAACATATTGTATGCACAGCTATAAATGTGGATAAGAGTGTGGCACTGCATTATAGACAGGCTGGAAAGTATGAGGGATTTGGATTCAAGATGAAAGAGAGGGCTGCGCTTGTAACTTCCATTTTAATGGGCCCTTTTTTAAAGAGAAAACCAATAATAATTATATATGAGAAATTCTCAGCTACAGCGCAGGACAATGGATACTATCTATTTAAGTACTGCATGGAGAATAAAGTTGAATCAAGATATAATTGTAAGATATATTACAGCATAGACAAACGGGCAAAGGACTATTTAAATGTGGCAGAATATGGAGACCATGTTTTGGATTTTATGAGCTTTAGGTATTTGAACCGGGTGCTCAATGCAAAGCTGTTAGTTAGTACAGACAGCAAGGGACATGCTTATCCGACACAGTTCTACGGGGGATTTCTGCAGGCATTCATAAGAAGAAAACCACTCGTTTTCCTGCAGCATGGAGTGACAGCATTCAAAAGAGTTGACTTCTTATATGGCAAAAAGTCGTATGGGACATGCAATAGATTTATCGTTACTTCGGATTTTGAAAAAAAGATAGTGGAAGAAAACTTTGGTTACTGTACGAAGGAGATACCAGTTACCGGATTTGCAAGATGGGATGTATTAAAGGACAAATCATCAGACAGACGAGAAATACTTGTATGTCCGACCTGGAGAAAGTGGCTCGAGGATGTCGATACAGATACATTTATTAAAAGTACATTTTATAAAACGTATACAGAATTGCTTTCGTCAGACAAACTGGCACAGGTACTTGAGAAGCACGATGTGGTTTTAAATTTTTATCTTCACACAAAGTTCAAAGAATATCTAAGTGATTTTAAGCTGGCATCAGACCAAATAAAGCTGATTCCGTTTGGAAGCGTTCCTTTAAATGAGCTTATTATGTCATCCGGGCTTCTCATAACAGATTATTCATCCGTGGCATGGGATGCCTATTATATAGATCATCCAGTGATTTTTTATCAGTTTGACGTGGAGCAATATTTAACAGAGCATGGCAGCTATATTGATTTCGAGAAAGAACTGTTCGGGGAACGGGTGACAGATGAAGGCGTGGAGGTTCTGGTTAATAAAATAGAAGACCAGATACGTACGGGCTTTGAATTATCTAAAGCTGCAAGGGACAGAAAAGACTATTATTTTGCTTATACAGATAATAATAACTGTGCGAGAATATTAGATGTGATTGGAGAATTTTTAAATTGATATTAGATGAGAATATTGAAGGGAAAATAATTAAAGCAAGACTTAACCGACAGAAGCTTTCTTTAAAATTTAGTATTCCAGCTGGATATAAATTGGATAAACTGATTTTGTATTACAGGACTAAGAAAGAATCAGATGAAGAATTCTATGAGTTTGAATGTACTGCTAATGGTGACTCGGGCAAATATAAGTCAATAATTGATTTTTCAACGATTAAGCTTAAGCCAAATTATTGGGATATAGCAGCCAGACTTGAAAGCGGTCAGTATATTAAGCTTGTGAATAGGAGTCTGTTTTTCTATTTTTACTACTGCAAATTATTTGGTGAAAATTCTTATGTATATGACGATGGAATGATACTTTTTCCTTATGTATCATCCTCGAGAGAGATATCTATACAGTACAGGGTAAAAGGTGATTATGATGGAATTAAATTTAGATTTAAGGAAAGACTGGGGCTGGCCAGATTTGTCTTCACATATCCACTTTTAAAAAAGAAAAAGATAATGCTTGTGTTTGAGAAAGCATGTGCGATGGCTCAGGACAATGGCTATTATTTCTTTAAATACTGTATGGACAATAATATGGAAAAGGAACTTGGCTATAACATATATTATGTCATAGACAGGAATGCGCCGGATCGTGTCAAAATCGAAAAGTACTCGGACAATATAATAGATTTTATGAGTACAAAGCATATGGCATATGCACTAGCTGCTGATTTGCTTGTCAGCACAGATGCAAGACAGCATATCTATCCTCAAAGAAGGAAGGGCAGTATACTTTTCCACTTTGTCAAGCGCGCGAAGCTTGTATTTTTGCAGCATGGCGTGACAGCAATGAAGAAAGTAGATTTCTTCTATGGCAGGCAGGGGGGAGGCAGATGTGAAGCCTTTATTACCACAAGTGAGTATGAGCAGAAGATAATAGTTGATAATTTTGGATATACAGCAAAAGAGGCCCCAATTACTGGATTTGCCAGATGGGATGTATTAGAGGATAAGTCACAAAATAGCAGGGAAATCCTCATCATGCCGACCTGGAGAAGCTGGCTGGATGATGCCACGGATGAGATATTTATGGAGAGCGACTATTATAAGCATTATACAAGGCTTTTGCAGTCACCAAAGCTTGAAAAGATGCTTGAAGAAGAGGATTTGTATCTTAACTTCTATCTCCACACCAAATTCCGTGATTATATAAGTAATTTCAATATACATGGCGATAGAATAAAACTAATGACATTCGGTGAGACACCGCTTAATGAACTTATGATGAGGTGCAAACTACTGGTGACGGATTATTCATCAGTGGCATGGGATGTATTCTATCAGAAGAAGCCTGTTGTATTTTTTCAGTTTGACAGAGAAGAGTATCTTGACATACATGGAAGCTACATGGATTTTGAAACGGAATTATTTGGAAAAAATGTACTAGATATTGATGAACTTTGTGATACAATTACTATGCATGCTAGAAATGGCTTTAAGCTTTCTGAAAAATTGAAGAAGCGTCACAGCTATTACTATAAGTATGTAGATGATCAAAATAGCAAAAGAATCTGCGAATATATTAAAGAGGAATATTAATGAGTAAATTAAAAGTAAAATTTGATGGAACTATTCTTACCATCGACAACCAGAAGAAAAAACCGAATGAGAAAGACTTTTTTGAGGTTGATATCAATATAATGGATATCGATTCTGATTATAATTCGAGAGTAGTCAGCTACAATTCTAAGGAATGGAACAAAATCTTTATATGGGAGCCGTTAGACGAGGAGGGCAATATTTATCTGCTGGTATATACAAAAAATGGCGTTGTAAGGTACTCAAAGGGACGTCCTGAATTTATCCTTAAGAAGCTCATAAAGATGCAGCACCATGTAACTAAAGTCAAGATGACAAAGAAAGGATTGAAGGTTAAGCTTTTTGCCAACATCTGTTCAATGTACCCACAGATAGAATATGAGGATGTGGCAATCGGACTTTCTGATATTGCCCAGGTAAGCTGCAATATTCCACAAATACTCGGCGAAAAGCTTGGACTCTTTTCAAAATTTAAACCCAAATATCACAAGTCAGTGTTCATACCTATGGAGAACATATTGGAGGACCCTGATATAAATAATATCTTGCAGGTGAGATTTAAGACAATGGGAATCCAGATGGGATTCGGAATTGCAAAGAAGAGATTCCGTGTACCAATGGCAAAAGATTACTTCGCACCACTTGATAGGATATTTTTCAAGGATAAGAATATCGTACTTATTCTAAGAAGAAATAACAGAGGTGTCCTCACGCTTGTAAAACGATTTATCGATCCATACGAGCTTACCGGCACATACAAGTTCTGGGAGAGCAAGCCGGTCTCAGGATTTTTATATCATCTTGGACACTTTATGATTAAACACAGTAAGAAAAAAGTAAATCTTTATTTTGAAAAAGAAACCGCAAAGGCAGAGGAGGGCGCATTTAATGTATTTGAGCTTACCTTGAAGGAAAAGACTTCAGACAATTATTTTATAATTGATCCTGCAAGCGAGGACTATCAGAGAATAAAAGACACAGCGAATGTCATCGCAAAGTACTCACCTAAGTATTACTGGCTGCTATATCGTGCCAATGCAATTATATCTACAGAAGCAGCATCGCACCTTAATATACTAAGAAGTGCAAACCGGTATCTGAGACTAAAGATGGTAGAGTATAAATTTATATTCTTACAGCATGGTGTTACATTTATGAAGAGACACGAGAAAGCATCTGCTTTTGTTGTGAACAGAGAAGCTCATCCGGATTATATATTTGTTGGCAGTGAAAAAGAACAGGATATCGTGGCAGAAATGCTTAAGATGACTGAAAATAGAATACTTATAACAGGACTTCCAATTTTCTCAACTATTGAATATAAGCATATTGAACAGAGTTCAGAAGACTATGTTACTATCATGCTTACATTCAAGCCATACGAAGAGACACTTGATGATTTCCAGAATTCGAGATACTACAAAGCAATTATTGATCTGTATAACATAGCAAAGAAATACGTGACGGAGGATAAGATTCTTATAGTAGCTCATCCAAGAATCCAGTATCTTCTTGAGACTACAGATTTAAAGGACCGCATGTGGCATAAGCCGGTAAGCGATGTCTTAGCAATCACAAAGCTTATGGTAACAGATTATTCTTCGGTTGCTTATAATAGTTTTTATCAGGGTTCAGGTGTAATTTATTACCAGGAAGATCTCGCAGAGTACGAACTTGCATGTGGACAGCTCATTCCAACTGATGAGGAATACATAGGACACAGAGCATTTTCATTAGATGATTTTGACAAGATTATGAATGATGTAACAGAGGATGGACATATCATCATGTCTAAAGCAAGAACTAAGGAACAGGAAGCAAATTACGCACAGATAAACCAATTCTCAGATGGCAAAAACGCCGAGAGAATATATGACGAATTAGTAAAACACGAACTGATATAATAATTCTAAAGAGAGGTAGCGATGGGTTTTTTACAAAAAAAGAATATTTTTATGCTTAAAATAGAAGACAGAAAACTCCTCTCTGCTTTTGTATTTATGGCAGTTCTTCTTGTGTACACAGTGTCTATGATGATGACCAATGCAAATGTCTATCAGGATATTGATGTACTGCGTCATCTTCTAGTCAGAATCGGCTGGGGGTGCGTCATAGTAGCTGCACTTAATATAATATTTTTGCAGGATTATTCTATTGGTGAAATGATTGCAATAGTACTTTTGTCTGTGTTATTATATATATCGTATAAGAACAGTGGAAATCGTTACTTATGCCAGTCATTTATAATTGCAGTCTCTGCAAGGGATACGAACTGGAGGCAGGCACTTCATCTGTCGCTTTGGACGCATGTTGCCATGCTTGCAATTTATAAGCTGATGGAAATGCTTGGAATAGGCACAGTACATATTTTTAACAGAGCTGATGGAACACCGAGGTATATGATGGGAACTGCATCGCCTAATGTTCTTGGAGGCTATTGTCTTGTAATTGTTTTAATCTGGATAGCACTCAGGTTTAAAAAATGGAGATGGTTCGATTATCTTGGATGTGCAGCAATAGGTGCTTTTGTATGGGTATATCCAAATTCCAAGACGTCAGTACTTTTAATAGGTCTTGCGCTGGTGATTACACTGTTTTTTAAGTTATTTGGCAAAAAGATAATTGATCTGGATATAATCAGACTGCTATTAATCGGATTGTATCCATTTTGCGCATTCTTTACATTTATAATAAGTTATAAGTACGATCCAGAGAATAGGATAAGCCAGTTACTCGATAGATTTCTGAATCTAAGAGTAAGCTATGGAAAATTCTTTCTGGATCAATATCCTCACACATGGTGGGGACAGAGGATACAGATGGTCTCAAATATTCAGGCGGAACAGACAGGACAGCAGATGATATGGCTTGACAGCATTTACCTTCGCCTGTATATATCCATGGGAATCATTGCAACAATCATAGCAATTGTGCTATGGTGCATGACCGTATGGTATGCCCTTAAGATGCGCGACTTCGGTATACTTACAGGAGTAATAGTCATGGCAATATATGGAATCTCAGCAGCATCAGTTACATATATTCACTGGAATGTATTTCTGATAGTATTGGGGTATATTAGGGGAACATCTAGGACAAGGAGTTACAAAGTTTATGAAAGAACAAAAAACAAATGGGAGAGTTAGATATCTTGACGCAGCCAAGGGACTTGGTCTTTATCTGGTAATGTTTGGGCACATTTCCACGATAGGCAACAACGCAATAGATACATGGTCAAGGACATTTAAGCTGGCTATTTTTTTCATAATTTCAGGCTGGCTTATCGCATATAAAGGTAATTTTGAAAATGTGCAGGTTGTTCCATTCATAAAGAAAAAAGCGAGAGGACTTATGATACCATATTTCTGGTTCAGTATAATTGCGATTCTTTATCAGGCATTTTTTCTCAGAATGAAATGTATATTAATGCCTAAATACAAAAAGCTTGTTTGGGACACTATTTATCAGGCAATATCATGCCGCGGAATCAGCGCATTGTGGTTTCTGCCTGCACTTTTTATTGGTGAAGTATTGTTTGTACTTTTACTAAGAAAAAAAGGATGGATGAGAAAGCTTATAGTTGCAGTTATTTCAATTGCAATTGCACTTCTTCTTAGCAGAAGCTTTCCGGTTTTAAAGGGAAGACTTTCAGAAGATGCATATATGTATGTAAGCTATCCGTTACTTGCTATATCCAAGGGCATAACAGGATTTTTCTTTATGATACTTGGATATGGAGGATATAAGGCACTTTGCCTTGTTAAAAATAGTAATATCCGTCTGGCTATAGGAGTGGCTGCGACGATATTAAATATAATAATGCTTCAAAATATAAGAGGCACAGTAGATTTTAACAATATGAAGTTTGGTGCAGTACCAATGCTTTGGTTTGCCTGCGCTACACTAGGGTCATTTGGTGCGATTCTGGTATTGGAATATTTCGAGAGATTTTTCTCATATCCACTGCTTGGCTGGGGAGGAAACAATTCGCTGATTATCATGGCAACCCATACGACTCTTGGTTTTAGAACTTTACTTGTTAAAGGCTGGACAGCTATGGCTGGTATGCCAAATTATATTGGTCTGCATTTTTATGTTGAGAGTTTTGTTATATTTTTTGAACTATTACTGATTGAATATGCAATAGTCGAGTTAGTTAATAAGAAGGCAAAATTTTTAACAGGTAGTTCTAAATAGGAGGAAGAATATGAACAAAAAAGCAATGGCAATGTTAATCCTTGCTACAGCATTGGCAGGGGGAACTATGTCAGTACAGGCAGCACCACTTAAGACGGTTAAGACAGTGGACAGCACAAATGCCTATACTGCGGGTAATGTAACTAAGATTGAGAATGTGGAGACAGCAGCACAGCTTACAGATGCGCTTAAAGCAGCATATAATGGCGCAACAGTTGAGATTGTACTAAAGGCCGGCGCAACAATTGAAATCGTGGGAGAGCAGACAATATACTCCAATGTTACAATCAACTTAAACGGTGGAACAATTAAGGCAACTGATGCTTCCAAGGAAACTGTTTTATATGTGAAGGCTGATTCACAAAATGTTGCTATTTATGGTGGAAATATTATAGCATCAGGAAATGCGCATGCAATATACACAAAGACTGCATCTGGACTTAGTATCCATGACCTTAATATGTCAGGATATTCAGAGGATGGATTATATGCCGTGGATTCAACACTTGGTGATCTGACAAATATCGCATGTACAGGTGGAAATGGCGGAATTTACCTTAGTGGTTCACCAGCGGGAAACATTTCGGGATGTACATTTAACAATAATGCCATATATGGACTTCGCGTAAATGGATGTACAGTAGGTAATATCTCAGGCAACAGCATCACTGGTGTAAAGACATCTACACAGGGATTTTACATTACTGATGATGCACTTACAGGAACAATCACAGGTAATGCAATAAGCAACTGTTATATTGCACTTTATCCTAGAAGCTCTACAATGGGTGAGATAAGTGGCAATACATTTACAAACAACGGGGATGCTATCTATGTTGCAACTTCATCAGTTGTAAATGGAAATATCTCAGGCAATACAATCGATACATTTGACGAGGTTGCTATCCAGCTTTATACACAGTGTACTGTAAACGGAAGTATTACAGGCAATGTAATCAGAAATGGTAGCGGTACAGGAATTCTTCTTACCGGTCCAACAGAGGACAAAGGTGGAGATACAACAACAGGAAGTGTTGTAACAGGTAATATTGATTCTAACAGCATTACAAATTGTACAGGTGATGGAATTGGTGTATACCATGCATCATACTGTCAGGCAATCACAGGCAATGTACTTGATACGATTGGTGGTAACCACAATGGAAATGAAGGAGACTATGGTATAATCGTAGACTCTATGATGAAAGCAAAGACATACTGCTCTGAGATTTCAAACAACACAATTTCAAATGTCACATATGCAGGTATTGCAGTTTACTCTGGTCCATCTGCAAGCACTAGCAAGATTTATCAGGATACAGCTTATGTAACAGGAGATATCTACAACAACACTCTTACTAACTGCGGATGCTACAATGCCAGTAAAGACTGGAAAGAGGAGATAGCAAAAGGCTGGAAGAAGGGATGTCTTTCAGGTATTTATATAGATACCCACGCAAGAGTTTATGGAGACATTCACAACAACGTAGTAAATAAGACAAACGAGCATGGTATTTATATCCATCTTATGTCATATGTAAACAATATCTATTCAAACACAGTTACAGATACAAAAGAGGCTGGAATTGAAGTTTATCGTTCAACAGTCATCGGTGATATTTATGAGAATACATTAACTAACTCAGGAACATTTGGTATGGCTATCATCAAGTATTCAAATATCAAGGGTAAAGTAAGAAACAACCTTATTGATAAGGGACCTTCAGGCGGAATATATGTAGATGCCAGCAAGGTAAAAAATATTTCAGCAAACACTATCAAGGGTGTAAAGGCAAGCGGAATTGGTGTGGCAGACAGCTCTACAACAGGCACTGTAGAATCCAATAGTGTTACGATGAATGACCAGGGCAAGGGAATTGGTATTCAGGTATCATGGAACAGTATCATCAAGAATGTACTTAACAACAACGTTGCGGGCAAGATGGCATACGGAATTAAATATGACGCTGTTCTTGCAGAGTCAGTAGTAAGTGGCAATAAGATTACTACAAAGAATCCAACAAGAAAGCTTTTCAGCCCAATTTATGTAACAGGAAGTAAGTCAAAGAATATTGACATCAAAGATAATAATATTGCAGGAAATAAGTCAAACTATGGTATCAGACTTATGACTGGTAAAGCTAATATTACAGGCAATACTATTACAAAATCTACATATCCAATTTATATAGTAAAGAATAAATTTGATGTTACAGTTGGAAACAACACAATAAAATCAAATAAGACAAACGCAATCAAGACTACTAAGAATAAATATACACTTGGTTCAATGAAGCTTCTTTCAGCAAAGGCTGGTTCAAAGTCAGCTACACTTAAATGGAAGAAGAATAAGAGTTTTGTAAGTTATGTTATTTTCCAGTCAACAGACAAAAACGGCACATATAAGAAGGTCGGAACATCTAAGACAGAAAGCTTCGTAGCAAAGAAACTCAAAAAAGGAAGTACATACTATTTTAAGATTTGCGGAGTAAGAAAAGATGGTAAAATTTCTGTTTATACAGGTTTAAGTACTGCTAAAAAAGTAAAAGCAAGATAAATATAAAAAATCCTTAATTTTTGTTTAAGATACTTGATTAGAAACTACAATTGGTATATATTAGTATGCGTAGTTTCCAAACAATAACAAAAGGGAAACAGAAAGAAAGGAGTACTTGAAATGACAGAAGTAACAACAAACATCAAAAACGCAAGCTTAAAGCGTGTACTCGCATGGTGTCTTGCAATCTGCATGTGCCTTACATTAGTACAGGTAAATGTATTAGCCAGCAACACAAATAATGCTGCTGCAGCTACAGCTACAGATCCTAATGCAACAGATGCAAATGCACACACACATCAGTACAAAGTTAAGTATGTTAAAGCAACAGCTACAAAGAATGGTTCAATCACAAAGACTTGTAAGAAATGTGGCAAGGTTGTAAAGACAAAGCTTTACAAGGCATCTAAGATTACTCTTGCAAAGACTTCATACACTTACACAGGAAAGGCCATTAAGCCAGTTGTAACTGTAAAAGACAGCAAAGGAAAGAAAATCTCAGCTGGAAATTACACAGTAACATACAAGAACAACAAGAAGATTGGAACTGCTACTGTAACAATTAAATTCAAGGGTAACAGATACAAAGGAACAGTTAAGAAGAGCTTCAGAATTGTACCAGCAGCTAGAAAAATCACAAAGCTTACAGCTAACAAGAAAGGTTTCACAGTTAAGTGGGCAAGAAATGCTTCAGTAACAGGATACCAGATTCGTTATGCTACAAACAGCAAGCTTTCAGGTGCTAAGACTGTAACAGTTAAGGGTTACAAGACATTAACAAAGAAGATTGCTAAGCTTTCTGGCAAGAAGACATATTATGTACAGGTTCGTACATACAAGAAAGTAAACGGAAAGAACTATGCATCTGCATGGTCTAAGACAGCAAAAGTTAAGACAAAATAATAATATTTTTTCTATACTTTATGACCAGCCCGATGGGCTGGTCATTTTTAAATACAGGATATTAATATTGATACAAATAACATTTTTGAGTAAAATAGAAATTATGAAAAAGACAAATAAAAAGAAATCAGAAATTACAATTGAAAATGTATTTAAGGAGAAATTTGCGCTGATATATACCGGCTTTATAATAGTAGTATTCAGTCTGTTTTATCAGGATGCATTTTTCAATATTGCGCAGGCAAAGAGAGGAATATACATATGGTCAACTGCAGTGTTTGCAGTACTTATGATTATGCTCTCTATGTATAGCGCAATTGGTTGTATTAAGAATCATGAAAAAAACAAACATGACATTATAGATTTTCTCATGCTTATGCTAATAGCATCATGGGGAATTGGCATGTTTTTTGCGATAAATCCTAAGGAATCATTTCTTGGAGAATATAATAAGTGTACAGGGCTTATTATGTATGTGACAGGTATTGTTGCCATGTACTATATTTCAAAATATCTGCATTGGAAGGTAGAACTGGTGTGGAGTATTCTTTTTGCGACAACAGTGGTATATATTTTACAGATATTAAATAGATTTAATATAGACCCACTTGGAATGTATAATGAGATAGCTGATGACCAGAGGAGAGCATATCTTAGCACTCTTGGACATGGTAACTATAATGCCGCATACAACTGTCTGACAATAGTTATAATTATGGTGTTTTTCTATCTCTGTAGGGAAAAAATATCTAAGATAGTATATGGTATCCTGCTTTTTACAGGATTTGCGGGTTCTATAAGCTGTTGCGCAGATAGTGTATATCTTGGAATAGGTGTTGCGTTTGTAGTGCTGCTTGGATATTCATTTGCGCATATGGATAAATGGTGGAATTTCTACATAGAACTGGCAATATTTTGGGCGGCGCAGCTATCGATTGCTCTTATAAACAAGATTTTTCCAGACAAGGCTACTGGATTCTGGGGCATATCAGAAAGTATGATTGATTTTAAATTAATCGGTGAAGAATTGATAGTATTAGTGTTGATTTTGGGATTGATTAAATTCCTATATACTAAGATGTCAAAGAATGCACAGCTTGTGTCAAAGATATATACCATAGCCGTTGTAGCGGTTGTGATACTTGGAATTTTGACGATGGTGATTGTCAATATTATGGGGATTGACAGCGGAGTGTTGGGTGGACTTTATATTGATGATGACTGGGGATCAAGCAGAGGTTCAATATGGAAGACTATAGTAGCACTACTTAAGGCGTCTTCGATAGGACACCTGTTGTTTGGATATGGACACAATATGGTAAAGGATGCGCTTAATATGGTGCTTGGTACTGATACTAATAATGTCGGTGAGGCAATAGCAGATGCACATAATGTATTCCTCAACTCACTTGTGACATCCGGAATAGTTGGAACAGTTATTTTTACTTCTATTATAGTGTTGATCTTATACCGTGGATTTAAGCTTTTAAAAGAGAACGAAAGAGGGTTGTTTGTTGTAATCGGATTGCTTGCATATGTTGCGCAGGGAATGATAAATGGACCACAGAGTATCACCACGCCTGTATTTCTGATTGAATTGGGAATATTCTGGAATCTGGTGCGTACTGAGACTATTGGAGATAAGAATAGTGAAAAATAAAATATTAGCAATTACTTTTGTACTCTTAGCTGTATGTGCAATTGCAGGATGCGGTAAGGATGCTCAGAAATCAGAAAGCAATATAGAAAAACGGGATGGAGCCACGGCAGATGGTAATAGCAGTGGGACAGGGCAAAGTGCAGATGATATGTTACATTTTGTCGATGCTCATGGGCAATGGTATGATGTAAAGATTGACCATTTAGTATCAAAGAATGAAATTGAGTGGAAATATTTGGAAAATGACGGACAAATTCTGAATTATGAAGGCAATCCGTCATACACAATTAAAAAGGGCGTAGATGTTTCAAAATATCAGGGGGATATTGATTGGAAACTTGTAAAAGAGGATGGCTATGAATTTGCGATTATAAGGATTGGATTCAGAGGTTATGGTGAATCAGGAAAAATTGTGGAGGATGAACGCTTTAGAGAATACATAAAGGAGGCTCATGCAGCTGGACTTGATGTTGGAGTGTATTTCTTTTCACAGGCAGTCAATGAACAGGAGGCGGTAGAAGAGGCTGACTTTGTGCTGGATATGTTAGACGGACAGAGTTTGGAACTTCCTATTACATATGATCCTGAACTTATAAAAGATGATGAGGCACGTACTGACAATGTATCGGGAGAGCAGTTTACTGCAAATACAATTGCCTTCTGCGAGAGAATCAGGCAGGCGGGATATCAGCCGATGGTATATAGCAACATGTACTGGGAGGCATTTTTATTTGATATGACAAAGATTGAAGATTACCCGATATGGTATGCAGATTATGAACTGATACCGCAGACACCATATAAATTTGAGTACTGGCAGTATACCGAAAAGGGTAGTGTAAATGGAATCACAGGCGGATGTGATATTGATGTACATTTTATAGAGAACAAGTAAAAATACAAATTTTCTTGTAACTATGTGAGTGATTTGAATGTAATGGGGAAGATATTACTACTATTATAAAATAATATGAAAGAGATGTAAGTATATTACGATGAAGAAAATCAGGATAAAATTATTAGTATTTATAGCATTGATTGCGGTTTCTTTTATAGTTCCGCAGAGAATATATGCGACAGAAAATCAGGAAAATGAGCAGGGTGAACAGCGTTCACGAAGCGAAGAATCAAAGATAAATATATGTGACACCAAAGAACTGACACTTAGATACGATGACCACACGAACCTAGATGACATTATGGGTGAAGGTTATGTGGTTGCGCAGATAGTTAATGACGAAATACATTCAAGAAGCGTAAGCAAAGGTGTTGTGACAGAACAGAGTGATAAACACATTGTCACCCTAAAAGAAAATTCAAATAAAGAATTTGATGCATCTGCAATCGGAAGTGGATACATTTTAGCTGTCAGGTCAGCAGATTATGATATAGCTAAACAGATTATAAATAATACATACACAGGCGAAAAGAAAATTATAGATGCTACGAAGATAAATATAAGCGTATCCCCAGCCAGACTTACAATGCTTTTTGTGGCAGGGCAGAGCAATGCGCAGGGTTCTTGTTCTTTAAATACAGGATATCATCCGGAAGATTCTGTAGTAAATAAGGAAGGAACAGTGTACTCAACATATGCGCCGTATACAGCAGCTGCAGGCAAATATACAACAGGAATACAGGATATTAAAGCCTGCAATATCACAAATATTGATAAATTTGCAGCTGGAAATCTGACATCAGGCAAATCTGTCCATGGTGGAAATCTCACATACGGAATTGATTCACTTACATATGCGGGGAATGGCAAAACAGGAATTGATGGAGCACTGGCGTATGAGTGGAACAGATTGTCAGGAGACAAAGTCTGGGTTATTAATGCAGGCGCACCTGGTACGAGCAGTAATCTATGGGTTCCAGGAGCAGAGTGTTACGAGAGAGCAGTTGCGCTATTTAATATGTGCAGCGCAACAGCACAGGCAGAGGTTGCAGCAGGTCATTATGTGATGGGAAATAAGCTTATGTTCTGGCTTCAGGGGGAGCAGGATGCTAAGACAAAAGTGTCGAATGATACATATATGACCAATTTCATGGCTATGTACAACGGAATGACCGCAGCATGTGGAATAGAACATACTGGAATAATTGCAGTAAGGGCATCTACAGGTAGTTACCAGAATTATGATGAATTGAAGCTTACATGTTCGAGGTATTCGCAGTATGCTATCGCAAATCGCAGCGCATATGACAACATCTCAATGGTATCAAATATAAATGAAAAATGGGTATCAGACCAGGACGTTGCGCAGTACTTCTGGGGAAAATATAGTGGTGGATATCTCACATACCCACTTAGAAGCAATGCAACAATAGGCGTAATACCAACAACAGTTGCGCAGGTACACAATGAAATCCATTATGCACAGGTTGGACATAATGAAAATGGAATAGATGCTGCTTTTAATATGTTCTATATACTTAATCCTCAAAGAGTGGGCTTAGATGCAGGAACAACTACCTCTACCAATGTAAAATGGAGGGATGAAAGCGGATATTATGCTGGTGTTCTTTTAAGCAGTGCAGGCAGACAGCTTGTGTTTTCAGCAGAAATAACGCCACTTTATAATGCAAATAAAGTATCATTTTCGTACAATCCACAGTATATGTCATATGATACTTTAACGGGAAGATATGTAGGTATCGCAGCAGGTGATACACAGATTAGCGCAAGTGATATATATGGCAATATACTTTCTTCGCTGGATGTTAATCTTTCCGCAGCTTCAATACCGGGATTTTCGGTAAAGCAGACAACGGTGCAATCCAATACCATTACATGGACAACAACAGACGAAGCAACATCATATCGTCTTTATCGCAGTATTGATTCCGGTGCATGGACCGCAATAGGAGATTTTACTGATACAAGTTATATAGATACAGATCTTGGATATGAACATACATATTCATATATGCTTCAGGCATATTACGGAAGAGCTGGTGTGTGGAGTGACGCTACGAAAGTATACACAACTACACAGCTTGCAAGGACTAAGCTTAACAAGATTAAGAATGAGGAAAAAGGGATAAGGCTTACATGGGATGTTGTAAAAGGGGCGCAGGGATATTATATCTATAGAAAAGATGGAACTTCCAATAAATGGAAAAAGATTTCAAATATTCGAACAGCTTCCCGGATAGAATATCTTGATAGAAAAGTAAATAACGCAAAAGCGTATACTTATAAGGTTGTCGCATATAATAAGCTCGGTGAATGGCCACAACAGAATACAAGAAGCATATGTTATGTTGCACCGAATAGCATCACAAGGCTGAGTGTAAATAAAAAGGAACTTGTAAGTGCATCGTGGCGTAAAAATACCCGGGCAACAGGCTATCAGCTTAAGATAATAACAGGCAAGAAAACAAAGATTATTAATATCAATAATAGAAACAGCAACAATAGAAAGTTTAAGCTTTTACCCAAAAATAAGTCTGCCAGGATATATATAAGAAGTTTTATTAAAGCTTCAGGTAAGACATATTATTCAGCCTGGAGTAAAGAAAAAACAGTAAAAAATAACAATAAAAATAGCAAGAAAAATAACAAGAAAAATAACAATAAAAATATCAGATAAATTGCTAAGTAAACAGGAGATACTTTATGAGAAGATTTCTGGGATATGTTTTTATAATAGGAAGTATAATAGCTGCTTTTACAGTGAGCGGTTCATGTACGATGATATATGCACAGGATGGTTCTGCCATTAATATCACAGACAGCATTAACAGGACATTGGAATATGATGACCAGCTGTCTATAAGGGAGATAGTCGGCGGTGACTATGTGGTGGCATCTATCGAGAATGAAAATATATCATCATATCAGGTTGAGGCAGGAGCACTTACCACGAATGCAGATACAGCAGTGGTTGCGCTTAAGTCAGGATCAGATATTAATATTCGTGTGGCTGGAATAGGAACAGCTAAGATTACAGTTGTTGAAAAGGATAAATTAGACACTGCAAGGAAGATAATTGCAGGAACATACGATGGCGGGCAGGTTACAATTGATGCAGTCCAGATTAACGTAAATGCAGTTCCGGCAAGACTTACAATGCTTTTTGTAGCGGGCGGTGGCAGCATGCAGGGAATATGTACAGATAAAAGTGGTTATCATCCAGAGGACTCGGCTGCGGCACCCGTTGGTGAGGTATATTCAACATATGCACCTTCATCGGATACATATGCAAACAATATAACCGGAAGTTCTTTGCTGGGTGAATGCACTACTGCCAATGCAGGCAAATATGTGGCTGGAAATCTATGCGATGATATAAGCATATCAGGCGATTCTCTTATGTATTCAACAGATGCACTTACGACATCAGGAGTTGGAAAAGCAGGAATCGACGGTGCACTTGCATATGAATGGAACAAATTATCAGGTGATAAAGTGTGGATTATAAATGCCTCGGCAGAAGATGGAACATCGGCAGAATGGAACAGTAATGGGGCAAGTTATAAGAGAGCTAAAGCAGTATTTGAGTATGCAGTAAATACAGCATCAGCAGAGATTGCGGCAGGACATTATGTTGCCGGAAACAGGATTATGTATTGGCTGCAAGGTGAGAAGGAAGAAGGAGTTTCCGTAGACGAATATGCAAAGAATTTTGCTTCTATGTATACAGGAATGGAATCAGCAACAGGATTTGAAAAGTTAGGAATTATTCCAGTACGTTCTTCCATGAAATTTGAGCAGTACATGATTATTATGAACAGTGCATATCCAAAGGCATGTATAGCAACAAATATTAATGAAAAATGGACATCAGATAAAAATGTCGAAGCATATTTTAAAAAGGCATATGCGTCAGGAAAATTTGATTATTCACTCAGACAGACAGCAACAATTAAGGAGGTTCCAACCAAGCTTGAAGATGTAACCGATGGTACATATTACTCACAGATTGCACACAATGAAAATGGCATAGATGCATCTATGAATATGTATTACATTTTCAATAACAGCAATGTACCACAGTCAGGCAGCAAAATATCATGGAGAGATGCCGACGGTAAAAATGTATCCCAGATTACGATGGGAGTTGGACAGATTGCCGTATTTGAACCATATTTTTCCACAGTTTACAACGCATCTGAATTTACTTATACATTAAGTGGCAGGAACATCAAATATGATAAGGCAGCAGGTACATATTTAGCTGTCAAAACGGGAAATGCTAAAATTATTGCAAAGGATAAGACGGGAGCAGTTGTTGCAACATTACAGATTAAAATAAAACAAATGCAAAGTCCTGATATTTCTCTGGAGAATACATCACGTACTATAGAACTCAGCTGGAAAGCAGTAAATGATGCGGATAAGTATATTGTTTATAGAAAAACAGGCAAAGAAAAATGGAAAAAGCTTAAAGAAACTACAGAACTTCAGTATACTGACAAAAAGGTCAAAGCGGGTGTCACGTACTCTTATAAGGTGACTGCGCATTACAGTAGAATCGATAAATGGAGTGCAGGTAAAGCAAAGCGCATATGCAGGCTTGCTCCTATGTCTATAAAGAAAGCAGAGTGTATAAAAGGTGGAATAAAGCTCAGCTGGAATCAGGCGAAAGGCGCAAAGGGCTATTATGTATACAGGGTAAATTCAAAAGGCAGGTGGAGCAAAATTGCTACTGTAAAAGGTGGCAGACATCTTGATTATACCGATAGGAAAGTTTCAAATGGAACTGTCTACCAGTACAAGGTTATCTCTTATAATGGTGCATATACAAGCACAGAGAAGGTGTCCTGTTACTGGGCATATCTGTCACCAGTCAAAGTTACAGGTTTGCAGGTGGACAATACCAATAAGTCGGTGACAAGCTGGTCTAGAAACGCCAAGGCATCAGGTTATGAGGTAGAGGTCACAACAGGAACTGGAACAAGAATTATCAACACAGGAAGTAACAGTATATTGCAGGCGCAGTTCTATGCTCTTGGCAGTGATAAGAAGATAAAGGTTCGTGTGAGGGCTTATATTGCGGACAGCAATGGGGTATATTATTCAGCATGGAGTAGTGCAAAGAGCATATCTAAAGATTAATTTTTAAGGGACACGCATGAGCGTGTCCTTTATGTTATAAGAAAATTGGTAATTTTCAAGGAATGAACTGTTGCAGATTTTCTTAATAAAATATTAAATTAAAAAAAGTTCTTGACGTGACGTTACGTCACTCTTTTATACTATGCTCATATTGATGGAACATGTAGTATTAATGTTGAAAAGGAGAACAATATGAAAGGTATCATCTTAGCGGGTGGATCAGGAACACGTTTATATCCACTGACAATGGTAACATCGAAGCAGCTGCTTCCTATTTATGACAAGCCAATGATTTATTATCCTATGTCTGTTCTGATGAATGCAGGAATCCGTGAAATTCTTATCATCTCTACACCACAGGATACACCTCGTTTCAAGGAATTGCTTGGTGATGGACATCAGTTTGGTGTTGAGTTATCATATGCAGTCCAGCCAAGTCCAGATGGATTAGCACAGGCATTTATCATCGGAGCAGATTTTATTGGTGATGATAGTGTTGCGATGGTATTGGGTGACAATATATTTGCAGGTCATGGACTTAATAAACGACTTCATGCAGCAGTTGATAATGCAGCAACAGGAAAAGGTGCTACTGTATTCGGATATTATGTAGATGACCCTGAGCGTTTTGGTATAGTTGAATTTGACAAGAATGGAAAGGCTGTTTCTATCGAGGAGAAGCCATCACATCCAAAGAGCAACTACTGTGTTACAGGACTTTATTTCTACGACAATAAGGTTGTTGAGTATGCTAAGAATCTCGCTCCTTCAGCTCGTGGAGAGTTAGAAATTACAGACCTCAACAGAATTTATCTTGAGGACGGAGAACTTAATGTAGAGCTTCTCGGACAGGGATTTACATGGCTTGACACAGGAACACATGAGTCACTTGTCGATGCTACAAACTTTGTTAAGACAGTTGAGACACATCAGCACCGTAAGATAGCATGTCTTGAAGAAATTGCATATCTTAACGGATGGATTTCAAAAGATGACATTCTTAATGTATATGAGATACTCAAGAAGAACCAGTATGGTCAGTATCTTAAGGATGTTCTTGATGGAAAATATCAGGAGAATTTATACTAGTTATATAGCATGTAGCAGTGTTATTAATTTACATCAGATTATATAGCATATAGCAGTGTTATTAATTTACATCGGATTATATAGCATATGGCAGTGTTATTAATTTACATCGGATTATATAGCATATGGCAGTGTTATTAATTTATATCAGATTTAGAACAAATAGTTATTATAAGGAGAAACAATATGACAATTATCGTTACCGGTGGAGCCGGATTTATCGGAAGCAACTTTGTATTTCACATGTTAAATAAATATCCAGATTACAGAATTATCTGTTTAGATAAGCTTACATATGCAGGAAATTTATCTACACTTGAGCCAGTTATGGACAATCCAAATTTCCGCTTTGTAAAGCTTGATATCTGCGACAGAGAGGGTGTATACAAATTATTTGAGGAAGAGCATCCAGATATGGTTGTTAACTTCGCAGCAGAGTCTCACGTAGATCGTTCTATTGAGAACCCTGAGATTTTCTTACAGACAAACATCATCGGAACAGCTACACTGATGGATGCATGCCGTAAGTACGGAATCAAGCGTTATCATCAGGTATCAACAGACGAAGTATATGGTGATCTTCCACTTGACCGCCCTGACTTATTCTTTACAGAAGAGACTCCAATTCATACATCAAGCCCATACAGCTCATCAAAAGCCGGTGCAGACTTACTTGTACTTGCATACAACAGAACATATGGACTTCCTGTAACAATCAGCCGTTGTTCAAACAACTATGGACCATACCACTTCCCAGAGAAGCTTATTCCACTTATGATTGCAAATGCACTCAATGATAAGCCACTTCCTGTATATGGTGAAGGTCTTAACGTTCGTGACTGGTTATATGTTGAGGATCATTGTAAGGCAATCGACCTTATTATTCATAAGGGACGTGTTGGAGAAGTATACAATATCGGTGGTCACAATGAGATGAAGAATATAGATATCGTTAAGATTATCTGTAAAGAACTTGGTAAGCCGGAGAGTCTTATCACACATGTTGGTGATCGTAAGGGACATGATATGCGTTATGCAATCGATCCAACTAAGATTCACAATGAACTTGGATGGCTTCCAGAGACTAAGTTTGCCGATGGTATCAAGAAGACAATCAAATGGTATCTTGATAATAAGGAATGGTGGGAGACAATTATCTCAGGAGAATACCAGAATTACTACGAGAAGATGTATTCTAACAGATAAAAGGAGGCAAAAATGCGTATATTCGTTACAGGTGTTGCAGGACAGCTTGGTCATGATGTCATGAATGACCTTGCAAAGCGAGGATACGAAGGAATAGGAAGCGATATTGCGCCAGAATATAGCGGAGCTGATGATGATACAGCTGTCACAAAGATGCCATATATATCGCTTGATATTACAGATGCCGAAGCGGTAGATAAGAAGATTACAGAGGTAAATCCTGATGTCGTAATTCACTGTGCGGCTTGGACAGCAGTAGATTTGGCGGAGGATGAAGATAAAGCGGATAAGGTACGTGCAATCAATGTCGATGGTACACAAAACATTGCAAATGTATGTAAGAAGCTTGATTGTAAGATGGTATATATAAGCACTGACTATGTTTTTAATGGACAGGGGCAGGAACCATGGAAACCTGACTGCAAAGATTATGCACCGCTTAATGTCTATGGACAGACTAAGCTAGACGGAGAGCTTGCAGTATCAAATACACTTGATAAGTACTTTATAGTAAGAATTGCATGGGTATTTGGAACAAACGGCAAGAATTTCATCAAGACAATGCTTAATGTAGCCAAGACACACGACAAGCTTACAGTTGTAAGTGACCAGATCGGTACACCAACATATACACTTGATTTATCAAGACTTCTTGTTGATATGGTAGAGACTGAGAAATATGGATATTATCATGCTACTAATGAGGGCGGGTATATCAGCTGGTATGATTTTACTGTAGAGATTTTCCGTCAGGCAGTTGAATTAGGTCATGAAGAATACAGCACAGACAAAGTAAGTGTTACACCTGTGACAACTGCAGAATATGGTGTATCTAAAGCAGCAAGACCATTTAACAGTCGTCTGGATAAGAGCAAGCTTGTAGAAGCAGGTTTTGAGCCACTTCCTACATGGCAGGATGCTGTTGGCAGATATCTTAAAGTAATTGAATTCTAGTATTTCGAAAACGATGTACTAGTATATAGATGCAGGAAAGAAGGAAAGAAAATGGGACAGATTAAAGTTGAAAAGAATGCTGGTGGAATCGAAGGACTTTGTGTAATAGAGCCAGCAGTTCACGGTGATGCCCGTGGATATTTCATGGAGACATATAACCAGAGAGATATGGAAGAGGAAGGACTTGACATGGTATTTGTACAGGATAATCAGTCAAGTTCTACTAAGGGAGTTCTTCGTGGACTTCATTTCCAGAAGGAATTTCCACAGGGAAAATTAGTACGTGTGGTAAAAGGAAGTGTTTTTGATGTAGCAGTTGACTTAAGAAAAGACAGCAAGACATACGGAAAGTGGTTCGGAGTCGAGCTTACTGAGGAGAACAAGAAGCAGTTCTATATTCCAGAAGGTTTTGCACATGGATTTATCGTACTCTCAGATATTGCAGAGTTCTGTTATAAGTGTACAGATTTCTATCATCCGGGTGATGAAGGAGGTCTTGCATGGAATGATCCTGAGATTGGAATTGAGTGGCCACAGCTTGTTGGCGAGTATCCAGGAAATGCATCAGCAGCAGGATATAAACTTGCAGATGGCACACCACTTAATTTAAGTGATAAGGATCAGCTCTGGGTAGGACTTAAAGATACATTTGCTTTCTAATATAATGATATGCGAGTGATTAAGGTATCATTGGTGCATGCAGGCATGCATCGATGATACCTTTTATTTATCTTAGCTTATAAGAAGTTTATCTGGCTGCGAATATGTTTATACCATTTACAAGACCATCTGTAATTTCATTGAGAGTCTTCTTTGAGCGATCCGAACATTTATCACCAAGCTCGACATCGGTTGACGCTATAGTAGAGTAGGAAGTCTGCGTAAGGTCAACTTCCATCCTGCCATTGTGGTATATTTTAACACCAGAAGATTTAAGTCCGGATATAAGTGAACTGCCGAGTGACTCATGTTTTTTCCAGTTAGAAGCAACAGGTTCCATTTTTCTGTAGGAAGATATATTTGGAACGCCAGTATAGAATGCCCCTTTGTTGGAAGCAGTTGAATCGTAGTGTATTGATATATGGCAGTTAGCATTGTTGTTTGCAAATACCGTCCGGGCAATATTGTCGAGCTGTACATCATCAGTCTCACGAATCATTAATACATTATATCCCTCAGATAAAAGTCGGGTTTTTAGCATCTTGGCAACCGCAAGATTGGCAGTGCGTTCAGGAGTGCCATCATTGAAATTCATGCCAGTAGCAATTGCTGTCGTCTTAATAGAACCTTTGGAAGCAGTACCATCAGTTACTTTTGCAGAGCCGTCAGGATGGCAGTAAGTATGTTTGGATTCACCGCCGAGCGTTCCATGACCTGCATTTACGCAGACAACATAGTCATGACGAACCTTCGCATCTGAATAGTATAAAATTACAGATGCTGAATGTATTTTTGAATTGCTGGCATATTTCCAACTGGAATCAAAAGCTACTACTTTAAAGGAGGTAGTCCATGACGAGTAGTATGTGGTGCGTTCTTTTGTTATATAAGACCGAATTCTAAAGTAATAGTTCTTAGAAGCAGAAAGTTTATCACTTAAAAGAGAAGTTTTTGAAGTCTTATATTTTTTTGCTTTGGCAAAATTGTCAGAAGTAGAATACTCTATTTCATATCCGTCGCAACGGCTGTTGATGTTCCATTTCATGTCGACTTTAAAATCACTGATTATGGCCTGATTTATATTGACAGGACGAAGATAATAGTGCGTCAGTGGTTTTGATATCCTGCTTTCGGTGCGTCTGCCATCATTTAGAACAAAAGCACTTATACGATATGTATATTTTCCGGCATTTTTGCAGGATGTTGTATCAAGGAAAGTGCTAGTAGCAGAGTCTGTAATAGTCTTTATACGCTTGCTTCCCTTATATATATAGTAGCCATCAGCTTTGGAATTGGTTTTCCAGCTGAGTGAAATTCCATCAGACGTATTATCTGCTGCGAAAGATGTCGGAGTAGAAATTCTGACAGGTTTGTCTTTTGTATCGGTGCTGTCATTTGTTCCTGCAAAAGAAATCTGCATGCATGTAAACAGGATAAGCACTGATAGCGTGGTAAAAAATAAAAAACGTAGTGCAATAGATTTGTGTGCCTTCATAAGCATCCCCCTTATTAAGTATTAACTATTAGTTGCGGCATATGAATATACCTGCGTCTTTAGTGATATGAAAAGGCTTTGTCAGATGTTTCTCAACAAAGTTCTTGAAATCATGGTAGCGGTCGAGAACATACTGGTTCTGATTTCCGTGGCATGAAATAATATATTCTATAATAGGCTCGGCCTGATTAATTATTATCTCATCATCATATTTTCTAAGCTCGATTTGAGAGAAAAATTTCTCGAGTATCTGCGGTCCATTTTCAAGACCGAATTTCTCATAGAGCTTTTCGCCAGAAAGCATAATGCGGTTGTCAAATTCCTGCACAAGAGAAGTAATCTCCTGCATATGCGAAGTGCCATAAGTGCTGCAGCAAAAGATTCCGCCAGGCTTTAGAACCCGTAGGACTTCTTTGCAGACCTTGCTGATGTCATTACAGTAAAAAAGCACATGGTTTGCAAATATCAGATCAAAACTATCGTTTTTAAAAGGAAGATTATGACAGTCGCAGGCGATAAATGAAAATCGTAAATCATCTGTGCCGATATTTCTTCTCACGTCACGGATCATGCCCTCGGATATATCAGTCATGGTGACATGGATATCTGGGTAGGAAAAAAGCTTCGACATATTCTCAGTCCACAGCGCACCATTCCCACAGCCAATCTCAAGAATATTATGTATGCCCGGAGTCATGCATTGCTCAAAAAGCCATGGAAACCAACCGGTCTGATTCACAGAGAAGTCTTTATGGAGACGAATCCTGGCAGAAATATTGCTTGAGTTCTGATATTGGCTTTTGAGGCTTTTTTCCATGCCTGTAAGGTGGATAAGGTCAAGCATCTGGCTCCAGTCAACTTCTTTGTCTGATTCAAGCATATCTACTGTATCATCGATGGCAGTCTCTACCAGCCGCATCTGTTCTATACGATCCTGTATCAGCTTTTTCTGCTGCAAGAGTGAGTTCTTGATAAAAAGCGAATCGGGATCAGTTACAATCATCTCCTTTATATCGTCAAGTGAAAATCCAAGATATTTAAGAAGCAGGATCTGCTGTAATAGAGCAAAATCAGCATCAGTGTAATATCTACAATTGTTCTCATCGACGTAAGACGGCTTTAATATATTTTGTTTGTCATAGTATCTGATGGTGCGAATGGTCACTCTTGCCATTTTTGCAAACTCACCAGAGGAGTAAAAACCCTTTTTCTTCATATTGATTCCTTATGTATGCGTTCTTGAAATGTACAATATATTATATCAGACTATAGGCATTACGGCAATTTATGAATCAATCTTTAATTTTTTGTTATAAATCTTAATTTTTTTGTCATATCTTGAAAATAGAATACGCCTATGATAAGATGTACGTTGACGTGTTGTCGAAAAAGAAATTAGGAAAGTGAACTAAATATGAAGGATACGAAGAGAAAAGAAAAAATCATAGCTGATCTTTCTAAGAGAGACAGCAAGGCTTGGAAAATTGTATCATACGTATTGGTGGGACTGCAGGCAGTACTTAGTATAGCTGCTATCATCACATTGGTAAGGCTTGATATGCTTCCAGGCAATTATTTATTTGCCATCGTTGGAATAATACTATTATTGTTTTTACTTGCAGTGTTGCTGCTTGTACTATCATCGAAGCAGAGAAAGAAAAAGAAGTCACTGAAAGCAAAGAGAACTGCTGGTGTGGCAATATCATGTTTTACTAGTATAGTATGTCTTATAGTTGTACTTGCATTGTCAAAGCTTTTATCTACTATGTCAGGTATGTCTGATGACAAGGTGGTAGTGGAGACTACAGCAGTCTATGTAATGTCAGACAATAGTGCACAGACACTTGAAGATGCAAAGAACTATACATTTGGATTTACAAAGGCTTTTGATTACGAGAATACAAAGAAGGCATTTGATAATATCAAAAGTGAAGTTGGAATTGATGTAGTCAATCAGGAATATGATTCTGTTATAGCTATGGTAGAGTCTTTATACAGTGGCGAATCAGGCGCTATCATTTTAAATGAAGCATATGAGGATATTTTGTCCGATACCAAAGACTATCAGAACTTTAAGAAAGATACCAGAATTATATATGAGAGCAAGGTTAAGACTGTTGTAGAGCAGGATAATGCAAAGGATGTCAATATCACAGAGAATCCATTTGTTGTATACATAAGTGGTTCTGATACCAGAACGACCACACTTTCAAAGAGCAGAAGTGATGTAAATATTCTTGCAGCCGTAAATCCTAAGACTAAGCAGGTATTATTGCTCAGCACACCTAGAGATTATTATGTGGATATATCAATAGCCCCTGGTTCAAAGGATAAGCTTACACACTGTGGAATATATGGAGTGCAGTGTTCTATGGATACACTCGGCGCACTATATAACTGTGATGTTAACTATTATGCACAGATTAACTTCAATGGTTTCCAGACTCTTGTAGATGCTGTAGGTGGTGTTACAGTAGATGTGGATAAGTCATTTACATCTACATGGTATAGTTCACCAACTGGCCAGACATATTCATTTGCAAAAGGAACTAATGAATTAAATGGTGCCAAGGCACTTGTATTTGCAAGAGAGAGACATGCTTTTTCAGATGGAGATCTTGCAAGAAACCGTCATCAGATGGCAGTAATCAAGGGACTTATTAAGAAGATGACAAGTGGTGCTATTCTTACTCATTACAGTGATATTCTTGACAGCTTAGAAGGTATGTGTGCTACGGATGTCTCATCAAATGATATGTCAGAATTTGTTAAGATGCAGCTTTCAGATGGTGGAGAGTGGAACATCAAATCATTTGCAGTTACAGGTACAAACGGCAAGAATTATACATATTCAATGCCTAACAAGAGATCATATGTTATGAATCCAGATACACAGAAGGTACAGACAGCACAGAGTCTTATTCAGAAAGTAATGAATGGTGAGACACTTACAGATGCAGATGTAGAGTAAGGAGCAGAGAAGTGAAGAACAGGTTTTTAGCATTATTATTAACAACAGCAATTATTATTGGGAATGGGGAAGTCTTGGCTTATGCCAAGACTTCTTGTGGTAAAGCAACAATTCAAAGTGTTGGTGCAGAGTCCCAGTCAGCAGGATATACAGCACCAGAATTAGATGAATCAGATTTTTCTATCGGAATAGGGCAGACAAAACAGATTGTCATTCCTCCACTTCTTTATAGTTATATATCAGACCCCGTTACAGGACAGATTACAACTGAATATATTAATCCGACAGTTACATATACATTTTCAGATACGACAGTTGCATCAATAAGTGCTGATGGTATTGTAACAGGAACAGCAGTAGGCAGTACGATACTTACTATTGATTATAATTATGAGAAAGATGGACAGTTTATCTGTGGAGCAGAAGTAAGCCTGAACGTGTATGTATCAGATGCTACACTTTCACAGGATAAATATAAGATAAATATTAGTGGAATAAGCAGGTCAGATGATAAGACATACAATACTGGTGAGTATGTGACATTACAGGGGACGAATGAATTAAGTGATATAAAGGTCACTTCATCAAGCAGAAACCTTGTTATAAATAATCAGGGAAGTGATTATTATTTTTACCCAAAGAGACCAGGGGATTACACAGTTACTTTTACGGTAGACGGCAAGACTGTATCATGTGAGATAAATGTAGTAAATATAGCTTATGCCTACAATAGTAAGAGCGTTACAGACGTGGGACAGAAGCATTGGACTGATGGCTCAACGATGGTGGCTATGTACACAGGAGAGCAGACTACACTTAAGGCAAAGGGCTTTCCATCAGGAGTGAAGGTTAAGTGGACAAGCAGTAATGGTGCAGTGGCTACAGTATCATCGACTGGAAATGTCAAAGCTAAATCAGTAGGGTATACTACAATTAGTGCGACAGCAGGAGATTACACAATCACATATAAGGTTGGAGTATCATACAAGAAAGCAATAAAAGCTATGCGCTATGCGGTGAAGCATTATAATTCTACATATTCACAGCCAAAGCGAATGAGTAAGGATTATTACGACTGCAGCTCATATGTATGGAGATCATATAAGGACGCCGGGTTTAATATAGGAAACTGTCATACAGGCTGGGCACCAGTTGCAGCTTCACTTGCACAGTGGTGTGTGGACAATAACTATATGGTTTATTCAGGAACCGTTGATGTAGATAACCTTATGCCAGGAGATTTGATTTTCTGGACAGGAGCTAAAAATGGCAGATACAAGGGAATCTATCATGTAGATATGTATGTTGGCAATCATCACAGCCTCACAGTTGCAAGGGAAAAAGAATTTGATGATACTATTACAAATTGTATGGTTGCAAGACCAAATTCAGGAACTACCACAAGCAAGGTGATGATTTCAAAGACAAAGTTAAAAGGCAAAAATGCCGTAAAGCTTTCATGGAGCGGATGCTATCATGTGACCGGCTACAACATATACAGAAGCACAAGTGAATATGGAAAATATAAGAGAATTGCTACAGTTAAGGATGCAAAGAGTTATACAGATACAAGTGTCAAGAATGGTAAGAAATATTACTACAAGATAAGACCATACTGGAGCGCACATTCAAAGACTTACCATGGTAAGGTATCAAAGATTGTTAACAAGAAAATATAAGTTATACAGGAGTACATAAATGAAAAAGAAACTAGCACTATTATTATTATCAGCAGGAATACTGCTTGCACCAGTTACAGCAGCGCAGGCGGCGACATCATCGGGTACTGCTGATGTTACATATGTTGAGACAACAGCGAAACAGCTAAATGATGAGGAGTGGGAGAAAGAAAATGACCCACTTTATGATAAATATAATTCAAAGGCATCTAAAATTTCAGTACAGTCAAATACCAGTTTTACAACAGCTAATTGGGGAAGCGGCTTAAAGCATGACCCAAGGTTCGATGGAAGCAGAAAAGTATACGGTATTGATATATCTAAGTGGCAGAAGACAATCGACTGGAATAAGGTAAAAGCAGACGGCGTAGAGTTTGTTATTATCAGATTAGGATACAGGGCACAGGCAACTGGAACACTTACATTAGATGAATGTTTTGACCAGAACATCCAGGGTGCACATGATGCAGGACTTAAGATTGGAGTATATTTTTATACACAGGCAATCACAAATGCAGAGGCGAAAGCAGAAGCACAGTTTTGCGTGAATAAACTTAAGGATTATGAAGGATACCTCTCTTTCCCAGTCATGTATGATATCGAGAATACATCATCAGACAGAATGGGAAAGGCTAAGGTTACAACAGCACAAAGAACAGCATTTTGTAAGGCATTCTGTGATGAAGCAATAGCAAGCGGTTATAAGAGTGGTGTGTATGCAAGTCTTTCATATTTTCAGGACAATTTAAAACCAGAGACATTCAGCAATGAATATCATAACTGGCTCGCAAGATATGCAACGGCATACAATTATAATGGCAAGCAGTACAACGGAGCTTATGAGATGTGGCAGTACACAAGTACTGGTAAGGTATCTGGAATTTCTGGAAATGTAGATCTCGATGTATATTATGCCATGACACCTGATACGGTTTCAGAAGTGAAGATGAAAGCCAATTCCACTACAGCCATTGAATTAAGCTGGAAAAAACAGGAATCTGTGAATGGATATGAGATTAATATTTATAATGAGAACAATGAACTTTTAAGTACCACATATTCCGCTACAGAGGGAATAGTAATAGGTAATTTATTACCAGGTACAACATACAAGTTCACAGTAAGAGCATATTATGATGGTGATGAAATAATCTATGGTTCATATAGTAATGTAGCTGCATTTACCACAAGACCAGAGAAAGTAAATGATGTCAGAATGGGTGGCTACAGTGATAGCAGTATTACACTCAAATGGAATCAGGTAGGCGGAGCGACGGGATATAATGTTTACAGATATGATTCGTCAACAAAGGAAAAAACTCTTATAGCATCGACAGCATCGACATCATATAAGGTGTCTAAGCTCGAAAAGAAGAAGAGATACTACTTCAAAGTAGAAGCGTACAGAACAGTAAGCGGCATTACTTCTAACGGTGAGATGAGTACAGTATTCCAGGGGGCAACCAGAACTGACAGAGTAACAGATGTCAAGAAGAAGAGTAATTCATCAAGTTCAGTAAAAATTACATGGAAGAAGCAAAGCGGAGTAACAGGATATAGAATTTCATGTTACGAATCATCAGGAGCATTATTCTCAGAAAGCTATACTACAGGAAACAAAAACGACTTTACTGTAAAAGGGTTAGAGGGTGGAAAGACATACAAATTCAGAGTGTCTTCATACCTCACATCTAAAGCAGGTAATTCATATGGACCTATGTCAAAGTCTATAAGCATGACCACAAAGCCTGAAAAGGTCACAGAGCTTGGTGCAAGCACTACTACAAAGACATCCATAACTTTGTCATGGGAAAAGGTTACAGGAGCAACAGGCTATAAGGTATATGCATATAATACAAGAACAAAGAAGGCTACATTAATTGCAACTACAAGGACTAATTCATACAAAGTAAAGAAACTTACAACAGCAAAGAAATATTCATATGTTGTAAAAGCATACAGAGTATATGCAAAGACGACATATCTTGGAGCAGCAAGCGATTATGTGACAATTTCGACTGCACCAGGACAGGTAACAGATGTCAAAATTAAAAATAATTCAAATAAATCAGTTACACTTACATGGAAAAAGGTTGCAGGTGCAACAGCGTACAGAGTATATAGATATGATAAGTCGGGAAAACTAGTATCAAAGATTAATACAAGAAGAACTGCATACAGGGATTTAGACTTAGAGTCTGGAAAGTATACATACAAAATCCGTGCATTTGTAAGAACAAAAGACAGGGATTCATACGGTTCATATTCAAAGGCATGTAGTGTCACTGTAAAGTGATAGTATTTTACTTTTCAAAACTTATAGAGTGTGCTAGAATTAGCCTGAACATTTTAAAAATAGGAGGATCTTGCAATGGATTTTAAGGCTGAATATCAGAAATGGATGACAGATTCATATTTTGATGAAAATACAAAAGCTGAGCTTAAGGGAATAGAGAACGATGAGAAAGAGATTGAGGATCGTTTTTATCGTACATTAGAGTTTGGAACTGCCGGATTAAGAGGAGTAATAGGTGCAGGAACAAACAGAATGAACATCTACACAGTCCGCCAGGCAACACAGGGACTTGCAAACTACATTATCTCACAGAATGGACAGGATCGTGGAGTTGCAATTGCACATGACTCACGTCTTATGCATGATGAATTCACAGATGCAGCAGCTTTATGTCTTGCAGCCAATGGAATCAAGACATATGTATTTCCGCAGTTAGCACCAGTTCCAGAGCTTTCATACGCAGTAAGAAGTCTTGGGACAATTGCAGGTATTGTAATCACAGCAAGCCATAATCCTCGTGAATATAATGGATATAAAGTATATTGGGAGGATGGTGCACAGGTAACACCACCACACGATACTAATATCATGGATGAAGTAGCAAAGGTTACATCATTCGATCAGGTTAAGACCATGGACAAAGACGCTGCAATAGCAGCAGGATTATATAACATCATAAGTGATGATATTGATGAGGGATATTTTGCAGAACTTCGTAAATTATCAATCCATCCAGAGATAATCAAAGATATGGCAAAGGATATCAAGATTGTATACACACCACTTCATGGTACAGGTCTTCGTCCGGTTAAGAGAGTTCTTGAAGATTTAGGATTCGAGAATGTGTATATTGAGCCACAGCAGGCTATAGCAGATGGAAATTTCCCAACTGCACCATATCCAAACCCGGAGAACCCAGATGCATGGGAGCTTGCACTTAAGCTCGCTAAGGAGAAGGACGCAGATATAGTACTTGCGACTGATCCAGATGCAGACCGTCTCGGTGTATACTGTAAGGATACAAAGTCTGGAGAGTATGTTACATTTACAGGTAATATGTCAGCTATGCTTATAGCAGAGTACATCCTTGCAGAGAAGACAAAGAACGGTACTATGCCAGCAAATCCTGCACTTGTTGAGTCTATCGTATCTACAGATATGGCAAAAGCAATTGCAGCAGCATATGATGTAACGCTTATAGAAGTTCTTACTGGATTTAAGTATATCGGTGAGCAGATGCTTAAGTTCGAGAAGACAGGATGCAACAGTTACGTATTCGGAATGGAAGAAAGCTATGGATGTCTTCCAGGAACATACGCAAGAGATAAAGATGCGCCAGCAGCAGTTACAATGCTTTGCGAGGTTGCAGCATACTACAAATCACAGGGCAAGACTCTTTGGGATGGTATGATTGATTTATACGAGAAATACGGATACTACAGAGAAGGAATCAGTACTCTTACACTTAAGGGAATTGACGGAGCAGCTCAGATTGAAGCTATTATGTCAAAGGCAAGAGAGAATGTACCTACAGCATTTGGAGACCATAAGGTGCTTGCAGTAAGAGATTACAAGAATGACACAAGAAAAGATATGGTATCAGGTGAGGTAACACCTACAGGACTGCCATCATCTAATGTACTTTACTACGAACTTGAAGATAACGCTTGGTGTTGTGTACGTCCTTCTGGTACAGAGCCAAAGATTAAATTCTATTTTGGAGTAAAAGGAGTGTCATTAGAGGATTCTCAGTCTAAGCTTGATGCATTATCAGCTGAGGTTTTGAAGAACTTTGAATAATAGTATATGATGAAAATATACATATGCCCCAAATGTGGCTGGATTCGCATGGTTTCAAGAAGAAAAGATGTTGAATGTCACAAGTGCGGCAAGGAGCAGATGCGCCTGACAAATCTCGAATTCGAGAAATTCTCGGAGATGACGCAGAAGGAACGTCAGGATTATGCGGATGCATGGCTATACATTCATAATAGAAATAAGGGTTAGAGTATATAATGAGGAACAAGCAAAAAAAGAAATTAATACTATTAGCATTTGAGTTACTTGTACTGACAGTATTAATTGGAGTCTTTGTAATCTATCAGATTACATTTGGAAAGATGGATCTTCAGGATAAACTTGATGAAGATAAAGCTGGAATTAATATGGATATTGATGCCGACACAATTCTTGCTCAGGAGGGATATACCAACATAGCATTGTTTGGACTGGACAATAGAAGTGAAGGCAAGTATGATTCTGGAAATGCAGATACAATTATGATAGCAAGCATTAATAATGAGACTAAAGAAGTTAAACTTGTTTCTGTATACAGAGATACATTTTTAAGCATTGGCAATGGTAAGTGCAGAAAAGCAAATGCTTCATATGCAAATGGTGGAGTAACCCAGGCTGTTGCTATGCTTAACAGTAATCTCGACCTGACAATCACAGAGTATGTATGTGTGGACTGGTCTGCAGTAATCAAGGCAATTGATGCATTAGGCGGTGTTGATATAGAAATCACAGAACCGGAGATGAATCAGATTAATAAGTATCTGCATGATGTTGACAAGGTAACAGGCAAGAAGACAGAACATCTCACTAAGTATGGTGAAGTACATCTTGATGGTTCACAGGCATGTACCTATGCAAGAATACGAAAGCTTGCGGGAGATGATTACAAAAGAGCTTCCCGTCAGAGAATTGTATTGCAGGCAATGCTTACCAAAGCAAAGAGTGCAGATATTGTAGAACTTTCTGAGGTATGCAATGCCGTATTTGGAGACATATCTACAAGTCTTACAATCAAAGAGATACTGGCTATGGCAACATATGTGCCTAAGTATCAGATTGCTGACACAACAGGATTTCCTTTTAAACTTACAAATAAGCGGTTAAAGGCAACAGGTGATACAGTAATTCCAGTAGAACTTGACAATAATGTTGAGCAGCTTCATCAGTTTTTGTTTGGAAATGAGAACTACATGTTATCACAGACTGTTAAAAATATAAGCAATGAGATTGTATCGCAGACAGGAGTGGATATGACTACGACCACGGTGGATACTTCATCGTATAATGATACAACAGGCAAAAAGGGAACAGAAAGTACTAATTAGCATTGGAGGAGTGCAATGAAAAAAGAAATTAAAGATAAGATTATTTCTACAAATCAGAAATACCTAAAGAATATAATTGATACAGATATACCACAGAAGCTTGAGAAACAGTTAGAGAATATGGATTGGTCATATATCAATCTTATACATGACAAAGAGCAGAAAAGAGGAGAGTTCTCTCCACTTGGAGCGATGGAACTTTCAGAGATAAATGAGAAGAAAGCCGAATTTGAGGCATGTGGTATTGAAGCAATCAAAGCATCAAAGGTAGGTGCGATTCTTCTGGCAGGCGGACAGGGTACCAGACTTGGTTTTGATAAAGCCAAGGGAATGTACAATATTGGTGTAAATAAAGAATTATACATTTTTGAGCAGCTTATCGCGAATCTTACTAAAGTAAAAGAGCAGGCAGATACATGGGTTCCTCTTTATATAATGACAAGTGATAAGAATGATGAACAGACAAGAAGCTTTTTTGAGGAGCATAATTATTTTGGATACAACAAAGACTTCGTCAAATTCTTCGTTCAGGAGATGGTGCCAGCGGTTGACTTTGATGGCAATGTACTTATGGAATCAGCAGATTCACTTGCTATGTCACCGAATGGTAATGGCGGATGGTTCAAATCCCTTATAAATGCAGGCCTTGATAAAGACATTAAGGCAAAAGGTGTTGAATGGCTTAATGTATTTGCTGTAGACAACGTGCTTCAGCAGATTGCAGATCCTGTATTTGTAGGTGCTACAATCAAATCTGGCTGCGTCAGCGGCGCAAAGGTAGTAAGAAAGGTAGATCCATATGAGAGAGTAGGTGCGCTTTGTCTCGAGGATGGAAAGCCATCTATTATCGAATATTATGAGCTTACACCAGAGATGGCAGAAGCAAAGAGTGAAAACGGTTCACTTCTTTATGGATTTGGTGTTATACTTAATTATCTTTTCAGAGTTGATAAGTTATTTGATATTGCACAGAAGAGTCTTCCTCTCCATGTGGTGGAGAAGAAGGTGCCATATATAGATGAGAATGGCAACAGCAATAAGCCAGAGGAACCAAATGCATACAAATTTGAGACTCTTATTCTTGATATGGTATACATGATGGACAACTGTCTTTCATTTGAAGTAGAAAGAGAAAAAGAATTTGCTCCAGTTAAGAATGCGACAGGTACAGATTCGGTTGATTCTGCAAGAGAATTGTTGCAGAAGAACGGAATTGAAATCTAGAAAGTGAGGATTACGCTATGTGTGGAATCGTAGGATATGTAGGAAAGCGTCAGGCCGCTCCAATACTGCTTGATGGACTTTCAAAACTAGAATATAGAGGATATGACTCAGCAGGACTTGCGGTAAGAGATGGCGAGGGATCAGTGCGGGTTGTTAAAGCTAAAGGAAGACTTAGAGAATTATCTGATAAGGTTGATGGTGGAAATACACTAAAAGGCAACTGCGGAATTGGACATACAAGATGGGCTACACATGGCGAGCCTAGTGAGATAAATGCTCATCCACATGTATCTGGAACCTGCATCGAGGACTCTGATGTGGTTGGTGTACATAACGGAATAATTGAGAACTATCAGGAATTACGTGATAAATTAATACGTCATGATTACAAATTCTATAGTGAGACTGACACTGAGGTAGTTGTAAAGTTAGTAGATTATTATTACAAGAAATACAATATTGGACCAGTTGATGCGCTTGCTAAGACTATGGTTCGTGTACGTGGTTCGTATGCACTTGCAGTAATGTTTAAAGAGTATCCAGGTGAAATCTGGGTTGCACGTAAGGACAGCCCGATGATTATTGGTGTCGATGGAGATGAGGCATATGTTGCATCTGATGTACCGGCTATCCTCAAATATACAAGAAATGTATACTATATCGGCAACCTGGAGATGGCATGCCTTAAAGGTGGCGAGGCTACATTCTATAATCTTGATGGTGATGAAATTGAGAAAGAACTTACAAGAATTGACTGGGATGCTGAGGCAGCAGAAAAAGGTGGATACGAGCACTTCATGATGAAGGAAATCCATGAGCAGCCAAAGGCAGTTTCAGATACACTCAATTCAGTAATAAAGGATAACAGGATAGATTTTACTAATATTGGAATCACTGATGAAGAGATAAAGGATATATCGCAGATATACATTGTGGCATGTGGTTCAGCATGGCATGTAGGAATGGCTGCGCAGTATGTATTTGAAGACCTTGCCAAGATTCCGGTAAGAGTTGAACTTGCATCAGAATTCAGATACAGAAAACCAATTATAGACAAGAACGGACTTGTGATAATCATAAGCCAGTCTGGAGAGACAGCAGATTCGCTTGCTGCGCTCAGAGAAGCAAAGGAAAAAGGAATAAAGACACTTGCACTTGTGAATGTAGTAGGTTCATCTATAGCAAGAGAGGCAGACAAGGTATTTTATACACTTGCAGGACCAGAGATTTCAGTTGCTACAACCAAGGCATACAGTACACAGCTTGCAGCATCTTATACACTTGCTGTTCAGTTCGCATATGTCAGAGGTGAGATTGATGAGGAATATTATTCACATCTTATTTCTGAGATGCTTACATTGCCAGAGAAGATTGAGAAGGCTCTTGAGAACAATGAGAGAATCCAGTGGTTTGCATCTAAGTATGCCAATGCGCATGATGCATTTTTCATAGGACGTGGTATTGACTATGCAATTGGACTTGAGGGAAGTCTTAAGATGAAAGAGATTTCATATGTTCATTCAGAGGCATATGCAGCAGGAGAACTTAAGCATGGAACAATCTCTCTTATCGAGAATGGAACTCTTGTAATAGGAATCCTTACACAAAGCGAATTATATGAGAAGACAATTTCCAATATGGTTGAATGTAAGGCAAGAGGTGCATATCTCATGGGACTTACATCGGCAGGGCATTATGAAGTTGAAGATACATGTGACTTCGTAGTTTATGTTCCAAAGGTAGATAATCACTTTATTGGAAGTCTTGCGGTTATTCCACTTCAGTTACTTGGATATTATGTATCAGTATCAAAGGGACTTGATGTAGACAAGCCGAGAAACCTTGCAAAGTCAGTAACTGTTGAATAGTTAAATTAACAAAGCTGCTCTAGTACAGTCAGATATGATTGTATAGAGCAGCTTTTTGCAGGGAGTATGTTGTTTTACAGAATTTTACGATTTAAAACACAAATTAAACACAAATAATGCGTAAACTCTTTCTTAGAAACGAAGAGATGAAGAAAGGAGTTGTTAGTAATGGACAACAATAATTATTATAATACAAACAGTAACCAGACAAATGCCGACAACACAAATACAGCTGGCGGTATGGGAAATACAGCAGGTGGAAGCACCGGTGGTAATACAAACCCATATTTCAGCAGGGAATACAATAGCCCAAATCCATCGTACTCATCTGGTGAGACGAATACATCATATTCGACAGCCGGTAGTGCAAATACCTCATATTCATCAAATATGAATAATGGATACAATCCATATATGAATCAAAGCTCCCAGGTACCACCTAAGGCACCTAAGAAGAACAGAAAGAAATCAGGATTTGGAGCTACACTTGGTAAAGCAGTTGCAGTAGCACTTGTATTTGGATTAGTAGCAGGCGGTGTATTTACTGGTGTAACATACACAGCCAACAAAGCACTAGGAATTACTGCAAGTTCATCAAGTAGTTCGAGCTCTTCAGATAGCAGCAAGAAAAAAGCTAATGAATACGATCAGTCAGGATCTATAGCACAGACATCTACAGGTGATGCGAAAGACCTCACAGATGTATCCGGTTTAATTGACGAGGTTATGCCAAGCATCGTGTCAATAACAAATACATCGACAGTAAACTATCAGGATTTCTGGGGCAGAAGTGAAAGCCGTCAGTCAGAAAGTGCCGGTTCAGGAATCATCATCAATCAGGATGACGATTACTTATATATAGCTACAAACAATCATGTAGTTGCTGATTCAGAGTCATTAAAGGTTAAGTTCTCAGATGACAAAGTTGTAGCAGCTGAGGTTCAGGGAACTGATGCATCAGATGATCTTGCAGTGGTAAAAGTAAAGAAATCAGATATTGACAGTGACACTTTATCAGCTATTAAAGTTGCAACAGTTGGTGATTCAGATTCATTATCAGTAGGTGAGGCTTCAATTGCAATTGGTAATGCTCTTGGATATGGACAGTCTGTTACAACTGGTGTAATAAGTGCATTAGGAAGATCTGTAACAACACAGGATGAGACAACAGGAACTACAATCACCAACAGCAACCTTATACAGACAGATGCAGCAATTAACCCAGGTAACAGTGGTGGTGCATTATTAAACAGTAAGGGTGAAGTAATCGGAATCAATTCTGTAAAATATGCATCAACAGAGGTAGAAGGAATTGGATATGCAATCGCCATGAATGATGCAATGCCAATACTTGAGAGCCTCATTAAAAATGGTGAGTATGTAAATACCCAGGCTGCATATCTTGGAATACAGGGTGGCGACGTAACAGAAGAAATGACAGCATTTAATATTCCATCTGGTGTTTATATCACAGCAGTAGTTGATGGCTCAGGCGCACAGAAGGCAGGACTTAAAGAAGGAGACATCATCACTAAGTGCGAGGATACAGAGATTACAAGTATGTCACAGCTTCAGTCAGTACTTCAGGGGTACAAAGCAGGAGACAAGATTAAAGTGACAGTTGCACGTCAGGCCGGCCAGGGATATCAGGAAGAACAGATTGAGATTACACTCAGCTCAAAGAGTGATATAGAGTCACAGACATCAGATGATAGTCAGCAGAAGAGTGACAACTCTAGTGACAGTAAGTCAGATGACAAAAAAGGCGAAAACAATAAGCCAGGAAATGATAAATCAGATAAAAACTAAAAAGTGGGAAAAATGTCCTAAAAATAAATAAGATTTGTTGACAAAAAAGACTGTGTATTTCATAATAATGTTATATACAGTCTTTTATTATGTACAAATATCATGAACCCATTACGTGGCTGTTTAATATAAAGAAGCTGTGAACGGTTACACGTTAACTACATCAAGGTAGCAGAATTTATGATGAAATAGATAGATAATATAAAGATAATAGAATGCGAGGAGGCCATATATATGAAAAAAAAGAAAATAGTAATAGCATTAGGACATGAGGCATTAGGAAATAATCTGCCAAAGCAGCATGAGGCTGTAAGACGTACAGCCAAGGCAGTAGCAGATTTTATCAGAGATGATTACCAGGTAGTTATCACACACAGTAATGGACCACAGCTTGGAATGATTCACACAGCTATGTCAGAATTCTGTCGTATTTATCCAGAGTATACAGCCACACCTACAGCAGTATGTTCGGCAATGAGCCAGGGATACATCGGATATGATTTACAGAATGCAATAAGAACAGAACTTCTCAACAGAGGAATCTTCAAGACTGTATCGACAGTGCTTACACAGGTTGTAGTAGATCCATATGATGAGGCTTTTTACAATCCTTCAAAGGTAATAGGAAGAGTAATGTCTAAAGAGGAAGCTGAGGAAGAGGAGAAAAAGGGCAACCGTGTAGTAGAAGCAGAAGGTGGCTACAGAAGAATAGTTGCAGCTCCTAAGCCTGTAGATATTGTAGAGATAGATGCTATAAAGGCATTACTTGATGCAGACCAGGTTGTAATTGCATGTGGTGGTGGTGGAATACCAGTATTGTCACAGGAGCATAAATTACAGGGAGCAAGTGCTGTAATTGAAAAAGATCTTGCAGCTGGCAAGCTTGCTGAACTTATTGATGCAGATATGCTTGTGATTCTTACCAGTGTTGACAAGGTATGCTTATCATTTGGTACAGAAGATGAGCAGGCTCTCGATACCATGACAATCGCTGAGGCAAAGAAATATCTTGAGGCAGGAGAATTTGAAGAAGGAACTATGGCACCGAAGATTGAAGCTGCTGTAGATTTCATAGATGAATCAGCTATCAGATCAGTACTTATCACAAAGCTCAACAAAGAAGGCACAGAGATTTCAGGTGGAATGGGTACACTGATAAAGAAATAGGAGCGCATAATGGAAGACAACAAACTTCGCAAAAGAGAAGAGATTCCAGAGCAATATAAATGGAAACTTGAAGATATGTATGCTTCAGACGAACTCTGGGAAGAAGAAGTAAAGAAGGTAGAAGCACTTGTAGAAGAGATTGCAGCATATGATGGTAAACTTGCAGACAGCGCACAGATGCTGCTTGGATTTTTTACAAAAAATGATGAAATTGCATATTATTTTGCAAGAGTATATGTCTATGCAAATCAAAGATTACACCAGAACACAGCGGTGGCTAAATATCAGGGATATACAGCGACTGCTGATAGTCTTATGGTTAAAGTGGATAGCGCGTGTTCATTTGCAAGTCCAGAGATTTTGAATATATCAGAAGAAAGACTAAAACAGTTCTACAAGGATGAACCAAAGCTATTACATTACAAGAGAAAAATCGACGAAATATTAAGACAAAAAGAGCATACGCTTTCATCTAAAGAAGAAAGCCTGCTCGCAGAAGTGGGAGAGTTATCAGTCAGTCCAGAGAATATTTTTTCAATGTTCAACAATGCAGATGTGAAGTTTCCATACATTACAGATGTTGAGGGCAACAAGATACAGATAACACATGGTAATTTCACTGACATGCTTATGAGCAAGGACAGAAGTCTCCGCAAGCAGGTATTTCGTGGTGTGTATGACACATATAAGAAGTGGAGCAACACCATAGGAGCTACTTATATTGCACAGCTCAAATCAGACAGATTTTATGCGAATGCGAGAAAATACAAGAACTCAAGAGAGATGTATCTTCAAAGTGCAAATATACCAGAGGCAGTTTACGACAATCTGCTTAGTACTGTGGAAGCGCATCTTCCAGCACTTCATAGATATATGGAGCTTAGAAAAGAAGTTCTTGGACTTGAGCATCTTCACATGTATGACATATATATTCCAATGGTGGATGATGCCGACAGAAAATATACATATGAGGAAGCAAAAGAGCTTGTAATAAAAGCACTTGAGCCTATGGGCGAAGAGTACGTAAGTGTTCTTAAAGAAGGACTCGAAAATGGCTGGATTGATGTATACGAGAATGAGAATAAGCGAAGTGGTGCATACTCATGGGGAGCATATGGCACGCATCCTTATGTGCTGCTTAATCATCAGGATAATCTTGACAGTGTATTTACTTTAGCACATGAGATGGGGCATGCAATGCATACATATTTCTCTGATAAGAATCAGGGGATAACATATTCTGAATACAAGATATTTGTGGCAGAAGTTGCATCGACGTGCAATGAATCATTACTCATGAATTATCTTTTGAAGAATACAGAAGACAAGAAGATGAGACTGTATCTGATAAATCATTATCTTGATGGATTCAGGACTACATTATTCAGACAGGTGCAGTTTGCAGAATTTGAACACAGGGCACATATGATGCTCGAAGAGGGAGAACCTCTTACAAAAGATAAATTGTGTGAACTCTATTTTGATATCAATAAGAAGTTCTATGGACCTGTAATGTCAGATGATAAGGAAATTGCATATGAGTGGTTGAGAATACCACATTTTTATACGCCTTATTATGTATACCAGTATGCCACAGGATATTCAGCAGCGGTTGCTTTTTCCAAGATGATATTAGAAGAGGGAAAGCCAGCAGTTGACAGATATATTAAAGAATTCCTCAGTGGAGGTTCTTCAAAGGATCCTATTGATTTACTGGCAGCAGCGGGGGTAGATATGAGTACACCTGCACCAGTAGACAATGCTCTTAAAGTATTTGAACAATACCTTGAAGAATTAGAAAGAGAACTTGATAGTATAAAAGTGCACGGATAATTCGTACAGAAGAGTACAGGAGGGATAAGGTAAATGGATTTAAAAGAAAGTCAGCAGGAGCAAAGGAATAAACTGGGATATTGTGCTGCAATAGTTATTTCAGTGATAGTTCTGTTTATCACAGTTCTATCTTTTACGAGTGGAGTCAGTGTAAGTGGAATTTTCAGGACAATAATATGTATTCTTGTAATAGGCTTTAATGTAGTATCACATACAAGATTAAAAGCAGATCCGAAATATGTTCATTTCTGTTGTTCATCAATGATACTTTTATTCTTTGTTACATTGGGGACAGCTCAGAGTGTTGGATTATACGCTCTTGTATTTCCAATCGCGATCCTTGTTATGATTTTTTCAGACAACAGACTAACAATTGCAGGAAGCATAGTCGCACTTGTAGGAACAGTAATATTTGTTATAAGTCAGGCGGCAGGCGGAAAAGCATCAGTACATGAAGTTATAGCTGCGATATGTTATGTAGTGGCAGCTTGTGTTCTTGCAGCGATTGTTGTTAAATTACAGAATAAAATAGCTGATGAGAATTTACAGGAAGTACAAAAAGCAGCTGACGCACAGCTTGTTACATCGAATGAAATAGTAAAACTTGCCAATGACCTCAATAAGAAATTTGTATCAGCCAAAGAGGTGTCGGCTGTACTTACAGATTCTATGACAACCAGCCACAATTCAGTTGCAGAGATTGCCGAGAGTACAAAGAGTAATGCCGAGGCGATAGAACGTCAGACGAATCAGACATCTGGTATCCAGCAGAGTATACAGGAAGTTGGCGATGAAGCCCGCAACATGGGCGAGGTATCAGAAAATACAAGTATCATAGTTGATGAAGGTGTTGAGCTGATTGAAAAATTAAAGAATCAGGCGGCAGAAGTTGCTAAGATTAACAATGACACAAAAGAAACTACACAGCAGTTAAATGATAGCATAACGAACGTACAGGCAATCACAGATACAATTCTTGGAATTTCCGAGCAGACAAATCTGCTTGCGCTTAATGCTTCAATCGAGGCAGCAAGAGCAGGAGAAGCAGGAAAAGGATTTGCTGTAGTAGCAGATGAGATAAGAAATCTTGCAGAAGACACCAGAAAAGCAACAGAACAGATAAGCGAGATAATATCTAAGCTGACCGAGGATGCGCAGGTTGCAGCAGACAGTATGTCAAAGTCTGCGGAATATGCAAAGAAGCAGAACGAGCTTATAGATGAGACTGGAGAAAAGTTGTTAGACATCAAAAAAGATACAGATATTCTTCATGATGGTGTAGTTCAGGTTAATGAATCAGTAGATAATATCATAAAAGCTAATGTCATTATCATGGATAGTGTTACCAATCTTTCTGAGAGTGGGCAGCGGGTGGCAGAGTCATCAGAGACTGCTATGTCAATAAGTGATACATCCATGGAAGCATTAGAAGATATGAATGGACTTCTTGAGAATATCAGTCAGATTTCAAGCAATATGGAATCTGTTGCGAGAAAGTAATGAAAGCTTAATGGAGGCAGAGATGGAAAGAATAAAAAGCTTTGAAATAAATCATAATATTCTTACTCCTGGATTTTATATTTCAAGAGAAGATGGAGATGTAATTACATATGATCTTAGAACCAGAAAACCAAATGCTGGAGATTATATGACAAACGAGGCAATGCATTCGCTTGAGCATATGTTTGCAACATTGATTCGTAATTCAGATATAACTGACCAGGTGGTTTACTTTGGACCAATGGGATGTCAGACAGGATTTTATCTTCTTGTAAGAGATAAGGTGTCACCAAAGGAAGTATTTGAGATTACGAAAAATATATTAAAACAGATTCTTGAATATGAAGGTCCAGTGTATGGTGCATCAGCTATAGAATGTGGACATTATGAGAATTTAAGTCTTGCAGATGCAAAAGCAGAATGCGAGAAATATTTAGACGTGTTGAATAATCAGACTAATATGGAATTTACATACCCAAAGGAGTAATAAAATGACAATAGGTGTAATCGGAGCAATGCAGATGGAGGTAGATAATCTCAAGGAAGCATTAAGTGATACAAAGACCGTGACATACAGTGGAGTAGAATTTGTATGTGGAAAGCTTGAAGACAAGGATATAGTTGCGGCAAAGTGCGGAGTTGGTAAAGTATTTGCAGCAATCTGTGCACAGACTATGATTCTTAAATTTAATGTTGATATGTTAGTAAATATTGGAGTGGCAGGAACACTCACAAGAGACCTTGAAGTACTTGATGTAGCACTTGCAGGTAAAGTATTACAGCATGACATTGATACATCGCCACTTGGAGATCCAGTTGGACTTATATCAGGAATAAATACAATTTTTATTCCAACAGATGAGCATATGAATGAAGTGATGGCAGCGTGTCTCAAGGAAAAAGGAATCAAATTCAAAAAGGGTGCAATAGCAACCGGAGACCAGTTTATCGCAAAAGACGAACAAAGGGATTTTATAAGAGAGCATTTCGATGCAATAGCAGCAGAGATGGAAGGCGGAAGTATCGGTCATGTATGCTATGTCAATGATGTTCCTTTTACAGTGCTTCGTTCAATTTCAGATGGTTCAGGCGGAGCAATGGACTATGAGACATTTGCAGAGAAAGCAGCAGTGCAGTCAATTGAGGTAGTGAAGGATTTTATTTCTAATATTAAGTAATATTATCCGGGAATAAATAATAAGCTATAGCATGAGTGAATATCGTGATTATTTAAAAAATAGTTCCCAAAGAAATAATAAAAAACAAAAGAAACGCCAGTGCTGGGTAGTAGTAATTATCCTGGCATTGGCGATTATTTTTTATTTATACAAGGAAGAAAAGCTGGATGCAATATCTGAAATGTTTGAAAAATACGATACTGTTGAAACATTAAGTGATGTAGTTGGAATATTAAAAAGTGCAACAGTCGGAGACCGCGAACTTCCTATTTACTGTGTGGACACAAAAGAAAAAGTGGTAGCACTTAGTTTTGATGCCGCCTGGGGAGCAGAGGATTTCAATAATATCATGGATATACTTGATAAGCATAAAGTGAAAGTTACTTTTTTCATGACAGGTGGATGGGTAGACGACAATCCCGAATGCGTTAAGACACTTGTGGAAAAAGGGCATGATTTAGGAAATCATAGTGTACATCATTATGATATGACAACTATTTCCAAGGAACAGATGAAGACAGAGATTAATGATGTAGGAAAGAAAGTTGAAGAATTGACAGGATATAAGATGAAACTGTTCAGACCGCCATATGGAGCTTACAATAATGACGTGATTAAGGCTACATATGAATGTGGTTATTTTCCGATTCAGTGGAATGTGGATTCTTTAGACTGGAAAAATTATGGAGTCCAATCAATTATTGATACAGTCTGTAACCACAAGGATTTGGGACCGGGTTCAATAATCTTATGTCATAATGGTGCAAAATACACAGCCAAGGCACTTGATGAGATGCTCACACAGCTCGAAGAAAAGGGCTATAAAATTGTTCCGATATCCAAACTCATCATGACTGAAAAGTATCATATGGATGCAACTGGAAAACAGATTGCGGATTAGAATTGCACTTATCAGCTATTATTTAAATGGAGGACCTGATCATATCAGGTACCTCCATTTTTTATGGAAAAAAGTTAATTTGACGATGAAGAAATCCTGATTTTTTATAAAAACATGTCGTTCGTCGCGAAAATCGTGTCGTCTGTCGGATTTTTGTGCGCAGAACAAAAAAATGAGTATAATAAACCCTTGTAAAAAAAGTAACAAATAAAAAGCAGTGAGGTGAAGAAAATGAAGCTTAATGTTAATACAGAATCGCTGACGAAAAGTATTAGTACGGGAGAGGAATACATGAAAAAAATCAAGTCAGAGATGGAGGGATTGTTCAAATGTGCAGATGAACTGGAGTCGATGTGGGATGGATCAGCAAGCGAGGAATTCAGCAAACAGATAGCAAAGGATAAAGAACTGTCTGAACTTATTCTGAAAGACATTTCTGAAATGCTTGGCAGTATGCAGAAATCTAATAAACTATATGATAGCTGTGAGACAGCAGTATCATCAAAGATAGATAAAATTAAAATGTAGGAGAATGAAGATGGAACAGACAGGATTAGGGAATATGAATTTAAAGGTTGCCCCTGAGAAAATCTATGCAAAAGCTCAGAATATGGCAAAGAGAACCAGAAAAATGCAAAAGCAGTTCGAAAGTTTCAAAGATGTTGTCGGTAATACACAAAAGTACTGGGTAGGTGACGCAGGAACGGTGCACAGAAAATCAAATACAGAGCTGTACAAGAATATGGAACAGTTCATAGTAAGATTTGATCAGCATGTAGATGCATTATACAAGGTTGCATCAAATTACATGGATGTGGAGAAAAAGATTCAGGAAACAGTTACTACTTTACCTATTAATATTATCGAATAGCGGAGGAACTTATGTCAAGAAGAGAACAGATAACACTAGATTATAAGAAAGCTATGAATGTTGCCGGGAAAATCTCGGACACAGCAAAGAATATTCAGAGCAATATCGTAAAGAAAATTGATACGACGAATGATGAACTAAAGAAAGTCTGGCAGGGTACAAATGCAGATAAATTCGGCAAAAAGGCAGACAAGGCACAAGTAAATCTGGAAGGATGTGTTGCAGATTTGCAGGAGGTAGCAGAAGCAATTGCTGCAATTGCCAGGAATATTTATGATGCTGAGATGGAAGCATTGAGAATATTAGAGGAAAGCATGGCAAAAAAATAGAGATGGAGTGGCGTTGTACGACAGTTGAAAGGGAGAATATATGAAGACAGAGTTTAATGTTGATACTAAAGGAATGCAGGCATGTGCGCAGGAGTATAAGACATATGCAGCAGGAATAAAGGATTATGAGGCACTGCTTGAAGGATACAAGAATGAGTTAAAGCAGGCTGGGAGCAGTTATGATTCGATTATAGATGGTTTAAAAGCATTAGAGGATAAGCTTAAATACATATATGAGGGCGTAGACTCTATGTCAGATTCTTTGGATGAAATTGTAGATGAATATACAAATTCAGAGAAGAAAGCAACAGATATAGGAAGTGCATTGCTGGCAGCAATAGGCGCGGCACTTGGAGCTGCAATGGCAGAGGTGCTTAATAAGTTAAGAAACAAAAATAACTCTGATTCTGGATCTGATAGTCAGAAAAAAGAGGATGATAACAGCACAGGGAAAAACGATAGCAATAATAGCAAATCTGATAGCAGTGAGAATAAAAATAATAACAGTAGCAGCAATAACAATAACAGCGATAAAAACAACAATAATAAAAATAGTGGTGACGGAACGAAAAATGGAAAAGGTGAAGAAATTTCTGGAGGTGCCACAAGTTCTGGAAATGGATCAGGTTCAGGAAGCGGATCAGGTTCAGGAAGCGGTTCAGGAAGTAGCTCAAATACTGGAAATGGCTCATCGAAGGCTAGTGGTTTCAGTGATAATGGATTAAGCCTTCTTTGTGATTTAGAAGTTGGTAACAAAGTGAAGCGTGATTCAAGCGGAAGAATTACTGCAATCAAGATAGAAGATATAGGTGATGGCGGATATACTGTAGGATTTGGTGTTTATATCAAGCACGGAGATCAGGCAACTATTGACTACTACAAGAAAACATATGGAATCGATGTGACAGATACATCAGCTTATGTGCCTATTGACGTATGCCAGAAGATCTTTGATAATGAAATCGGAAAGTATACAGGATATGTTGATTCGGCAGTAAAGAGATATGGACTTGATCTTACACAGAGTCAGTATGATGCACTTACAATCATGGCATATAACAGACCAAGTATTTTAAATGATGGTCATGCCGTAGGCGATTTACTTAAAGCTGGCAACATGAATCCAGAGGATTGGAGAAATGCTATGATTAATGAGTATCAGGGATTAAAGAACTGGAATAAATACGGCAATGGCTGGACAAACAGAATTGATGATGAGTTAGAGTGTTTCTTCCAGGGCGATTATAAGAGAAATCATTAATAGAATAGGTATTAAAAATATAAAATATAGGCGGAAGGAAATTATGAAAATGAAAAACAGATTTGCATTATTTTTGACAGTAATTATGCTGTGTGCATCAATAAGTGGATGTGAGACAGCTGTAAACAATCAGACAAGTAACAACACAAAGGAGCCCGCAGTAGAACAGTCACGTACTGACGATTCAGATACTTTGGATGATACACCAACAGTAGAGACTGCACCGACAAAAGAAAACGATACATCAGCAGATACACAATCATCTAAGGATAGTGATACAACGATAGATACAACACCATCGAATGACAGTGACACAACGATAGATACAACACCATCTAAAGAAGAAAATACAGCAGCAGACGAAGATGGCTATGCCTCATATGTGGGTGAGTATAAGCAGTCAGTGGATGCTAATGTAACTGATGGATATTTATCAATTTCTGATGTGTCAGACGAGATTTCAATCAGATTTTTCGGAGCAAAGGAGTGGACTACCACAGCGGATTATAGCGTTGTGGATGGTGGAAAACTTAAAGTTTCATGTGAATACTATGTCACAGAGGCAGAGCCGGATGATTTACTTGTTTTTACGCTTGAACACAGCGGTGAAGATGAAATTGTGATGACGGTAGAAGAATCGGAATTTCCATTTTTAGCAGCAAATGATACAATTACATTTAAAAAGTATTGATATATTTGCCAGCGAATCTTGAAAGCAACAATAAGATGGACATAATGCAGGAAATTTGCTAGAATCAAAAAATATAGACAGCACTTGAGAGACTCATATCCGATTAAGGCTATGAGTTCTTTTGAATGTAAATGGGATTAAATGTGAGACGAGGAAGACAGTTATGAAAATTCTAACAGCATATTGTACAGACGCGGGAACTGTAAAGAAGGTAAATCAGGATGCATTATTAATCAAGACCGCCGAGTATGAAGGCATGGAAATAGCATTTATGTGCGTATGTGATGGCATGGGTGGTCTGTCTATGGGGGAATATGCCAGCAGACAGTTGATATACGAATTTGCAAACTGGTTCGATGAGCAATTTGAATCGATATTAGAGGGCGAAGACTGGCAGCATGACATAATGAATCAGTGGGTAGATTTGCTGGAGAATGTTAATATAGAGCTTCAGAAATACGGCAATGAAAAGGGCATAAAGCTCGGCACCACCTGTACAGCAATGCTGATTATAGACAGGAAATATTATATCATCCATATCGGAGACAGCAGAGTATATGAAATAAAAAATGATATTATTCAGATAACTCAGGATCATACATTGGTGGCGAGAGAAGTGGCGATGGGAAGACTTACAGAGGAAGAGGCCAGGACAGATTCGCGAAGAAGTGTTCTGCTACAATGCATAGGGGCAACAAAAGATATCACGCCACATTTTCTGACTGGAGAAGCAGGTAGTCCTGCCACGTATATATTGTGCAGCGATGGATTTAGACATACGATATCGTCTCAGGAGATTTATGAAGGGTTTTCACCAGATAAGATGAGAACAGAAGAGTCAATGGAGAAAGTCTGCAAGGAGTTTGTGGAGTTGAATAAGTTACGGCATGAGCGTGACAACATAACAGTTATTGTTGCGCATTTGGAGGATTAGTTATTTGAAATGTTAGAAACAGGAACTGTTATAGATGGAAAATATAAGATACTAAACAAAATAGGTCAGGGAGGAATGAGCGTTGTGTACCTGGCCATGAATGAAAAGGCGAATAAGCAGTGGGCAATCAAGGAAGTAAGAAAGGATGTAACACAGAATTTTGACATAATAAAGCAGGGGCTTATCACAGAAATTAATATGTTAAAGAAGCTAAGCCATCCTAATCTTCCAAGTATCGTAGATGTAATAGATACAGAAGATACATTTTTGATTGTTATGGATTATATAGAAGGTGTCACACTAAGTGTATACCTTGAGGAACATGGCGCATGCAGCCAGGAAGAGGTCGAAGACTGGGCGCTACAGTTGTGCGATGTACTTTCGTATCTTCATACAAGGGATGTGCCTATCATATATAGAGATATGAAGCCAGGCAATATTATGCTGAAACCTAATGGTGATGTTGTACTTATTGACTTTGGAATAGCAAGAGAGTACAAGACACATAGCAATGAAGATACAGTATGTCTTGGAACACAGGGATATGCTGCACCAGAACAGTTTGGAGGACTGGGGCAGACAGATGCGCGTACAGATATCTATTGTCTTGGTGCAACGCTTTATCATTTGCTGACAGGGCATAATCCAAGTGAGCCACCATATGAGATGTATCCAATACGTCACTGGAATGAGAATCTTTCATCTGGATTTGAATATATAATTCAAAAATGTACTCAGAGAAATCCAAAGGATAGATACCAGAATTGTGAAGAACTAAGATATGCATTAGAACATCACATGGAATTGGATATAGAATACCAGAAGAAAGAAAAAAGACGCATTGTTATTTTTTATATACTTGCATTTTTCTCATTAATATCATTGTCAGGTGCAATAGGATTTAATATAGCTGGTAATTCGTTTAAGAGTGACAAATACACTACATATATAGAACAGGCGATGATGGAAAGAAATCTTGACAACGCAAAGATGTATTATCTGAAAGCGATAGATTTAAAGCCGGATAATGAACAGGCTTATGAGCAGATACTAAATACTGTCCTGGATGATGATCTTCTCACAGATGAAGAATCTATGATTATCCGTGAGATACTCCAGAGCACAAATAGCAGTGGTGTGACATATGAGGAGAAGTTTACGGATAATGAAAAGGCATATGAGGAGTTCAGCTATGAACTTGGTCTGGCATATTTTTATTCGTATAAGGAGAATGGAAATAAAAACAGTGCGCAGAAATGGCTGTCAATAGCAGCAAAATCTACACGTATTGACAGTAGAAAAGTGGAAAGAGCCAAGCGCCTGTTGGAGATATCAAGGTATTATATGAAGATAGGAATCCAGAGCAAATCAGGGGATGAATCTGTCTCATATAAGGACTACTGGGAAGATATGATGGCTGTATCTGATGGTAATATAGTTGCCATAGATAATGAAATCACAGCTTTGCTTATATATAATGACGTAGCGTATCAGATAGCAACTCATGCAGAGGAGCTTGCAGCAGACGGTGTTACAATCGAAGAGATGCGAAAGAAGTTAGAGGATATGCAGTCGCATGTATCTGAGGATGTGGACAGTTCAGGAAAAAATAAGCAAAGAATCAGTGAACTCAAGAGTAATTTTGATAATAATGTAGAGATGGCAGGAAGGGAACTTGATATTGCAGGAAAATCTCTTGAGGAGGAAGAATAATTATGGATATGCAGACATGTTATCTGATAAGAAATATATGCATCGCAGTATTTTTATTTTTTGCGTTAATAGAGACGATATATTCTATCAGAGTTAAGATATGGAGGGTGTTGCGCAAGCATTATGGAATTGAGCGCAACCAGGAAATGAAGAAATTCCAACAGAGAATGAGAGATCCATACAATACTGCACGCGTCAGAAGACGGAAAAAAGTTTATATCGAATCAGAGACTGGTTCAGATAATAATTGTAATAATAGTTATAGCAGTAACAGTAGTAACAGTAGTAATAGTAGTAGTAATAGTAGTAGTAATAGTAGTGAAATGCCAGTTGGACGAGTAGTGGAGCCAATTGTCAAACCAGAAGTCAGAGTGGTAAGGGAAGAAGAACAGACTATGTTGCTGGATGATTTCCTGGAGCAAAAAAATGAAAAATCTTCTAAACTTAAAGTGAAAAAAAACATAATTCTGACGAAGTAGCAAGGATAATTCAGAATTTCATTGACAAGATTAGAGAGGACAAAAACAGTAGATAAGCTTGCACCAATAGTCAAGGTGTCATATAATAACAGTGCAAAATTAAATGGAAACTATTACCAGAATAATAGTATAAGATTCGCCAGCGGATCTTGAGTTTATTAGTTTGAAAATGAAGAGTGTAAGACAATTGAAGGATATGGAAAGGGAATGGGAGAAATGAAGAAATTATATAAATTTATGATTTCGTTTATGTGTATTATGACTATTGTATTATCCAATGGAGTGTGTGCATTTGCAAGCGAAGCCGATACCCCAGAGGATGTGGTAGCGGATTCATCTTTGCAGGGCGTAGAGGCTGCAAAAGATAGTGTGGTGCAGGTAGTTGTTTATTACACAGATGATAATGGAAGAAATTATATACTTAAAAGAGGCAGTGGATTTCTCATTTCAGAGAATACAGTACTGACTAATTATGAAGTGACTTATCTCTCAAACCAGCAGATTGATAAAGCAAGAAAATACCTTTCGCTTGATCAGAAGGATAAAGATAAAGAACTATCATATCAGGTTGGTGTCATCGTATATAATGATGTAATCATAAGCGCACAGCTAAACAGCTATAGCAGCAAAGATATCGGGGTGGGCATACTTGATTTATCCAGTCCATTAAATAATAGAACAGTTGCAGTGCTTGGAGATGCATCATCTATCTCACCACAGCAGGCATTATATGTTTTAGGATATCGCAATGTCAGAGTCATGGATGAAGGTGCAGCAGAGGAATATCTCACACAGAACGATTTAAAGGTTTCAGAGGGAAGCTGCATAGAGCCTTATTCAGAGAATGAAGCCAGGCTTATACATACAGCAGTCACCAAAAGAGGAGCACTCGGAGGCCCAACAGTTAATGAAAATGGCGTAGTAGTAGGAATGAATATTACTACACAGAATGATGCGGGGAACAATGAGAGCATAAGTGTTATTTCAATAACAGGTCTTCTCGATGCCTGCGGAATAACATATACACATGTATCCAATCAGGAAACAAAGCCAGACGAGCAACAGCCAGAGACTGAAGTTTCAACGGTTGATAAGAGTAATCTCAATCAGTATATTCTTAATTACAGCAATATCAATAAAGCGGATTACACCGAAGAAAGTTATAAGACTTTTTATGAAGCATTGACAAATGCACGTAATATTAATCAGGATGAGTCAGCTACACAGGAAGAAGTTGATAATGCGGTTAACCAGCTTAATACTGCTAAAGAAAATTTAGTAAGTTACAAGCCTGTTAACTGGCCGCTCATTATTCTTATTATTGTAATAGTAATTATATTTATCTGTTCAATAACTCTATATGTTCTTAAGGCGATGAACATATTATTCAAGAAAAAGGAACCACAGCATTTTGTTACAGAAGTGAATTCTGTAAATGAGATGCAGATGAACCAAATTGAAAATTATAAAGAAATCCAGAATGTCAATAAAGTGCAGGCTGCACCAGTGGGAACGGCAACTGACGAGACTACAGTACTTGGTGCAACGTCAGCAGATGATGAAGGAACAATTGTACTGAACTCTTCATTTGAGGATATTATGAAGCCAGCTACACTTATCAGGTCATCGAATGGAGAGAAGATAAGCATCAATGTATTATCGTTTATAGTTGGTAAGGATGCCTTAAATACCAATTATTGTATAAAGGATAATCCTTCAATCAGCAGAAGACATGCGAAGATTTCTTTTAGAGGAAATAGATATTATATATGTGATCTAGGCTCTACGAATTTTTCATATGTAAATAATCAGATATTATCGCCAGAGACGGACGTAGAGCTTAAAGACGGTGATATAATCAGATTATCTAATGAAGAATTTATGTTCAAAAATATGTAGAGGGAATGGATATGTTTTTAAATATAGCAGTGATTATAGCCGAGTCACTGCTGCTTTTACTTGTGATTGTTCTATTTTTTAAGCTAAGAAAGCAAAAGCAGAATGCAGCCGAATTGCTATCAAGACAGAAGGATAGAATTCGAGAGGAAGAATTGGATTTCATGTTGCAGAACAAAGCATATATTGGTGAGGGCGACAATGCCAGACTTGGCAATGATCCATATGAGAGCGTATATCATGAGGAAGCAGCAGCGAAGTATCTTGACGATAGACCACACATAAGTGTTAATATAGATGTAAGTGGTGTTTTATCGAATAAGCGGTATATGGTTCATGTATTTGATTCCATTACAGTTGGAAGAGGCGACAATAATAAGGTAATTATTAATGATGTAAAAGTCGCAGCCAATCAGTTACAACTGATAAGAAATAATAATAGGCTGCTAGTGAGAAATCTGTCAGAGGATTTACAGGTCGAACTTAGAAGGGGAAACTATTCGACTTATGTTGGCGGCAAACCAATTTATGTAGAATCACAGGATTTGATTATTATGGGACAGACAACACTTAGGTTTACATTTGTCTAGAGGAATTTAGAGGATAAAGTTATGGCAATTCTATTATCAATATACACTAAGACGGCATTTCGCGAGGAGCGGCTGCCTATTATCAATAATTCAGATTATTCTATTGTATTAGATAAGGACATCTATGGCATCAAGAAGGATATCACATTGAAGCTGCAGGTTATTAATGAGGCATGGCAGTTCGTGAATGGATATGATTACAGTATCTATAAGGGGGATGTCGAATACGAGAAGAAAAATATATGCGATGAAGATATTCTGAAAGTATATACAGAGGATGAGGTATTTACAATTGCAGTTAAATATCTTAATATGGCTTTTGCACCATTCACCAAATATACTATTTCAGGGATTGATTCTATAAGCATTGGAAAAAGTGATTCAAATGATATCTGCTACGATTATGCAGGTATGGTGTCACGACAGCATGCAAGAATTTTTCGCAAGGCGAATGAATGGTATATTGAGAATAATGGTAAGAATGGTATATATGTGAATTCTGTATTGGTTCAGGAAAGTACCATTCTGAAATTTGGAGATTATATTAGTATTATAGGGTTACATCTGGTATTCTTAGGTAATATTCTGGCAGTTGATGATATTCGAAGTTCGGTTACTATATCAGCTGCATTAGTTCACTATACCCCCCAGAAAATTAAAAAGCAAAGCCAAGGCGATGATGTTGGCTACAAAAATACAGATGCCGGGAGAGTTCTGGTTCAGAGAGCACCTAGAAATGTATTGAAAATCGAACGCGAGCCAATTGAAATTGAAAGTCCGCCAGCAAATAATAAGGCAAAGAAGCAGCCGCTTATTATGACAATCGGTCCGTCATTTACTATGGCAATTCCTATGATGCTCAGCTGTCTGCTTATGGCAAGCAGCGGTGGAAGGCGTGGTGTCATGATGTATTCCGGAGTTATTATGGCAATTTCTTCTGCGAGTATGGGAATTATATGGGCGCTATATAGCCTGCATATGCAGAAGAAGAATGAGAGGGAGCGCGAGTTACACCGATTTGAGGCATATGGAAGATATCTACAGCAGAAATCAGACGAAGTCCGTTCTAAGTACGAGAACAATATTGCATCTATGCGTACGATGTATGAAAGTGCATCTGAGAGTGCAAAGTATCCGGATAATATAAGCAAGCTGTGGAATAGAAATTCAAGACATGGTGATTTTCTTTCCCCTCGTCTGGGAATCGGAAATCTTCCTTTTCAGGTTCCGATTGTCTGTGATAAAAAGAAATTCACACTTGAAGAGGATAGTCTTCTTGAGAAGCCAAGACTTATACAGGAGAATTTCAAGACCTTGTATGATGTTCCTATCTGCTGGAATCTTTTAGACAAGCCTTTGATTGGTATAGTCGGTGGCTGCCATAATGCCGGTGGTATCGAGATTCTAAAATGTATTGCTGCACAGATTGCAGCGAACAATTGTTATACAGATGTGAAGATGATATTTATCTATGATGGTTCAAAGGCAGAGAATATGAATCGCTTTGATTTTGCCAAATGGCTTCCTCATGTATGGTCAGAAGATAAGCGTATGCGTTATGTAGCGGCGGATAAGAATGAAGCGAGTGATATATTTTATGCACTTGCAAGGACATTCAGATTCAGAGATGAGAATGCTGACAGCAATAGAGGCAGCACATTGTACAAGCCTCATTTTGTGATGTTCCTTGTTAATCCGGAGTTCATGGAGGGCGAACTTGTTGCAAAGTATGTCCTTGATATGCACAAGGATTATGGACTTACAACTTTTATTCTCTCTGATGAGGTACAGAATCTGCCAAATGAATGTGAATTCATTATAGAAAATGATGATAGATTCAGAGGAATTTATAACCTTGCATCAAGTGATAACGATAACCATATAGAAGTCAAATTTGACAGTATAAGTGATGATGAAATAGACACTTTTGCAAGAAAACTTTCTAATTACTACGTAAAGGAAATAGAGACTGGCGGTGATATTCCAAGTGCAATCACATTCATGGAAATGTATGATGCCAACAGGCTCAGCGATTTGAATGTTTTAGACAGATGGACAAAGAATCGTACATATGACAATATTCGTGGACTTATAGGTCAAAAGGCTGGTGGGGCATTGTGTTATCTGGATCTTCATGAGAAGTACCATGGACCTCATGGCCTTGTCGCTGGTACTACCGGTTCTGGTAAGTCGGAGACTTTGCAGACATATATGCTTTCACTGGCGGTAAATTACAGCCCTGATGATATTGGATTTTTTGTAATTGACTATAAGGGTGGTGGAATGGCGAACCTTTTCACTGGTCTGCCACATCTGATTGGTCAGATATCGAACCTGTCAGGAAGTCAGGTTCAGCGTGCCATGGTTTCAATAAAGAGTGAGAACCGAAGAAGACAGAGGATATTTAATGAGCATGATGTAAACAACATTAATTTGTACACCAAGCTTTATAAGAACAAAGAGGCTTCTATTCCGATTCCGCATTTGTTCATTATAATTGACGAGTTTGCGGAGTTAAAGCGTGAGGAACCTGATTTCATGCGTGAACTCATCTCTGTCGCACAGGTAGGACGTTCGCTTGGAGTGCATCTTATCCTTGCCACACAGAAGCCAAGCGGAACAGTAGACGACAATATATGGAGTAACTCAAAGTTTCGACTTTGTCTTAGAGTACAGGACAGACAGGACAGTATGGACATGCTTCACAAGCCTGATGCCGCGTATATTACACAGGCGGGACGCTGCTATCTGCAGGTGGGTAATGATGAGGTATTTGAACTGTTTCAGTCTGGATATAGTGGTGCAGCATACGAAGAAGACGATGATACAAGGGTAGATATTGCCAAAATATATACATTAAATGGAAAGATAAACATGGCTGGAAGCTATGCAAAAGTATCAAGAAAAGAAAAGCTTCTTATAGAGTGGCTTAAAGTTCTTGAAGCTTCATTGCACAAATCACTTCTTTTGCTTGGCTATAGTGTTTGGGATTGCAGAATCAAGAATAAACTGCAACAGGTAGTAGAGCAGATGTATATTGATTTCGAAAAATCTAATATAGATTATGCAAAGAGTGATTATAATACGGCACGTTTATGTGATTTCATTTCGCTTTATATCATGGCAGAAGATATGCCGGAAGAAAATGTAATCAGTGTAATGAACATGGCGATGAGCAATAAGGTTAAGCTGCCACAGTCAAAAGAGAAGACACAGTTAGACGCAGTTAAAGAATATCTGGCTGAGGTAGCAAAGCAGAATGGATATACACATGAGCTTATGCTGTGGATGCCGGTACTTCCTGAGAAGATTTATCTTGATGACTTTGAGGAGAACAACAATGCATTTTTCAAGGATGGAAAATGGCCGGTTCATGACGAGGGCTGGGGACTTGAAGTAATCACTGGTAAGTTTGATGATCCTAAGAATCAGGCACAGATGCCTATGCATATAAGTATTTCTGAATCAGGTAATCTGGGAATATATGGGGTTGTTGCCAGTGGAAAAAGTACAGCAGTCCAGACTATTATGTATGCACTTATGAATAAGTACTCACCTGATTATATATCGTTCTATGGAATTGATTTTAGCAGTAAAGCTATGTCATGTTTTGAGAAAGCACCTCATTGTGGAGGCATAATGTATGAAGGTGATGATGACAAGATTTCTAAATTTTTTGTCATGATAGATAGAACACTTCAGCATAGAAAGAAGATTCTTCGTGGCGGAAACTACAGCCAGTATGTTCAGGTAAATGGTGTTACAATGCCGGCCATTATAATTGCAATAGACAATTATGGCGCATTTAACCAGAAGACGGGTGAGAAGTATAATGATTTTATTATTGCATTGTCCAAAGAAGGTGTCAGCCATGGTATCTATCTTATACTTACAGGAAGTACAATTGCCGCGGCTGAGGTTCCTATGAGAGTGGCAGAAAATATTCTTCATAATATCACTATGGAGATGGCTGACAAATTTGCATATGCAGATGTTATGAATGTTACGCGTGTTGAGGTGGTGCCAGAGTCAGGTATAAAAGGACGAGGTCTTGCAGCATCGGGATCTGATATTTTGGAATATCAGATGTGTCTCGCATTACAGGCCAATGATGATTATCAGCGGGTAGAGAAGATAACTGATGTCTGTATTGCAATGGCAGATGCATGGGATGGCAAGAAGGCAAGGGCGATTCCAGAGATTCCAGAGAGACCAGTGTGGTCAGAGTATCATACATGTGATGATTATCTGGAGTCGGTTGAAAGTCCGGATGTACTTATGGTCGGATACAAGAGTGAGGATGCACTGCTTTATGGTATCGACCTTAGGCAGACATACTGTTATCTTATTTCTGGCAGTCCACGCTCAGGAAAGAAGAATTATCTAAAGGTAGTATTACAGGCTGCACTTGAGAAGGTTGCGGATGTATGTGTGATCGACAGTCCTGATAATATCTTAAGCGCATATAGTGAGGAGGAGAATCTTTCCTATATTAATTCTGAGCGTGGAATATTTGATTACTTCAATAAATTGGCACCTGAGTTTGTCAGAAGAAATAAAATCAAAAAAGAACTGGTGGCAAAGGATGCTGAGGAAGATGAAATATTTAATACACTTTCAAAAGAAAAACCTATATTTATTTTTATAGCAGATTTTGCATGGTTTATTGAGAGTGTGCACTCGTCAGAGTTTGATATGGTTGGATTCCTTGAGAATATTATAGAAAAGGGAAGACTGCACAATATTTATTTCATTACGCAGATGAAGAGTGAGCGTAGGAATGATGTAGATTACAGACGCTTGTATGAATTGTTCGTATCTTATAAGACTGGAATGTATTTTGGTGGAAATGTTGGTTCATGCAGAATATTTGACTTTGGCTCGATTCCATACAAGGAGCAGTCTGTAGTGCTTAAGCCAGGAGTTGGTTATTCGGCTGGTGTTATGGCCGCCGATATTATGAAGGTGGTTGTTCCAATTGCTAGGAGGTAGTTTCAATGATATCTATTCTGGTATCTCATGTGGATGAGAACGAATATAAAGTGATATCTGAAATGATAAGTCATGTTTCGTTTGAACTGAAGGAAGAAGTTAATATGATAAAATGGGACAGTTTGGAACCGATAGAGCAGATGATTGAAGGAATTACGACACTCGATGCTGCAATAATAGATGTAACTGTACCAGGTGGAATTGAAGCTGCGAAGAGATTGCGGTACAGATATAATTCAATTGAACTGATGATTATCTCAAATGCATCAATTTCACCGATTACATACTTAAATCCTACTATCAAAGCGTCATCTCTTTTATTAAAGCCTTTTGATATGAGTTTGATGAAAGAGACGGTTACAAGCTTTTTTGAACTATTTGATGAGTCTGATTCGGAGGCATATTATTATGTTGTCCAATCAAATAGTGAGCATTTCAGGGTTCCTTATAATAAGATTTATTATTTTGAAGCAAGGGATAAGAAAGTCTATCTGAGACTTAGCAGTGTAGAATATTACACGAATAATACGATAGAGTATCTGGCGGATATGCTTCCAGCTTTTTTTATCAGGTGTCACAGGAGTTTTATTACGAACCGCCAGTTGATTGAAGCTGTCCATTACGGCCAGAATGTGATTGTGATGGAACAGGGAATGAATGTACCGATATCAAGAACTTATAAATCCGCAGTAAAAGAGGCAATGAAAAATGAAAAATAACATACAGAAAGCATATGTTCTGACCTGTGAGGAGTATAATATTCTGCTTGCAGCCAGTGGAATTAAGAAATGTTTTTTGCTTGATACTGGAAAGCGGGATATTGACAGCAACAGAATCTGTAATGCAATGATGCATTTATACAGTACAGGAATCATTGACAGTGATGGTACATCATTTTCAATGCAGGGAGAACTAAAGAATATGATTGAGGACATAAAAAGTTCTGACCTGGCAATTTTAATCAGAATGAAGAATGAACGAGACAGAGTGCTCTGCTGTTATAAGTCAATAAATCATAATGGTTATGTGGTTAATGAAGTAAGTGAATATGATGATAATGCTTACCGCATATACAGGCAAAGCGGCGAAGAATTAAGGAAAATCATTTCAGATGCCGCTTCCATTAATAGAAATACAATTACACTTCTTGATGAAGATGAGATGTATGAAGCAGCGTGTAATATAAAGAAAGAACTTACGTCAGATGAGTTTGGTTCATATGTCAATCTGCAGTTGGCGGTTGATTACATGTCACTCGTCGAAGGCGCAGCACAAAAAAGGCTGCTTGTATTATATCAGGATAATATAAAGAGACTTGTTGTAACAGATTCTGACCAAATAGATGAAGAAGAATTTTCGGAGATTAGTTTGAAGGAGAAATTAAATGATATTGGTTGATATTTATTTTCCAGCTATTGATACCGTTTATGATGTAAAGGTAGATGAGCACAGTGAGATTAGTCTGGTAATTAAGGAAATTGGGGAGATGATCTGTAAGAAATACAAAAGCGAATTTAGTAGTGCAAATGAATACATGTTGTGCTCAAAAGACATCGATAAAATACTTGAATCGGATAAATCACTTGCTTTTTATCATATTAAAAATGGTGGGAGTTTAGTACTGGTTTGATGTGAAAATATGTTTTTTTTAATAAAAACATGTCGTCTGTCGCGAAAATCGTGCCGTCTGTCGGAAAAACGTGCACAAACCAAATTTTGTAGTATCATATAGGCACATCAAATAATTTGAAAGAGGATAAAGCATATGTTTGAGATATCTATACCAGGAATCAAAAAATGCATATTGCAGTTGGAATCACAACAGAAGAAAATTGCAGATTTGGCAGAACAGCTCGAGACAATAAAAAGTCAGATGTGCCAGCTTACAGAAGAACGTACAGAGCTTACTATGCTTCAGAATCTGATAGACAGTCTTTACAGAGAGAGAGACATGTATTCAGTTATGATATCTACGCTTGAGAATGTTACAGATTGTTATGTGAAGACAGAGAAGAGTCTGTTGCAGGAACCTTATGTGCAGCGTAATCAGTTTGTGCGGCGTGATTTTACCGACATAACACAGATGCTGTATGCTTTAGACATCAAATTCAACAATTAAAGACTATAAGTGGAGGATTAGTTATGGCAGACATTATTAAAGTTAACACGGTTACTCTTAAGAATGACACCGAAGACATCAAGACACGATTGAGCAATATCTCACAGAAAGTTCAGTCCATGAAAGAGGATGTAAAAGAGCTGAATTCAATGTGGGAAGGAGCAGCGAATAAGAAATTCAACAGAGTATTCCTCGAGGATATCCAGTCTCTTGCAGAACTTTGTGACCAGTTAAATGGAATTGTATCATTTGAGACAAATGCAAAGACAAAATATGATAAGTGTGAAAATACGGTTGGTACATATGTTGACCAGATGAAGATATAAGAGAGGGAATGAATATGGCAATACAATTAAAGGTTACACCAGATGAATTAAAGAACAAGGCGGTATCTATTAAGACATCAATCACCGACATAGAGAGAGAACTTGATGATATTACTGCTACGATTCTTGGGACAAAGAAGTACTGGCAGGGAGATGCAAGTGACATGCATCAGCAGAATTTCAACAAATTCAAAGCTGATATTCCATCAGTGATAAAGGAGCTTAAAGACCATCCAGATGAATTACTTAAGATGGCAGATATCTATGTTGAGACAGAGAAGGCGAATGACGAACTTGCAAAGGCATTAAAAATTGATCCGATTTTATAATTGCAAAGGGAGGTCCGAATGTATAGCTTTCCTGTTCTAAGGGCGCAGGAATTACTAATATGTAGAAGAGAGGAATAGTATGAAGTTTAGTATAGATTTTGATTACAGCAAAACAATGAGACAGGTTGAGACTCTAAGAAGTATTTCAAGTGAACTTTCAGATGTCGGTAAAAATCAGTTTGAAGACTGTATGGATGATGTATCAAAAAATTGGAAATGTGACAACTCAAAGAAATATATCAATAAAGGTGACAAGTTAAAAGGATATATTGTTGACTCATCATCTGATATTTTAAAGGCAGCTGATGCACTTGAAAGAATCGCTGCTAACCTGTACAATGCGGAGAAGAGAAATACTCTTATCGCAAAGAAATAGCAATTGTAATTAATGCGCTTTCGGCTTAAAGCTATGAAAGTACTGAACAGTTACTAACGATTAACAAAAGCGCAGAAGAGAAATTAATTAGATGTAATTAGAGTTATATGAGTAGGAAGATTAAGAGAGCAAAAATAAATAAATACATATGGCAGGTTTTTGCAGTTGCTGTGATGGTATTTTTTATGAGCAGGGCTACAGTATATGCAGATGAGGTATCCTATGCCTCTTCTGCTGTAGTTCAGGTAGTTATTGGATGTGTAGACAAGCAGAACAATACCTATTATATACATAAAGGAACCGGAACTGTAATTGGGCTGAATTCGGATTCACAGTATGTCTTGGCGGACAAGAGTGTGCTGACAGCATCGGCAGAGGAGATTGCGCAGATACGTAAGTGGAATGCAATTGATGCCACAGAGGAACTGAATATACAGTATTTTATTCTAGTGGAGCCTGATATTGTTGTTCCAGCTACGGAAGTGACCAGAGGAAGCGATTATCCATATATGATCCTGAAATTGGAGTCTTCCATCAAGACAAGTGATTATCCTAAGATTTCAAAGAGTAGTTCGGCTAAGCGGGGCAGTGCTGCTTATATGCTGGCATATAATTCGGATTCAGATATTCTTGGAGATAAGAGTATATCCCCAGAATCTTTGTCGTCTATAAAGGGCATGTTTACTGAAGTATCAGCGGAGAAGAATTTGATAAGCTGTGATATTGTAGCAAAGAGTGGGGCAGCAGGAGCACCACTTTTTACGGAGAATGGTAATTTTGTCGGAATGATATATGCAGATGCAGACGATAATTTATCTGTGATGACAAGCGATACAATTATGACAGTGCTAAAGCAGTTTGATATTCAATATGCCACAGATGAGGAGGCGGGACAGCTTAATGTTGCAAGTCCACAGCTTATACAGAGTCTGAATGAATTACTTGAAGAATGTGAGAAAGATATTGTCGAGAATGCGGATAAGTATTCTTCAAGCTCATTCGAGACATATCAGTCGGCTGTTACATCCGGTATTGATGTGGCGCAGTCTGGGCAGTATAGAAGAGACAGTTATACCAATGCGATAAACAATATAAAGAAAGCACAGAAGAAATTAAAGCCGAAATATTTTGTCTATTATGTTGTTGAGGCTGTTCTAGGAGCGCTTATATTAATTATATCTATTATGAATATTCTTCAATATAAGAAAACACGAAGGCTTAATGATGTATTGCATGAAAATAATCCATGTATTATCAGAAGTGATAATGGTCAATCCATAAAGATTGGTGAGAAACTTGTGATAGGTAAGGACAACCGACAGGCTGATTATGTGATAGATAATTCGACGATAAGCAGACAGCATGCGACTATCATTAAGAAGAAAAAACATTATTATATCATCGACAATAACTCTACGAATCATACCAGAATAAACGGTGATATTATCATACCGGGGAAGGCGTACAGGATAAAGGACTCTGATATACTTCAGTTATCGGATGTGTCATTTATGGTGAAAATGTAGCTTGTTACTGTGTAATATACTTGTATTCATTTATAGATTTGTGATACAATAATCTTGGCATCCTTTTATTTTTGGGATGGTTATTAATATGTTTCAGATAGGGATAGGAGATGTGTATATGACGGATTCGGGTTTTTTAATAGCTTTTTTTATAGTGATTTTATTAGTTATCATTTTTGCACTTATTGCAGTTGTCGGGGCTGTCTCAGGAGCCGTTGCCGGTATAGTAGATGAAGAAGATACTGAGGAAGAAGAAGGAATCTAAGATAACTGAATATATGATTATACGAAGGACATACCATGAATATGTGGTATGTTCTTTTTTTATTCAGTAAAATGTTATGTATATATGAGCTAAGTATATATGAACTAAGTATATATGAGCTAAGTATATATGAACTAAGTATATATGAACTAAGTATATATGCGCTACTTATGGAATTGAAGAGTTCTTTACTGTTATTAAATTTTACTAAAAAGTGGCATGGAAATATTGAAATTTGAATTGATGAGTATATAATCTAGGATATGTTGACCGACCGGTCAGTCAGAACAGGAGGAAAATATATGTTATCAAGGTACAGTGTGAAGAAACCATATACCGTGTTGGTAGGTGTCGTGCTGGTAATCGTACTTGGAATTGTGTCATTGTCTAAGATGACAACAGACCTTCTTCCAGATATGAGTTTTCAGTATGCACTTATAATTACAACAGATGTCGGAGCGAGTCCAGAGGAGATTGAGTCTGAGGTGACATCACCGATAGAGGCATCAATGGCGACGACTTCTAATATAAAGAATGTGCAGTCGATTTCATATAACAGTTATTCGATAGTTACGTGTGAATATGAACAGAATGCAAATATGGATTCTGTTGTAATCGAGATGCAACAGAAGATTGACCAGCTTAAGGCATCTTGGGATGATTCAGTTGGTTCTCCAATTATTATGAAGATAAATCCGGACATGCTTCCAGTAATGACGGCAGCTGTTGATATGGATGGAATGTCTGATGCTGAGATTACAGATTATGTAGAGAATGAACTTATACCATCTATAGAGAGTATTGATGGTGTTGCATCTGTAAGTTCAGCTGGAGCAATCGAGGAAAAAGTAGAAGTTACACTAAATGAGGATAAGATTGCAAAGATAAATAAGAAAATAGAAAAGGCAATCAATAAGCAGTTTGATGAGGCACAGAGAGAACTTGATAGTTCATCTAATGAAGTTAAGAATGGCAAGAATTCTTTAGATGATGCTACAGATAAGATATCAAGTGGCTATGATAAATTAAATAAGCAAAAGGAAAAGCTTTTCGATACGGAGGCAGATTTAAAGAAGAAATTATCAGAGCTTAAGAAGCAGAAGAAGTCTCTTGAAACGATCGAGAAGGCATTGAATGAGTTTATCGCATCAGATGAATACAAGTCTCTTAAGTCTCTTGAAGATGGCATCAGACAATATTCTCAGATGGGAGCTGATGTTAGTGAAATGCAGGCACAGTTAGATGCCGCCAATGAACAGATTGCAAAGCAGTTTAAGGACCTTAGCGCGCTTGGAATAGAGGTAAAGACTTACAAAGATCTTCCAAATGCGGCAAAGCAAATATCGTCCATGCTTATAAAGGTAAACGCAGGTATAAAACAGATAGAGAGTGCACTTGAACAGGTGGCAGCAGGAAAACAGACTATAGCAGATGCACTTGCCACACTTAATTCAAATGCAGCACTTGCAGCATTAAAGACTAATTCAGTTGCTGCGCAGCTTTCAACAGCAGAATCTAATCTTGATACTGCACAGAAGAATCTGGATTCTTCTAAAGAGGAGGCACTTGATAATGCTGACCTTGATAATGTTCTTACAATGGATACACTTTCAGGACTGCTTGTAGCGCAGAATTTCGATATGCCAGCTGGGTATGTCTATGACGGCGATACACAGTATCTGGTGAAAGTCGGGGATGATGTATCATCAGTTGATGAACTCAAGAATCTGGTTCTTATGGATATGAATCTTGATGGCGTTGATGCAATCAAGCTTTCTGATGTGGCTGATATTGAGGTGACAAATAATTCAGATGAGACATATGCTATCATCAATGGCAATCCAGGAATTACTTTGTCGATGGAAAAGCAGACAGGTTATTCTACTGGAGATGTTACAGACCGAATACTTGATAAATTTGATTCATTGGAAAAAGATAATGATTCACTTCATCTTACCGTACTTATGAATCAGGGTATCTACATAGATATGGTTGTTAACAGCGTGGTACAGAATATGGCTGTAGGTGGAATACTTGCCATAATTGTTCTGTTTATATTCTTAAAGGATATTAAGCCTACGATTGTTATAGCATGTTCTATTCCTCTGTCAGTAATTGTGGCAGTTGTTCTTATGTATTTTACAGGAATTACGCTTAATACCATTTCAATGTCGGGACTTGTGCTCGGAATTGGTATGCTGGTAGATAATTCGATTGTAGTAATAGAAAATATCTACAGACTGCGTGGCGAAGGATACTCGGTCAGGAAGGCAGCAGTTGAAGGTGCCAACCAGGTGGCAGGAGCTATCTTTGCTTCGACACTGACAACGGTAAGTGTATATGCGCCGATTATTTTTACTGATGGTATAACAAGGCAGATATTTGTCGACCTTGCGCTTACCATAGCATTTACACTGGGCGCCAGTCTGCTTATAGCCCTTACATTTGTGCCAGCTACATCATCAGCTGTACTTAAGAAGACAAAGGATATCAAGCATCCATGGTTTGATGCTTTTAAGGAATTCTATGGAAGAATACTTGAAGTATGTCTTAGATTTAAGCCGATAGTGTTTATTCTGTCGATTGTACTTCTTGTAGGTTCTGCATTCTTATCTGTATCAAAGGGTTTTAATTTCATGGATATGGATATGGAGACCAATCAGCTTTCAGTCACAATAGAAGCGAAGGACGGAGAGACACTTAAGTTTGCAGAGCTTACCGATTTATCAAATCAGGTGATAGATAAGATTTCTGATATAAAAGGTATCGAGACAATAGGCGCAACAGCTGGTGGAAATTCTACCATGAGTATTATGAGCGGCGGAAGTGATTCGGTATCTATGTATGTCCTTCTTGATGAGGAGAGTGATGTCACATTGCAGGAAGTATCAGATGAGATTGAGAAACGTACAAAGGATTTAGACTGCAAGATATCTACAAGTACATCATCGATGGACTATTCATCATTTATGGGTTCTGGACTATCTATAGAAGTTAAGGGTAAAGACCTCGACAAGCTTCAGGGGCTTGCAAAGGAAGTAGCTGGTATTCTTAAAGATACAGATGGTGCAATTGATATAGAAGATGGACTTGATAAGGCAACTCCACAGTGGACAATAACAGTTGATAAAGAAAAAGCCGCTGAATATGGATACACAGTTGCGCAGGTATATCAGCTTGTTGCGCAGAAGATGGCTTCAAGTCAGAGTTCGACAACAATATCTACTGATATTAAGAATTACGAAGTGTATCTAAAGACTGAAGATCAAAATGATGTAACACTTGATGATATCAAGAAACTTAAATTCACTCACACAAATAAAGATGGAGAGGAAGAAGAGATTCCACTTACCAGGATTTGTAAGATGGAAGAGACAACTACGCTTAGTACAATCAGCAGAGATGCACAGCAGAGATATCTTACAGTGTCGTGTGCTATCGATGATGATCACAATGTAACACTTGTAAGTAATAAGGTACAAAAGCAGATAGATAAGCTTGATATACCAGAGGGATATTCAGTTACCATGAAGGGTGAGGATGAGACTATAAATGATTCAATGCAGCAGATGGTTCTTATGCTCACACTCGCAATTGTATTTATTTATCTCATAATGGTTGCGCAATTCCAATCACTTTTGTCGCCATTTATAATTATGTTCTCAATTCCACTTGCATTTACAGGAGGATTTATCGCGTTATTTATCACAGGACAGGAAGTAAGTGTAATCGCAATGCTTGGATTTATAATGCTTGCAGGACTTATTGTAAATAACGGTATTGTATTAATTGATTACATTAATCAGGCAAGGAAAAGTGGAATGAGCAAGCACGAGGCTATAATAGATGCAGGAAAGACAAGAGTGCGTCCGATCCTTATGACTGCGCTTACTACAATTCTTGCAATGTCCACATCGGCAGCAGGATTTGGAGAAGGCTCGGATATGATGAAGCCAATGGCAATTACCATTATTGGCGGACTTGTATATGGAACTGTTTTGACACTTATAGTTATCCCATGTATATATGATGCATTTAATAAAGAAAAGAGTATGGTAGATGATGAAATTATCTGATAAGAATATTGAAATAAAAGTAAATAACATAAAAAATCCGCCAGAGAAAATGCGGCTTATGTTCGAAGCAGTATCTGACCTTATCAGGGAGCAATGTGATATTTCAACTATAAAGGTACAGGATATTACTAAAAGAGCAGGGATAGGCAAAGGAACCGCTTATGAATATTTCTCATCTAAAGATGAACTTATAGCTAATGCACTTATGTACGAATATGACAAAAAAATGCAGAAGTTAGCAGAATCTGCATTTGAACCTGATGATTTCAGGGAGCGCTGCTATCGTATAATGGACTGGATTTATGACAATAAAGAATATAATCAGATGTTCTCACAGCTTATGAATAAGAACTTCGGTGGGCCAGTTTGCTGTGAGAATTTTGATGGTCCAAATGAGAAAGGCACATCTGCAATTAGCAGTGATGGAAATATTACCGCAGATTTGGAGATGGACGTTCATGAGTATATCTATTCGCTGATTGACAGCTTCATGGAATATGGCTATGAACAAGGGGCATTTGATGAAAAAGATGTAAGAAAGAGAAGTCTTGCACTGCTTTCCTCAATGATTGAGTATTCATTTGTTGTGATGGGATCAGCACATTCACGATATATGAATATTGGAGATGGAGACATGAGAATGTTCATATACAAAAGTCTTATTTCAGCGTTGAAAAATTAAGGGGAGCAGTAATTACAATCCGGACAACTGAAAAGCAAAAAAACAACTAAAATTCTCTAAAATTTTATAGACTTTACAATACTATAGTACTATAATTGGTGTATAGTTAAGAAGGAGGTCGGCAGTATGAAGGGGTTTGTAAATCTAAAAATTAGATTTAAAATTATGATTCCTGTGGCAATGATGGGAATACTTATGATAGTCCTTGGAATTGTCGGATTGAGCAGTACAGACAGGATTATGAATGCCAGTACAGATATTTCTACCAACAATGTAACTGGAATATCTAAGATTGGAGCCATGGAATCTACAGCACAGCAGTTACAAAAGACTGCATTTGAACATATAGTTGCTAAGGACAAGGCGTCTTTTAAGGTATTAGAGAAGGATGCTGATTCATTAAAAACGACTATGGAAGAGACGAGTGCTGAATTTGAAAAGAATATAGATTCAAGTGAACAGCAGTCTACATATGAGACTTTCAAGGCAGACTATGAACAATATATAGAATTATTTGACCAGGTCATAGAACTTAGTAGAAGCAAAGAGGAAGATGATGCTGCCATCAAGCTGGCCAATACAGAACTTACTGTTGCCGGAAATAAACTTACTACAGATTTGAGTAATTTAGAGACCATGAAGATGGAGGCAATGAACAAGGCCATTAAAACACAGGACTCTGTTTACAGTATGTCAAAGGCATTGATTTTTGTTGTGCTTATAATTGGAATTGTTATGTTTGCAGCAGTTATTTTTATTTCATGGAAATGGGTGTGCAAGCGTCTTGTTAATATCAATAATCAGTTAAGAGAGATTACTTCTTCTATTGAGTGTGGACAGGGGGACCTTACTAAGAGAGTTCAGTGTTTAAGTACGGATGAAATTGGTTCACTTGCTTCGGGCATCAATATATTTATTGAGACATTACAGGATATCATGAAGAAGATTACAAGCGATTCAAGCACGTTGGAGAAAATTGTCGGTCTTGTTTCAGGCAGCGTTTCTACAGCTAATTTGAATTCTTCTGATATATCAGCTGGGATGGAAGAACTTTCAGCAGCTATGGAAGAGGTTACAGCGACAGTTACAGCAGTAAATAGTAATACAAATGATGTCAATACGAACATAGAAGAACTTGCAGGTGTTGCCAATGAATTGCTTTCATATGCCAACAGTATGAAGGACAGAGCAAAGGAACTTGAGCAGACTGCTCAGTTGAACAAGGACAATACAAGCGCTACTATGTCAGAGGTACTTGACACATTAGAGAGGGCTATAGAGGATAGTAAAAGTATTTCTAAGATAAGTGAGCTTACAGATGATATCCTCAATATTTCAAGTCAGACTAACCTGCTTGCTCTGAATGCGAGTATTGAAGCTGCAAGAGCTGGTGAGGCAGGCAAAGGATTTGCTGTTGTTGCTGATGAAATCAGAAAGCTTGCTGATTCAAGCCGCGAGAATGCAAATCATATCCAGGAAATAAATGGCATGGTTACGGTAGCAGTTAATGAACTCATTGACAGTGCACAGGGAATTATCAATTATATCACTGATACGATTCTTCCAGATTATGATGAATTTGTTAAATCCGGAAAACAGTACAGCGATGATTCCTCATATGTAAATGATTCTGTTGAGAACTTCGCACAGTTAGCGGATAATATCAAAGAAGTAGTTAATTCAATATCAGAATCAATGAGTGGTATTTCTACAGCTGTTGAGGAAAGTGCAGAGGGTATTTCAAGTGCTGCTACAAATACAAATAATCTCGTAGAAGATATTTCATCTATATCTACAGAGATGGAAAGCAACAGTAAGATTGCAGATGAATTAAAGGGACAGGCATCCACATTTGCAATTTTATAGCTTGACAAAAATTTATACTCAAAGTAATATAATAGCATATTATTAATTGAACACCTATATAGAGGCGATAAGGAAAGAGGAGTACATGATTTGGAATTCCCAGAGAGTGATGCCCGATCCATTATGGACGGCTGTGAGGCATCTGAAGGAAGAATTATGGAAGGTAGCTTTCTAGCTAAAGAACCCAGAAAGCATTTATATGCATAAGTTCTTTCGTTTCATCCGCGTTAAGGAAATGAGCCGTTCGATTTTTTATCTGACGGAACGAAGGTGGTACCGCGCTAATTCGCCCTTCATGCATATTGTGCATGGAGGGCTTTTTTAATCTTAGGAGGTAAAGATGAGTAAAGAGTTAAATAAGACTTATGATCCTAAAGACATCGAGGATCGTTTGTATGAGAAATGGGAAAAAAGTGGATATTTTCATGCAGAAGTAGATCGCAGTAAGAAGCCATTTACTATTGTTATGCCACCACCAAATATCACAGGGCAGCTTCATATGGGACATGCTCTTGACAATACTATGCAGGATATTCTTACAAGATATAAGAGAATGCAGGGATATAGCGCATTATGGCTTCCTGGAACAGACCATGCATCAATTGCAACAGAGGCTAAGGTAGTAGAGAAGATTCGTGAAGAAGGTCTTACAAAAGAAGAACTCGGAAGAGAAAAATTCCTTGAGCGTGTATGGGACTGGAAACATGAGTACGGCGGACGTATTGTTAAGCAGCTTAGGAAGCTTGGTTCATCAGCTGACTGGGAGAGAGAAAGATTTACAATGGACGAGGGCTGCAACAAAGCAGTCAGGGAAGTGTTTGTCAATCTCTACAATAAGGGACTTATTTATCGTGGTGAGAGAATTATCAACTGGTGTCCTCACTGCCTTACTTCTTTATCTGATGCAGAGGTTGAATATGAAGATCAGAAGGGACATTTCTGGCATCTTCGTTATCCACTTGCAGATGGCTCAGGATATATTCAGATGGCGACAACAAGACCAGAGACTATGCTTGGAGATACAGCAGTAGCAGTAAATCCTGCTGATGACAGATACAAGGATTATGTTGGAAAGATGATAGACCTTCCAATCGTTCATAGACAGATTCCAATCGTGGCAGATGAATATGTAGATATGGAATTTGGTACAGGTGTTGTTAAGATTACACCAGCGCATGACCCTAACGATTTCGAAGTAGGATTAAGACACAATCTTCCAGTAATCAATGTTCTCACAGAAGATGCAAAAATAGTTGATGATTATCCAGAGTTTGCAGGAATGGACAGATATGAAGCTCGTGAAGCAATTGTTAAGGCACTTGATGCAGAGGGAGCACTTGTTAAGATAGAAGACCATGAGCATAATGTTGGAACATGCTACAGATGCCATACAACAGTAGAGCCACGAGTATCGAAACAGTGGTTTGTTAAGATGGAAGAACTTGCAAAGCCAGCTATTGAAGCTGTAGAAGAGGGAAGAACTAAATTTGTTCCAGATCATTTTGACAAGACATACTATCACTGGCTTGAAAATATCCGTGACTGGTGTATATCAAGACAGCTTTGGTGGGGACACAGAATACCAGCATTCTATTGTGATGACTGCGGAGAACTTGTAGTTACAAAAGAAAACAGCTGTAATTGTCCTAAGTGCGGCAAGAAAATGAGACAGGATCCGGATACACTTGATACATGGTTCTCATCAGCTTTATGGCCTTTCTCAACACTTGGATGGCCAGATAAGACAGAAGATCTTGACTATTTCTACCCTACAAATGTTCTTGTAACAGGATATGATATTATTTTCTTCTGGGTAATCAGAATGATGTTCTCAGGAATTGAGCATACAGGCAAGGAACCATTTAATACAGTACTCATCCACGGACTTGTTCGTGATTCGCAGGGACGTAAGATGAGTAAATCTCTCGGCAATGGTATTGATCCATTAGAGGTAATTGATAAGTATGGTGCTGATGCACTTCGTCTTACACTTATTACAGGTAATGCACCAGGAAATGATATGCGTTTCTACTGGGAGAGAGTTGAGGCTTCAAGAAACTTTGCCAACAAAGTATGGAATGCGTCTCGTTTTATCATGATGAATCTCGATGGTGCAGATATCAAGGAGCCAGCAGCAGATGAGCTTCATACAGCAGATAAGTGGATTCTTTCAAGAGTTAACACCCTTGCAAAGGATGTAACAGAGAATATGGACAAGTATGAACTTGGAATTGCAGTATCAAAGGTTTATGATTTCATCTGGGATGAATTTTGTGACTGGTATATTGAGATTGCAAAAGTTCGTACTTATAAGAAGGATGAGGACACTGTATCTGCAAATGCTGCACTTTGGACATTGAAGACAGTACTAATCAATGCGCTTAAGCTTTTGCATCCATATATGCCATTTATTACAGAGGAGATTTTCTGTACTCTTCAAAATGAAGAAGAGACAATTATGCTTTCTAAGTGGCCAGAGTTCAAAGACGAGTGGAATTTCCCAGAGGCAGAGGCTGCAATTGAGCACTGCAAGGATCTTGTAAAGGGTGTAAGAAATGTCCGCACACAGATGGATGTTCCACCATCAAGAAAGGCTAAGCTTTTTATCACATCTGACAATGCTGATATATTGAAGGTATTTGAGGAGAACAAGGAGGTATATATCAATCTTGCATCCTCAAGTGATATCGAAGTTCAGTCAGGTAAAGATGGAATAGGTGATGATGCAGTATCAGTAGTTATCCCGGATGCGGTAGTATATCTTCCACTTGAAGACCTTGTAGATTTCGAGAAAGAAAAAGAGAGACTTAACAAGGAAAAGGATAAGCTTACTAAGGAACTTGCACGTTCACGCGGAATGCTTTCAAATGAAAAATTCCTAAGCAATGCTAAGCCAGAGAAAGTTCAGGAAGAGAAAGATAAGCTGGCTAAATATGAACAGATGATGGCTCAGGTTGAAGAACGTCTGGCACAGATGAAATAATTCTGATTAATCATAAATGGAAGCAAAATTCCTTTTGACTCTCATATTGTTAAAAAGTTAGAAAATATCGGATTATAATACCATGATGACAAGAATGTTGTCATGGTATTTCTATTTTTCTTGAAATGAGTATTAAAAAGTGATAAAATAGACACAAAGTACTAGTCTGTAAATCATAGATGATATGGAGGCAATGAATGGCGGATAACACAAAAAAGTTACCAACAGTTAGAATTTCATATGATGAACTTTATGCCTTCATGATGGTTCCAATATTACAGGCAAATGAACACTACACGCTTGAAGAACTGACAGAGGTTCTTAAGGCAAGAGGAATTCGTTTTGGAATAAAGCAGGATGTATTAGAAGCTATTATAGAAGGTGGGGAATATGGTCATGAGGTCTTAGTGGCCGAAGGTACACCGAAGGCTGATGGTGCAGATGGTTTTTTTCAGTTTAATTTCAATGTTGATTTCAACAATAAGCCGAAGGTAAGAGAAGATGGCTCTGTAGATTATTGGAGTATACATGCGATAGAGACGGTGGAAGAAGGACAGGTTATTGCAATTTATAATCCACCGTTTGATGGAACAAATGGCATGTCCGTGACAGGAAAAGCTCTTGTTGCTAAAAAGGGGCGTCCTTTGCCACCACTTTCAGGACGTGGTTTTGAAAGGTCTGAAGATGGCAAGGTATATACTGCTACAGAATCAGGCAAGATTGAGTATAGAAATAACAGAGTTATGATTACCTCTGTTCATGAAGTGTATGGCAATGTAGATTTGCAGACAGGTAATATTGACTTTCGTGGAGATGTGCTTATACATGGCAATGTCATGACAGGGGCCTCAATAAAAGCAACCGGTTCAATAACAATTGATGGAACATCAGAAGGATGTTATATAGAGGCGGGAAAGGACATTATTCTTCGAGGTGGAATGATAGGTGGAGAGAAAGCCCAGATAAAGTGCAAGGGGAATCTTGTAGCCAAATTTATCGAGTATTCTACAGTAGAAGTAGATGGTTATATAGAAGCTGATTCGGCGATGAACAGTACTATAATCAGCTATGATAAGATTTATTTCACAGGAAGAAGAGCCAGTATAGTCGGTGGTCAGGTGATTGGCTGTGGTGGAGTTGAGGCAAATAATTTCGGCAATGAAGCTGAGGTTAAGACGCAGATAAGCGTAGGTGTTACTACGAAGATTCTTGAGAGATTATATAAGTTCCAGCAGCTGCTTGAAGATGCTGAGACACTTCTCGATAAGGTGAATTTCTGTATCAATGAATTTGATCAGAAAGCCAAAGAGCACAATATAGATATGCGGCAGGATGAGAGAAGAGTTGCACTTCTTAGAACAAGAATTACCAAGCAGGCAGAGGTATCTACATATAAGGATGAACTTTCAAAAATAAACAGTATAATAGACAGATCAAGAGGTTCGACAATTAAGGTATTACAGCATGTGTATCCCGGTGTAGAAATCATGATTAACGATTTAAGACTTAAGGTACCAAGAAAGCATAAAGCTGTCGAATTTATTGAGAGAAATAGTAAAATAATACCAGTATTGTTGTCTGATGATGGATATTAATTTCTACTATTATAATCACATACATAGCTTGAGTTTACCTGCATGATAGGGCAGAAATGTCGGAATATGCGATAACATATTATTGTAATAAAATCTTAATATAAATGTACTTGCATAACAAGGTCACTGTATTATAATATCTAATATAGTGACTTTGTTTTTGTGTAGGAAGAATTTTGCTACATATATCTGATATATTGAATAGTTACGAATTATATTCATTCACCCATTTATAGAAACAGGAGGCTTTATAATGATTAATTTTGAAGAAGAACTAAAGAATTTTCAACCCAGCCTTGAAGTAGAAGAGGCTGAGTCTGCTATATATAACCATGATTTGACTGATGTAACTGATATAATTGCTGAACTTTTGCGCGAGCAGAGACAGTAGACATAAGTTGAGAGGTTTGAGTTGATGATTTGTTATAGATGTGGAGCTGAAATTGGCAAGTACGATTACTGTCCTGAATGTAGTGCGGACGTAGCTATATTCCAGAGAGTAATACGTATATCGAATTCTTATTATAATGAGGGACTGGAGAATGCACAGGTTAAGAATATGTCAGGTGCTATTGTCAGTCTCAGAAAAAGTTTAAAATTTTATAAATACAATATTGATGCGCGGAATCTGCTAGGACTTGTATACTATGAGATTGGAGAGACTGTAGCGGCACTTGGTGAATGGGTTATCAGTGCTAATTATCAGAAAGAGGATAATGCAGCAGTAAGATATCTGCGCGAGGTTCATCAGAACAGAGGACAGCTTGAGTCTGTTAATCAGACCATTAAGAAATACAACCAGGCTATTTTGTATTGCAAGCAGGGAAGCCGTGATCTGGCTATAATCCAGTTAAAGAAAGTCCTCTCTCTTAATCCTAAGCTTGTCAAGGGACATCAATTGCTCGCTCTTTTATATTTACAGGAAGGACAATATGAGAAAGCAAAGAAAGCCCTTAGAAATGCAGGCAAGATAGATGCAGATAATACACTTACCCTTAAGTATTTAAAGGAGACAAATCGCAAGCTCAAAGAAAAAGGTGGCAATAAGAAGCAGGAGAATGATGATTTGATTTCTTATCAGAGTGGAAATGAGACAATTATCATGCCAAAGAGATTCCGCGAGTCATCACTGATTGGGACTATCGGATATATTCTGATAGGACTTTTTGTAGGATTGGCTGTTACCGCATTTCTTATAGTGCCAGGAGTAAAGAGCAAGGCGGCAGAGTCAGCGAGGAAGAAGCTTCTTGCAGCAAGTGATACTATCTCTACAAATGGTCAGACTATTTCTGATTTGGAGAAGAAAGTAGAATCTTTACAGGGGGAGCTTGATGATGCTGTAAGTGACAAAGAATCCGAGCAGACAAAGATTAAGTCCTATGAGGATTTACTTAATGCATACGTGATTTACACATCTGGTGATGTCGTAAAGACTGGTGAGACATTGGACAAAATTGATACATCATATCTTAGCAGTGATGCCAAGAAGTCATACAATTCTCTCAAGGAGCAGATACATGATGGATACTTGAAGAAGTTGTATTCTACAGGATACAAGTATTATGGAAGAGGTAATTGGGATAAAGCGATAGAGACGCTTCTTAAGGTAGTCGAAAATGACAAAGATTACAACAACGGTGCAGCTGTGTATTATCTGGCACAGTCATATAGAAGGAACAATGACCTTAAGTCAGCTAAAGAGTATTATCAATATGTGATTGATAATTTCCCAGGTACACAGAAAGCGAAGACTGCTGAGAATTATGTGAATGCAGTAGAGTAAGTTTATATAGTTTATTACAAAAGACGTTAAGCGAAAGTTTGGCGTCTTTTTTTATGGAGGAATTTTATGGATAAGAATTTTACAATTCAAAATGAGGTTATGGAATATTGCATGCCTGCTGAATTGGACCATCACATAGCTGAACAGATTGCAGCAGAGATGGACATGCTTATTGAAACGAGGGGGATAAGATTTCTTGTGCTTGATTTTGCAGGGACAAGCTTCATGGATAGTTCTGGGATAGGCACTATTATAGGGAGATGCAAGAAATTGAAATACTTAAATGGCAGGATAAAGACAGTAAATATGAACAACAGGGTGTATAGATTGTTTACGGCGGCAGGGCTGCACAGAATAATCGAGTGTGACAGGGAGGAAAGAAATGTCAGTGAAAAATAACAGAATGAAAATATCTTTTGATGCGAAATCAATAAACGAGAGCTTTGCGAGGATGGCGGTTGTATCGTTCATGACACAGCTCAATCCTACATTGGAGCAGATAGATGATGTAAAGACCGCTGTATCAGAGGCGGTGACAAATTCAATTGTACATGCATATATGCAGGATGATAAAACAGTCGATATTGAGTGTGCGTATGACAACAATATGCTTACAATAATGGTAATAGACCATGGAGTTGGAATAGAGAATGTGAAGGAGGCGATGCAGCCATTCTATACGACAAAACCTGACATGGAGAGAACTGGAATGGGATTTACATTCATGGAGACATTCATGGATGAACTGAGTGTATATTCGGAAAAAAATCATGGAACGCGGGTGGTAATGCGTAAATACATAGATAACGAGACAGACAGCATAGAAAAAACAGAGTGTATAGAAAAGACAGACAATATAGAAAAAGCAGAGAGTATAGAAAAGACAGACAATATAGAAAAAGCAGAGAGTATAGAAAAGACAGACAGTAAAGAAAAGACAGACAGTAAAGAAAAAACAGACAGTATAAAAAATCAGACAGCGCAGAAAGAAAGTATTACTAAAAATGACTGATATCGAATGCATAAAAAAGGCACAGGACGGGGATATTTTTGCAAGAGATAAAATTTTTGAAGAAAATACAGGACTGATTTACATGACAATAAAGAGATTTGCAGGAAGGGGATATGACAGCGAAGAACTTTTTCAGATAGGTTCAATTGGATTATTGAAGTCTATAGAAAAGTTTGATACTAAGAGCGGATATGCATTCTCAACATATGCAGTTCCAATGATTATTGGCGAAATCAGACGCTTTATGAGAGATGATAGCATGATACATATTAGTCGCAAAATAAAAGAGGATGCAAGAAAAATTGCAATTGTTAGAGAACAGGAACAAAAGACAAACAATAAGACACTTACTGTTGATGAACTGGTAAAGCTTACAGGTCTTAGTAAGGATGCGATTGTGCTTGCTACAGAGGCCTATACCCCTGTGGAATCTATTGCCGAGTATATGCCGGCGGCTGCGGTTGAAGACAAAGAATCTGTTTTAGACCAGATGGTTGTAAGACAATTACTTGATAGCCTTGAAGAGGATGACAGGCGGCTTATTATACTTAGATATGTATATGAGAAGACGCAGACACAGACCGCAGAAATTCTCGGAATGAATCAGGTGAAGGTATCAAGAAGAGAAAAAGATATTCTAAAAATAATGCGGACACGGTTAAATATGTTATAATGTAAAAGTCTATCGTTGAGATAGAGGAGAGAGTAATTAATACATTTGGAGGAGATAATATGGCTAAATTACCAATGAAGTATGACAATTATGTTTTTGATTTGTATGGAACACTGGTTGATATTCATACACAGGAAGATGATGATGTCCTTTGGGAGAAGCTTGCATTATTCTATGGATATTATAGTGCAATATATGAACCAGAAGAATTAAAAGCTGCATATGGGCGCCTTGTGAAAGGTAAGGAGAAAGAGATGAAGTATTCTCACGAGGCATGTCCAGAGATAGAGATTACAGAGGTCTTTGAGGATTTATTTAGAGAAAAAGGTGTAGAGCCTGATAAAGAACTGGCAGTACATGCAGGTCAGTTTTTCAGAATACTTTCTACAGAGTATGTGCGAGCGTATGATGGATGTGAGGATATGCTTAAGCAGCTTAAGGACAAAGGAAAGAAAGTTTATCTGCTATCGAATGCACAGAGAATTTTTACTGAATATGAGATGCATATTCTTGATATATTCAAGTACTTTGACGGAGTGCTTATTTCATCTGACTATGAGACTAAAAAGCCTGATCAGAAGTTCTTTAATATTTTATTCGAGAAATATCCGATGGATAAGGACAAGACTCTTTTTATAGGAAATGATTCAACTACTGATATTGCCGGGGCATCGAAAGCAGGACTTGATACTTACTATATTAATTCTAATATTTCCCCAGCCAATGACAGTGCGCCTGATGCGACATTTAGTGTAGATGACTTTAAGGCATGGGAGATAGCTTGATGAACAAGTGGGATAAACTTGAAGCCCTTAAATCTATGCTGAAAGAAAAGGGCAGGGTTGCGGTTGCTTTTTCGGGAGGTGTAGACTCTACCTTCTTATTAAAAGTGGCACATGATACTCTCGGGGATGATGCTATTGCGATAACAGCTAATTCGCAATTGATTCCGCGAAGGGAATATGATGAAGCGGCAGGTTTCTGTTCAGACGAGGGAATAGTTCATGAAGTAATTAATGTGGATGCGCTGCATATAGACGGACTTAGCGATAATCCAAAGGACAGATGCTATATCTGTAAGAAAGCGATATTTACACGAATGCTTGAGATAGCAGGTGACAGACAGATTGAGTATGTACTTGAAGGTTCTAATGTGGATGATCTTGGTGATTACAGACCAGGACTTAAGGCTATTGATGAACTTGGAATAATAAGCCCGTTAAGGGAAGCCGGACTATATAAGGATGAGATTCGCATGCTGTCACAAGAGCTTGGATTACCTACATGGGAGAAGCCATCATTTGCCTGCCTTGCATCAAGAGTACCTTATTATGAGAAGATTACCACAGAGAAGCTTCACATGGTGGAGGCAGCAGAGAATATCCTGATTCAAATGGGATTTGCACAGATGAGAGTGCGCATACATGAAGGCAATATCGCCAGAATAGAAGTCCTGCCAGAGGACATTGAGATGCTGGTGCAGGAGAAAAATCGCAATAAAATTACAGAAGAGTTTAGAAAGCTTGGATTTACGTATACTACTATTGATTTGCAGGGATATAGATGTGGAAGTCTGAACGAGACTTTGACATATAAATCCTGATAATAAATTAACAAATAATACAAGAGTAAATTGTGTTAAAAAAAATAAGTATATCTACCTATAAATATAAGATGTATACAAAAATAATATTTATGGTTGAAAAAATCGCTAATAGTAGTAAAATAGGTTCGACAAAAATTAAATAACGAGGTGAAGAAAAATGGCAAATATACCAATTTGGATGTGTATTCCTTTTGCAGGATTACTATTTTGTATAGCTGTTTTGCCACTTATCAAAGGTGAGTGGTGGGAGAAAAATCGTTTATATGCAGTTATAGCATGGTCTTTACTATTTATTATTCCTTATGCTATTAAGTTCGGCGCAGGAACCGCAGCAGAGACTGTCTTAGAGTGCATTATAAATGATTATCTGACATTTATTGTATTATTGTTTGGATTGTTCTGCGTGGCAGGTAATATTACTGTCGAGGGTAACATGGCAGGTTCTCCAAGAGTAAATGTCCTTTTACTTGCAGTAGGAACACTTTTATCAAGCTGGATTGGAACTACAGGTTCATCAATGCTTCTTGTGCGTCCGATTATTCAGATGAATTCATGGAGAAAGAATAAGACACACATAATGGTATTTTTCATCTTCCTTATTTCAAATATAGGTGGATGCCTTACACCAATTGGAGATCCACCACTTCTTATGGGATTCTCAAGAGGCGTACCATTCTTCTGGAGTCTTAGACTTTTACCAGTATTGTTAGTAAATATGGTAGTACTTCTTACAGTATTCTACTTTATTGACAAGAAAGCCTACATGAAGGACCTTGCAAGCGGTAACATGCCTGAGATTAAAGAGGGTGAGCCACTTATAAGAATTCGTGGAGCACAGAATTTCCTCTATGTTCTTATGATTATCGTAGGTGTTATTTTAAGCGGTGTACTTCCTACATTACCACTTTTCCAGAATGCTGATGGTTCAGTATTAGGAATCCACATTTTCGGAGAGGTTGTGCTTTCAATACCATCTATTATTGAGATAGTAATTATTTTGCTTGCGGCATTTTTGTCATTCAAGACAACAGACCCGGAGAACAGAAAGAAGAACCATTTTACATGGGGAGCAATTCAGGAAGTTGCAGTTCTCTTCGTAGGTATCTTCATTACAATGCAGCCAGCACTTATGATTCTTAAGGATGCAGGAGCAAGCCTTGGACTGAATAAACCATTTGAGATGTTCTGGGTAACAGGAGCGCTTTCAAGCTTCCTTGACAACACACCAACATATCTTGTATTTTTGACAACTGCTGGTGCGCTTAAGTTCACAAGTGGAATTACTACTACACTTGGTATGATTCCAGTACAGATGCTTATGGCAATCTCTTGTGGAGCCGTATTTATGGGAGCTATCACATATATCGGAAATGCACCAAACTTCATGGTTAAATCTATTTCCGACGAGAATGGTGTCCAGATGCCTTCATTCTTTGGATATATGGCTAAGTCACTTTCAATCCTTATACCAGTATTTATACTGGATATGTTGTTATTCTTTATATAATAGGAGGTATGAGAGATGGAATTTGATAATAAAGAGCTTCGTAAACTTGCAGAGCAGATTTACGATTTAGATGCAGAAGTATATAAGGTTCTTGGTTCATCACTTGGTAGAGTCTTCAGTGGTGACAAGGAAAAAGTTGTCAATGATATCATGAAGCTCCTTAATGAAAGACGTGAGGGTTACAAGGTTAGAGGCGAGCTTGCCCTTATCAGTAACATGGCACGTACTATTCAGGATAAGGATAAGAAGAAGGAAATCATGCGTAAGTATGATGAGATTCTTCAGAAAGTAATGAGTATTCCTACAAGTTTTGGAGATGGAGATATTCTTGATCCAAGAATTGCCGATCTAAATACACTTAATCTTGGAGAACGTTTTGGTGAGGATGATCATATTATCATCTGTATAGGACGTACTTATGGATGCGGTGGAAACGAAATTGGATTTAAGCTTGCTGACCAGCTTAAGATGAACTTCTATGATGTTTCAATCATGAACGAAGTACTTAAGAGAATGGAAGGCTCTAAGGAATCAGGTGATGATATCATCTTTGGTGAGAACAAGAGAAAGACACCAGTACAGTGGGTTAAGGAGTTCATCAAATATCATGGACTTTCTAAAGCTGATGTACAGTTCTTCGATTCAAGCAAACTTCTTGTGCAGAAGGCTAAGGAAGAGGATTTTATCGTTATGGGACGTTTTGCAGATGCAATACTTACTAATAACCATATTCCTCATATCAGTATCTTCATTACAGCGCCAGAGAAGAGACGTATAGAGAGAATAGTATCTATCAACAAGGGAGTTCTCAATGCAAAGCAGGCTAGACAGCTTATTGAAAAAGAGGATAACAGTCATTACAAGAGATATAAATTCTATACTGGAAGAAAATGGAGCAAGGCTTCAAACTATGATTTATGTATCAATAGTGCCAGTTATGGAATTCAAGGCTCAGTTGATTTGATACTTAGAATGTTAAAAGCTAACAAAAACGACAACAAATAAAATTTTCTCTCAATTATATGCTTACAAAATTATTAAAAAAGTGTTAAAATATATATATTAAGAGATATTAATTAAAACCTCTTATCCTGTGTTGTACAACGCAGGTGGGAGGTTTTACGATTTTCTATTCAGGTAGGTGTATATATGTTTAATGTAGGTGATTTTGTATTGAATGCTACAAATGGAATTTGTGAGATTGTTGATGAAGTTGATTTGGACATGTCAGGTAACAAGCAGATTAAGAGTTACTTTTTGCTGGTTCCTGTAGGAGAGCAGAGTGCAAAGGTATATGTACCTGTTGATAATGCAGATGCCCGTATCAGAAGTGTTATTCCAAGAGAGCAGGCAGCAGAACTTTTGAATAGTATAGTAGATATAGAGGAGCTTGTCGTTCCAAGTGAGAAGGAAAGGGAACTGACATACAAGAACGCTATAAGGAGCTGTGAACCGCAGCAGCTTGTAAGTTTGCTTAAATGCATACACAGAAGAAGAGAAGAGCGACTTGAGAAAGGCAAGAAGTGTACAGCAGTTGATGAGCGTTATTACAAGAATGCACAGCACAATCTGTACTCAGAATTGTCTTTTGTCCTTGACAAAGAGAAGAAAGAACTTGAGCAGTATGTAGAGAGCTGCTTGAGCTAAATGCGCCACTATGGGCGCATTTTTGCTTTATCTGAAAGTGGAATGATAACGGTGGCAGAGTATACATCATCCCTATGCTGGATGATACAGAAACCACCACAGGCTTCCGCAGAATTTTTGACATTTTTAAGACCATATCCATGTATAAAATCCACATCTTCAAAATCATCAGGCGCATTGGCTGGATCTGTGATGACATAAGTGTTGGCTACATGAACAGTGAAGGTGTTCTCAACAGTCCGCACAGCCACCGTTATTTCAGGGTTGAGCTGATCCTTGCATGCCTTTAGCGCATTATCTAACAGATTTCCAAGAATAATAGTAAGGTGATAGTCATTTGTAGGAACAGTGTTGTTATCAAAACGCAGGTTAGTATGAAGCGTAATATCATGGCTTTTGGTCTGAAGCAGGAGGTTGCTTACGAATGCATCTACCACAAGATTTCCTGTATTAATAGTACAGTAGCGCGATTCGAGGTCATGCATGATGTCTTTGGAATATGGAATTATATCATCATATTTCTTTTCGTTTACACATTTTTCGATATAAAACAAATGCTTTTTGGTGTCATGCATGAAGCTTCGGATATTTTTGTATGCAGCACCGAGCTGTTCGTACTTGTTACGCTGGAATTCAATCTGCTCTTTTTGGACAGTAAGCTGAAAGCGCAGGTCTTCATTCTGAAGTACATTGTACAGCATGATATAGTTCATCAGATTTATAAACAATACAAAGGCTGCAATAATGAAATATGTCTGAGGCATATTTATGTTCAGATATAAAATCGGTTTTGACAGAATAAATACTACAGAAAGTATCGGTATAACTAATAGTATTAATGTGTATGAGAATGAATTAATTTTCCTTTTGGTCCGCCATACTATATGTATTATCATAGAGAAAGTAAACATAAACAGGCTCGCGGCAAGAGATATACTTGAGAATACAAAGGAATCCATAACATTCTCCTTGGCAGTGTAAGAGAAAATGCTTGTAATTATATAGTATGAAAAATATTCAAATGCGGCAGCAAGTACGCAGTAGCTTATGGATAAAAGCAATCGTGTCCTGTTATTGGTATAAAAAAGAAAGCTCAGAAGGAATAAGAGGGTAGAGGTTAAACTTAAACGTATAATTGTTGCATACACAGTTGTATTTCCAGTTAATGCAGAGGTAAGGAAAGAAGAAAGGATGAAGCCTAAAATGTATATAAAAAGAATACTGTAGTAGGGAAGTCTGGCGTTCTTTTTATCTATAATTGTCTGGAAAAAAACAAAACTAGATGTACCTGCGACAATACAGTCTAAGAAGTTTAGTAATAATGTCTTCATAATAGCTCCTTATAATTTTAGAGTATGTCAATAATGAACTGAGAGTAAATCTGATGTAAATCTTTTGCACGTCTTCTGCTTACAGGGATTTTATAGTCATCATTTAGAATGATGTTGTTAGCGTTTATAGTCTTAATGTGATTGACATTTACCAGAAATCCCCTCGATGGCGAGATAAAGCCTCGGGCTGCAAGTTTGTTTTCTATGTCAGATAATGTGCCCTTTGAAATTAGTTCTCCGTTGGATAACTGATATCTGACATGTGATTTGTTCTCCTTCATAGATGAAATAAATAGGATATCTTTAAGCGTAACAAAATGCTTCTCATTTTCAGCGTCTACTATCACAATATTTTTCGAGCTGCGTTCAACTTTAGCGATTATATCGTTAAATAACTTAAATACAGCATCATATTCAATAGGCTTTGTGAGAAATTGAAAAGGCTGTACATCAAAGCTGTCATGCATATACTTCGGATAGGAAGTAGTAAATACGATAAATAAATCATCATCAATTTCACGAAGGTATCGTGCCAGTTCTATTCCATTAATCTTTGGCATCTCTATATCTAAGAGTACAACATCATATGAATGTTCGCTAAAATCAGATATAAGATGTTGGGATGATGTGAAGGAAGATGTAATGATATTGTTGTTAGTCGCTATATTGTATCGGGAGATACTTTCTTTTAATATTTCTATATCAGTCATTTCATCATCACATATTGCTATGTTGAGATTCATTTTGCCGCCTCCTGTCTGAGTAATATCCTGCATATAAACCAGCCGTACATACAATAAGGCTTAAAAGGTTGGAGTATATACCTTTATTAAAGTTTAGCAAAAGTGCTGAAATTGTAAATATGGAATCTGTAATAAATAATATAAATACTTTTTTTCGGGCTGTTTTAACCATATCCGCTGTAAAAAGCTTATTCGGAGTATTAACAGGTGAAATTTTTATTATTAGTGTCCAGCAAATAAGATATCCAAGCAGCAGAAAGCAAGGATGTATTGATATACTTATAATATTAAAAGATAAATATATAGCATATACGAAATAAGATAACAGAAAGCATGAGAAGCGCGTCTGGCAGTGATAGCCACCTGCTATTGCCCGTAAAGAGCCTGTGATTATAATGTATACTGTAGTGGCAATATATTGTTTAATGATAAACCCTATAAATATGAGTGAGATATTGTATATTGTAAAACTAAATATATAGTCAAAAATATATGCATAAGTCTCCGTATATTGTGGCTCGATAAGACCTGAGCAAGTGTATTTGTGTGATAGATATTCTCCGAAAGATTTCATTTATGTACTCCTATATAATGATATGATGGTCAAAATGTCTTTTGCCCCTCACTTATGATTAATCAGATTACTACATGTTCCACATTCAATAGGTGTATTATATCATCTTAGGAATACAACTTTTTATTTTATACTGAGTGGTTAAAAATAGGGAGCGAACGGTAAAATTACCGTTCACTCCCTATTTTGGACCGTTGGGTAGTATTTCTATTTTTTTTTACAGAGTTATGTATAATAAAATTGTCAATTGGCAAATACATAAGGAGGAACTGAAACTTGAAGGGACACAAGGAAACTAGGTTACAGAAGGGGGCAATAATGTGCAGGATAGCAGAATTGGCTGCACCAAGTGTATCACATTGTTGCTATGGTACATATTTTCAGCCTACTGAACCTGATAACTTGAAGGAATTTGTAGCAAAGAAAAAGGATATTTTGGAGGGATTGAAGAATGATTAAACAGAAGTTTAAATTTACAAAAATGTTTGCGTTAGTTGGAGCTATGACAATACTATTAGGAACAGTACCAGTAAGCGCAAATTGTATTTCAGCGAATATGAATAGTGCTAGGACTTTAATTACAGCAGGTGCATCAATGGGAAGCGGAAGCTACCATTTTACATGTGATGGATGGGAGAAACATCCGACAACGTTACATGAAGTAAGAGTGAATAAAACAATACATGCAGGAGGTTCAAATTCTGCATCGGTCAATTTTAGAACTGATAATGGTTACAAGTTTGAAAGAAATCTTCATGGTTTGCGTCTTAATGTAAGTTTAGTATTTAATTCTGGATATAAAGGATTTATTAATGTATAATAATAGAAAACAATACACAGGTGGTTGCTTTTGTAATCACCTGTGTATTATTCATAAAGGAGAACAGAATGAAGGGTATAAAACTTGTAGGTATTTTGGTGTTGACTATAAGTGCAATTATTTTTACAGGCTGCACAAGAAAGAACAATACAAATCCAAATGTTGAGAGTGGTAATGTTACTGAGAAAAATGATGATAATTCAGCGGAGAAAGTTTCGCAGGATATAGCAGATACACAAAATTTGGAAAATGAAAATAGCGGAAAGTATGCGTATAAATTTAATGTTGAGACAGATTGCCAGTCAGATCAGGGTGAGGCCATAACAGAAGCATATACTTCGGCTGGATATTATAGTCTGAATGCATTAAATAATGTAACGAGTTCATACAGACTGGACTATTATGATTATTCAAGTAAGCAGTCGATTCCTGTTTGTACAAAGGCAAACTGTCAGCATAACGATAAAGAGTGCGATGCTTATTTCCTTGGAAATGAATATCCTGTAGGCACAATGTGGTATTACGAAGGAAATTTGTATATGCCATCAGTTGATGGAGATTATTTATGCATTACGAAGATTTCGTCGGATGGTTCGACAAGAGAGAAGGTCTGCTCTGTTGCCAGAGTTGTGGATGTTGAAGATGAGAATGGTTATGAGGCGGTTTATTATCCGACTATGATTCTTCATCGTGGGGAAATATATTATACAGACTGCTATCCGGGGTGTAAAAAGGCTGTTCTCTATAAGAAGTCATTGGATGATAGTTCTAAGCCAGAGACTATAGACACGATAGAAGGTGATAATGTCCTGATATACAGGATGAAAGGTTATGGCAATAATATTTTCTTTCAGAGAGCTGAATTTGGAGAGGATGGAGATGTCACGGATGGTGGTATATATGTATACAATACAAAAGATGCCACAGAAGCTGAGATTGTAAAAGGTGCAGTATCTTCTTATTGTCTTGATGAAGCTGGAAATATTTATTACTACGATAATTCTAATAAAGCGATTTCAAGACTTGATACAGATGGACAGACCGATACTTTTTATGAATTTGGAGATGAAGATAACAATGGATTTTTGTGCGATGGTGACAGATTTCTTGTTTATGTGACTACTGATAGTAAAGAAAAGCAGTATATAGTTGATACAGATGGGAATATCACAAAAACAATTACTAAACGCAAGAAATTTGAAAAGCCATACCAGTCAATTCGTGACAAGTAAAGGAATGTGCGGTTATGGAATTAAGGCTAATTATAGAAAATAAAAAATTCTGGATTGCGGCATCGGTTCTGCTGATATTATCTATGGTATTATTTGGTAATTTCAAACGTGATGAAGTGGATTCCTCTTTTTCATACAAAAAATATATAGAGAGTATTTATAATTCAAAGCAGCGTATGGAGATATCAATATTCAAAGATAAAGCCGATAATTTGCAGAAAGATGAGATGACAGCAGACGCATATAACAGAGTAAAGAACATAAGAATTTCTAAAGGAGACTACGCAGCTGCAGGAACTGTAGTCTCTTTTGACTTGTCTAAATTTGTCTTTCTGATATATGCAGTAGTATTTGTGTGGGGATTTATAGAGACTGACCGCGGAAAGTCACCATTGCTGTTTACACTGCCAAGGGGGAGATCGTTTCTGGCATGGCAAAGAATTGCCGCAATATTTTTAAGTTCATTAATTTTCTTAGGGATATGGTTTGTCGGAATTTATTTAATTGCAGTTATCAAAAATGGAATTGATAGCAGCTACATGGTATATGCTCAATCTGTATACGAATTACATGAATGCATCTTTGATATAGAGGTTTGGCAGTATTTGATATTAGAATTTGCGCTTCTTGTCGTGGGACTGGCAGTGACAGTTATATTTGTCTGGCTGATAAAGAGAATTGTTTCAATTAATATAGTGGCAATGGTGATAGTAGCTGTGCTGTATGTTGTTGAATATTTATTGCTGGGATTGGGCGAGCAGAGCCGGTATGTGCTGCTTAAATATATAAATTTATGGAATTTGCTTAATCCATATGAGGTGATTGGTTCTTATCGTGTGTTGTCTGTCGGAGACTGGCTCTGTGGAAGTATTGAGGCGTTTATTATATTTCTGGCAAGCTGTCTCATTATCCTGCCATTGGCAATTGTACTTGTTGAAAATAAACGGATGGGTGGCGTCAGAATAAAAATAGGCTGTCCTGCGGTTATAAATAAGCTGTTTTTATATATACTTTCAAAACTTAATTTATTTGGTCTGGAATGCTATAAGATTCTTTTTGAGCAAAAAGGGATAGTGTGTATCGCAGCTATATTAATTACAATATTTGGAATGGTTGATACTAATACTATTACATATTATGGAGTGAATGAGTGGAAAAATGCTGTGTATGAAGCATACTCTGGCAGAGATTTAAGTGAGATTGAGGAGTATGCAGCGCAGGAATCAAAACGTATAAGACAAATTGAGGCTGATTATATTCTTGCTGAAAAGAAATTTGAAAAAGGTGAACTTACGGAAGATGAATTAGACAAATATAGCACAAAAGCAGGAATGGTGGATATTGAACGTGAGGGATTAATTGACATCAAAAGTCAGCTCGCAAGTTTAAAGAGAAGCAAAGAGGCTGGAATAGACGTATGTTTTATGGATAATAAGGCATATCAGATATTGTGGAAATCGAACGAAAATTATGTAAGCAGAACTGATACCAGAAGACGTGTTTATGGATTGATGGCAGTTGTCTTTGTTATATTTCTGACTGGTTTTTTGTTTTCATATGAGAAAGATATGAAACTGGAGAAACTAATACGTCCACTGTCTGGTAGTCGCAGGGAACTTTTCAGATTGAGACATATCATACTTATAATGAATTGTGTAATTGCATGGTGTGTGATATATGGTCTGGAACTGTATCAGGTTTATAAGGTTTATGGACTGAGATATCTGGCGGCACCAGTCCAGAGCGTTGTCTTTTTAGAAAACTTTCCACTTAGGATACCGATATGGGGATATCTGGTAATAATCGAAATGTTCCATCTGGTTTCGCTTTATGCTGTAGGATGGATGACTGTCTATGTGTGCAGCAGGCTTGGGAGCGTTAAGGGAATGATAGTGTCATTACTTTTTCTGTGCGGGCCTGAGATTTTGAACATGGTCAGTAATCTGGATATGCATTGGTTGTCTGCTGTGCAGATTGTTTTAGCGACAGAGCGGATATGTAGATACAATATGGTGGTTTATGTATCTTCTTTAGTGGTTTTGGCAATGATGGCAGTGTATTGTTACTGTGAGGTGGAGGATAGATGTCGATGAAACTTGAAATGAAAAAACTAACTAAATTCTATGGTACAAGGTGCGTGCTGGATGAATTTAGTTTTGAATTTACGCCAGGAGTGTATGGACTACTGGGACCGAATGGTGCTGGCAAAAGTACTTTGATGAATTTGCTGACAGATAATATTGCCAGAAGCAGCGGCAGAATTTTGTGTGATGGAACTGAGATACTTAAAATGGGAAAAGAATACCGAAAGCTTGTGGGATATATGCCGCAGCAGCAAAATATGTTTGAACATTTTAGTGCCTATACATTTCTGCAATATATTGGATTTTTGAAGGAGATACCTAAAAAGGAACTGAAAAAGGATATAAATCGCTGTCTTAAGCTGGTGAATTTGTATGACAGAAGAGCTGACAAAGTGAAGAGTTTTTCTGGCGGAATGAAGCAGAGACTTTTGCTTGCACAGGCACTACTAGGCGAGCCGAAGATAATTATACTAGATGAACCGACGGCTGGTCTCGACCCTAAGGAAAGAATCAATATCAGAAATATTATTGCGGACATAGCCGAGGATAAGATTATAATTCTTGCTACACATGTGGTGTCTGATATTGAGTGTATCGCTAAAGAAGTTTTATTTGTAAAGAAGGGGGTGCTAATACATTATGGAACTCCGATAGAACTGATGAATCAGATGCATGGAAAAGTAACAGAGATTTCGTGTAATAAATATCCTATCAAAGAATGCCGCAGTAAATACCCACAGGGAAATGCTGTGCAAAGAGAGAATGGCTTGTATTACAGAGTAGTGGGGGATGAAGTGCCGGATGAGGGACAGGTGGTAGAAAACGGATTTTCATTGGAAGATGTATATCAGTATTTGTATGGCAGCCGGGCAGATATTTAAGATAAGCGTATACATTCACACCACAAAAAGACCATGTTCATTCTATATAATGTGACTATGAAGATTTGATGAAATATCAAATAGTAACTATATGAAATATGGGGGATGTGTCTATGAAGAAAAAAATAGAATGGCTGAAAGCTTTCTTTGGGGAAGATATTGATCTAAAGGATACGAGAATAGATTCATTTGAAGGAGAATCATTACAGTCTTATATGGATAATTGTGATGAAAATATAAAAAAGAATTTTATTTCCAATAGTCAAAAATATGGAGTGAACGGTAAATTTGCCGTTCACTCCATATTTTTGACCATTGGGTAAGAAAACGGTTTTTTACTCTGATTTTGTATATAATGAAAGCGTCAAGTGGTAAATATATATGAGATTGGAGAAAACATGAAAGAACAAAAGAAAAAAGATTAAATATTGCAAAGGTAATGTGGAGGGATAAAACTAAGCTAAAAAACCTCAATAAATTGTAGCAAATTTTGAACAAAGGAGCGAACAATGATTAGTAAATTAAATTTTAACAGAAGTAAATTGAACAAGATTATTAGAAACTGTATAATTAGTCTCATAGGTGGTGTTTTATTATTTGGAGGTGACATTATATGTTCAAGCTGCTAATCAAGCAGATGTCAGTCATCCTATAATTAATTGTAAGGTGCATGGATTTATTCAATTTGTTGAAGGACCATTAACTATATCGGATAAGATATGGTATTCAGGAACTTTGTCAGGAAGTGATAGATATTTGATAGTGCCGGCTACGACAGCAAAAGATGCAATTGCATATATTACTCCTGGAACAGATAAAAAAACACTGTCAAGTATTAGATTATGGTAGAGAAATCATAACTAATTATGAAGTTCCATGCGGATATGGAGGAACAAAGGGAAAGTTGAAAATATATTGTGGAGGAAATTCAAGAACAATATATTCATATTAGGTGATAGAATACGATGAGAATGATATTTAGACATGGATTTTTTGATTTATTGTTAATGGTTGGATTTTCGATTTCATGTTTTATAATTATTTATGGTACGAATGTTGTTTATAATGTAAAGCAGGAAGATTTGAATATTAACCGATTTAAATACAGGTTAGAAGAAAGCTATGATCCTTCTTCTTTAGAAAATGGAAAAACTGATTATGAATCAGAAGTAGAGGCGATGATAGATGCAGCACAAAAGATTCAATCAGGCAATATAACATTTATGTCACAGATATATATTAACGATAGAACAGATTGGTTTGAGACATATATTATAATCAGGGAAAATGAACAGAATAAATTAGAAATTTCCGAAAGATTAAATGATAGCAAAGATATATATATCGGTGAAAGCTTAAAGCAATATCTGGGAGAGGTTTCTAAGCCAGACGAATTATTGCTAAATGATAAAAGCTATAAGGTGGGGGGAATTATTGCAAATCATATGTCAAGCAAGGTAGATAATTCTTTGTACATTATATGGGATGAATGTGATGAAGCTACACGAGCTTTAATAAAGGAATCTTTAGTGGATTATCTGCAAAGCGGATTTGCGAACGTTATTTATGAGAGTGACATTGATATTGATTATGCTTTTGATGAACTGACACAGGCTTTTGAAACAATAGGATTATATGATATGGGACCCAATACTTTATATTCTGGAAATTATCAGAATTACTGGTATAAGTACTATAATTATATTTTTGTTGGAATTTCACTGATATTTTCTATAATGAATTGTATTTGTGTATCACTGTTATGGCTGCAGCGTCGAAAACATGAAATTTCAATAAGGATAGCGTATGGATATAAAAAATCACAGCTGTATGGATTGATAATAAAAGACGCAGTGATTATATGTGTGATTTCGTATCTGATTGCTTTAGTATCTGTTATATTGTTATCCTATGTACTTGGAATTTACAATCTATTTCAGAACATTTTAGTCAAAATTTTCATGTCAGTAATTTCAATGTTTATTATGTTAATGATTATGATTATATTTTCTGTCAATAAGTTTATGAAAAGGGATGTGGCGGACGTAAGATGAGGATAATTAAATATGTTGTTGAAATAATTAAGATTGAGTACAAGCAGATGATAGCAATGCTGTTGCTTATTTCTTTACTGCTGATACTTGTTATGTCATCTATTATGATTAAATGTTCATCAAATTATGCATATGAAGAGATTGACAGGGTTATTGATGTTGGAATAGATAATGTTGCCAAAATTGAGACTGATGATTCGATTTTTGGAAATCAGTCTGTGATTGATAAAGTAAATCAGATAAATGGAGTTTCTTTTTTTGGAACTATGGCTTCATATGCGATTAATGATTCATGTTTTGGTGAATTTGAGAATCTGCAAAATATGTTTAAAAAGAATAGTACACAACAAAACGGTACTGAGATTTTGTTTATGAATTCTTCTCTTTTTAATATATGCAGTCCAAAGCTCGATAGTGGCATGGACTATAAGCAATTAGATTTATCTGCCAATACACTGTATTTGTATTTAGGATATGAGTATTATGGAGCATTGAAATATGAAGTCGGTGATACGTTTGATGATGCTAATGGAAATCATTATGAGATAGCTGGAATTTTCAGACAGGGACAGAGGATGATAGACGAAAAATTGATTAATGAATTTTCTACGGAGTCTGTCAGCTATTCGGATGATTTGGATAAGATGATTATATGTGTGGAAGATAAAGGCACATATTCAACAGGTTTCTGGTTAGGGGCGGATGAAAAGCATAATATAAGTGATATAGTAAAAGAAGTCAGAGACGTATTAGAGGAAAATGGATATAAGTCCAGATTCATGACATTTAATGAGATGGTGGAAAAAGGAATGGACGATGGCAAAATGCTGTATGACTTAATTACAAAAATTACTATTTTTGTATCTATAGCAGCGGCACTTATGCTTATAACGATTTTTATTATAACGTTTCTGTCTGAATTAAAGAGATTTGGAATTATGCACGCATTTGGTCTTTCAATGCAGGATATAGAGAAGATTGTTCTGTTAAAGAATGGACTTATTGTAGCAGTTGGAACTGTAATTTCATGCAGGGGATTCTATTTTATTACGGATAGCAGATATGGAACATATGATAATGGATGGTTGATTAATTATCTTGTTTATTACCAGGTATATCCAAAAATAATAGCAGGAATTATAGTATTTGTACTTGCAATGAGTCTTGTAATAAGAAATATTTTGAATAGTTTTTTACCAGTTGAAATGATAAAGGGAAGATATTGATGATTATATTAAAAAACATTACAAAGGATTATGTTAATAAGGGAAGCGTCACACATGCGCTAAATGGCATTGATTTATCGATTGAGGATGGAGAGTTACTGGCAATTGTCGGGACGTCAGGTTCAGGAAAGACAACTCTTTTGAATATAATAGGTGGTATGGACCAGGAAACATCCGGAGAATATTATTATAATAACGAGTTGGTATCAAATTATAGTAAGAAGGAATTGCAAAATTTCAGACGGGATTATATCAGTTTTGTATTTCAAAAGTTCGAATTAATGGATGATTATAATGTGTCTGAGAATGTTGAGATGCCTTTATTAGCTCGCAAGATTGATAAGAATATCAGAAAAGACAAAATTAGCATGGCACTAAAGAAAGTCGGACTGGAGAATTTGGCAAAGAAGATGCCAAATGAATTATCAGGAGGGCAGAAACAAAGATGCGCGATTGCAAGAGCTTTGGTTACAGACAATCCGATACTATTAGCAGATGAGCCTACAGGAGCACTTGATTCTAAAACTTCTGATGAAATTATGGCATTGTTGGAAAAATTAAATAAAGATGGAAAGACAGTTATTATTGTCACACATGATCTGGCAATTGCCCAAAAATGTGGCAGGGTAATAGAAATTGTAGATGGAGAAATTGTTTGATGAAGTTTAGATGTACGGGGTGTATATGATAATAAGTGTAAGGCATATAGTTGCATCAAATATCACGTAAAGCTTCCTGTATAATTTAAATAGGTCAAGAGATTGACGAAAAAAATACAACAAGTAAAATTAGATTATTACTGACCTGCCAGTTGGTAAAATCTAACGAATGCAAGAGATATCTACAATGAATATTAAAGGCTCAAAGAAGAAAAATCAAGTTTTATCATTAAATATTTTTGAACAGCAGGAGATTATTGCAAAAGCTGAGGCTATTAAGGTAGAGTTAAAAGCATCTACCTGGCATGAGTTGGAAACAAAAGGTAAGTTTGACAAAAACGATAAGCTTTCATTCGCCAGTGATGACATGCTGATATTAGGATGCGATATTGGCAGCGAGACACATTATGTGAGGGCAATTGATACCAGAGGAAGAGAACTCGGTAAGTCCGCTTTTGGCTTTAGTAATACGGCAGAGGGCTTTGAAAGCATGTTAGACTGGAGCACTAGGCTTGCAGCTGCAAATGATAAGAAACAGATATGGCATGAGGCGAAGCTTCGTGGATGAGGCTATGCCAATGCATCATCTATTCTGGAATACGCAAGGAAAAGCGTAGGAATCAAGGATGGAGCGGATGCCGGCAGACAGGCTGTTAAGTGGTTCGTCAGCCGGATTATCGAGCTTGATGAGCAACTTTCAGATATAGAAACCAGTTAAATCAAAGATGCAATGAGATTCCATATGCAAAGAACATTCTGGCAATATCAGGAATCGGCGAAAACATCCTGTCGGGGATATTTGCAGAGATGGGGGATATATCAAGATTTTACAATGTAAAGGAAATCCAGAAGTTAAGCGGATTAGGATTGGTAGCCTGCAGTTCGGGTAAGCATACCGGAGAAACCAAAATCAGTCACAGAGGACGCAAACGACTCAGATATTGGTTATTCCAGGCGGCAAAGTCGGCACTCAGTGTATGAGCAGATGGGAAGAAGAAAGTTGGCACACGATGCCATTAGACACGGAAGGTTCATCATCATAGCAGAACAGAGGAATTATAGTCTTTATAAAGCAATGGATGCTTTATTTGGTGTACCTGTTTTCAGCTATTCAGTACTTGATACAATGAATGTTCATGCACTTTAGCACGTGTTATGAGGTAACTGTTTAAAGAAAAAGTTCAAAAATCAATGATTTAGGGCTTGAAATTATAAGAAGAGAGAGTCCTTAAATTTTGCAGCGTTTTTTTGAGTGAAAAAGATTGACAATGAAAAGGAGTGTGTGATATAGTAAACACTGTTTTTAAGTTAGAAGTGGCTAACTGTCGAGCGCTTTTTTATTTGCCAGTAGGTTAGCCTAAACTAATTCATTTTACATTAAATTCCATGCAAATTGAGAGGAGTTCAAAAATGTTCATTCAATTGAAAAATGCTGTAAAAAAATATGGAGAGGGAGAAAACGCGGTATTTGCTTTAAATCATGCGTCTTTAGAATTGGAAGAAGGAAATATATATGTGATATTGGGACCTTCAGGCTCGGGAAAGTCAACGCTGTTGAATATGCTTGGTGGTCTTGATTCTCTTGATTCCGGCGAACTTAGCGTTGGGAACAAAAATATTACAAAGCTTTCCAAAAAACAGAGGGCAGAATATCGAAAAGAGGATATTGGATTTGTGTTTCAGTTTTATAATCTGATTGCAGATCTTACCGTGGAGGAAAACATAGAAGTTGTGATGGACATTTCTCCCGATCCATTGGATATTGAAGAAGTTATGGATGCGTTGCAAATCACAAAATATCGAAAACGCTTTCCAAGGGAACTTTCAGGAGGTCAGCAGCAGCGAGTTGCTATTGCACGTGCTATGATCAAGCGCCCCAAACTTTTATTGTGTGATGAACTTACTGGTGCGCTTGACAGCAAATCGTCAAGAAGTGTTTTAGATTATATTGAAAAAATGAACAGTCAGTTTGGAATGACGATTCTTATTATTACGCACAATGATGCAATTGCGGATATGGCAGATCGCATTATTCGCATAAAGGACGGCAAAATTGCGGAGAACATAGCCAATCCTTCAAAACTTCCGGTAAGTGAACTTCATCTGTAGGAGGGCGGAGCATTATGAAGATTAATAAGCGATATACACGTAATATTAAGGAAAATCTTTCTTTTTACCTATCTTCGCTGGTGCTTACTATGGTCGCACTGCTAGCGTTTTTTTTAATGAACATTGCGGGAAATGGTATTCTGGATTTTGCAGATGATTTTTTTGCAGAGCACCAACTGGAAGATGCAAATTTTTCCGTATATGTTGACATTCCGGAGGAAGATATTTCAGAGATTGAAGAAACATTCAACCTTCAGATGGAAGCTCAAAAGTATATAAATATAGAGCAGGATCAAAAAACAGTAAGAGTATTTCAAGTTACAAAAAAAATCAACACCCATGAGATTACAGAAGGTACAGATATTGATTCTGATGATGAAGTCATTCTGTCGGAAGGGTATGCCAAAAATCAGGGAATACAAATAGGAGATATCATAAAAATAAACAATCAATCCTACAGCGTGTCAGGATTTTTTCAGCGTCCAGATTATCTGTATATGTTGGAAAATCCGGAGGATGATTATAAAAATAATGAAACCTTCTTCCTTTGTTATATGACAGATGAGGCATTTGAGAAGCTTGGAACTCCTACGGTAAAGTATTTTGTAAAATATAACGATGACAACTCATTGGAATTCAGGAAATACATAAATGATAATTACTATATGAGCGATTATCTTGCTGTCGAAAACAATATGCGTATACGAATGGTGAAAGAGCAGGCTATGTTATTTCTCATTATGTCATATATGGTTCTTGTTATTCTTCCGATGGTGGTTGTATTACTGATTAGTATTATTATCGGGCGAAAGGTAAAAAATGAGCAGCGTATGATAGGTACGCTTTCAGCACTGGGATATAAAAAGTCATTACTGATAAGGCACTATGCAGGCTTTGCAACGATTCCCGGATTACTCGGCGGCGTACTTTCGGTAGTGATAGCCGCGGTATGTGCTCAGCCATTTGGTGAAGTTCCGTTAAACGACTATGAGCCTTTGAAGGTTACCTGTCATTTATCAGGAATCGCAGCAGTGCTTGGTATTCTCGTTCCGACGCTGCTGTATATTTGGGCGGCAGCGCATGTGGTAAATAAGTTGCTGAAAAAAGATACCGTATTATTGCTTGCGGGAAACGCAGATGGAAAAGAGATAAAGAATAAACATATTTTAACAGGTAGCAAAATGTCATTTCGAAGAAAGTTTGCGATTCGCTCACTTCTTGGGAATCCCGGGCGCACATTTGTTGTGTTTCTTGGCGTCTTTTTGGGCTGCTTCATGATGTTGTTCGGCTATAGTTTCTTTGATTCTATATCTAATGTTGCAGATGTTTCCGCAGAAAAGATAGGAGATTTCCAATACGAATATTTTTTCAATGTCTTAAAGGAAGGAGAAGCTGAAAACGGTGCTCCTGTGATTGCGGCTACAGTAGAGAATGAAGCTCAAAAAAGCTTTGCACTCATAGGTGTTGATCCGGATAATGAATTTCTGCATTTCAAGGACAAGGAGGGAAATGACGTTAATGTCAGCGATGGATATTATCTTACCAGTGTGGAAGCAATGGTTTTGAAACTGGAAAAAGGCGATAAAATGAAACTATATAATCCGCTGACTATGGAATTTATCGAGATTGTGATTGATGGAATTATCGATAATGATTTCCAAAAAGCCATATTTACATCTCGTGATGCAGCATCTGAAATCATGGGAATGGAATCCGGCGTATATAATGCGTTGATGAGCAATGAAGAGCTTGACTTTTCAGAATCAGAGCTTGCAAGTACAGTAAAAAAAGCAGATACTGCAGAACAGGTACAAAATCTTGCAAAACAAATGGAAATTCTGCTACACTTCCTGCTTTTTACCGGTGTTATCGTATGCATGGTTTCCATTTATGTAACTGTGAATACGTTGGTTACTGAAAATAAAGGAAACATCTCAATGCTTAAGGTATTGGGGTATGAGAATAAAAAAATCAATGCAATTGTACTCAATGTTCATAACATACTGCTTCCATTGGGAATTCTTGTTTGCATACCGGCTGTATATGCAATGAGTGGATTGTTTTTCTATGCGATAGCAGACATGGAAGGAGCTTTGATACCGACTTATATTTCGGCTAAGAGCTATCTGGTTTCCGTTGCTTTGACCATTGTAAGCTATTTTGGCTCTTTGTTCCTTGTCAGAAGAAAGGTCCAGAATGTGGATATGGTTGAGAGCCTGAAAGATAATCGTGAATAGGAGTCAAAGACGAGAAATCTATAAAACAGGGGTGGCAAGTGTTACAGACTCACCCCTTGCTTTAAAATATAAAGTTAGTTTCGACTAACATTATGATTGCGATATGGAGATGGTTATATGAGTGAAAAAAAGAAAAAGGAAGAAACAATCTTCAAATATGTTGGTATGCACAAAGGGAAATTTATCTGGTCATCCTTTCTTGCCCTTATTGGCAGTGCAGCAGGAATTACAGCTTATGTGGTAATAAGTCGAATGGCGATTGGGCTTTTTCTGGGGCAGGCAGAACAGTCGCAATGCATTGCCATGGCGTTGGCTGTTTTGGTGCTGTGGACTTGCAAAGTGATTTTTATGAGCTGGTCCACATCGGTTTCTCACGATGCGACCTACCTTGTACTAAAGGAAATTAGAACAAGACTGATCAATAAGCTGAGACGTGTATCTCTTGGAGTATTGTTGGAGCAGTCGTCAGGAAAACTGAAAAATACAATTGTTGACAAGGTAGGGGAACTGGAGCATTTTCTTGCGCACCTGATTCCAGAGATGGCATCCAATCTTGTTGTGCCGATTCTGCTTATCGGATATTTGTTTACGGTCAATACAAAAATGACATGGCTTATGCTAATTACGATTCCGGTAGGCTTGTTTTTCTGCTGTTTTATGCTGATTGGTTATAAAGAAAAGTTCGCGAAATTTCTGCAGGCTAAAAAAGATGTAAATCAGGCGGTAATCGAGTATGTCAATGGTATAGAGGTTATCAAGACTTTTAATCAGACGACAAATGCCTATGAAAAGTATGTAAATGCAGTGTATAACAATGCTGCTTGCGGTTATTACAGCATGAAAAGTTCTCAGATTTTCATGTCTCTTGCAATTACGGTGATGGAAGGAGTCATGATCCTTATTTTGCCGTTTGGATGGACCTATTATACCCAGGGAACCATTGATGCCGAAATATTATTGACATTTATATTTTTGTCTCTGGGAATCATGCGCCCGTTGATTGATGCCATGTTTGCTTCTGAGACTGCGGAGCAGATGAATGCATTGTTTGAGGATGTGAAATATATTTTGGAGCTTCCGGAATTGACAGAAACGACGAAATTGGTAGCTGTGAATCATTTGCAGATTGATTTTGAACATGTCAGCTTTTCCTATGGAGAAGAGGCAGATGAAAAAGCGCTGTCTGATGTTTCGCTTCACATTCGTGAGAATCAGACTACTGCGCTTGTTGGACCATCCGGAAGCGGCAAGTCTACGATCGCCAAGCTGATTTTGGGATTCTGGAAAAACACTGCTGGAAGTGTGAAAATCGGCGGCTGTCCGGTGGAAGAACTGCCGCAGGAACAGCTCAGTGATTTGATTGCATATGTTTCCCAGGATAATTATCTTCTTAATGAAAGTGTTATGGAAAATATTCGGATAGGCAGAGAAGATGCAACAGATGAGGAAATCATCGCTGCGGCAAAAACTTGTGGCTGTCATGAATTCATAACTCAGCTCGAGAAGGGATACGATACGATAGTTGGTGATACAGGAGGACACTTGTCCGGAGGAGAGCGCCAGAGAATAGCCATTGTCCGTGCAATGATTAAGGATGCCCCGATTGTAATACTGGATGAAGCCACTGCGTATACAGATCCGGAAAATGAGGCGGCAGTTCAGCGTGCAATTTCCGAATTGACGCAGGGAAAAACGCTGATAGTGATTGCACATAGATTATCGACGATTGTTCATGCAGAACATATTGTGGTGATGAACAGCGGAAGAGTGGAAGCGGAAGGAACACATCAGTCGCTTTATAACAATTGTAGTCTTTATCGGGACATGTGGAAAGCATATTCATCCGCAGAGTTGGAGGTGCAGTAAAAATGATTGAGATATTAAAAAAGATATATTTTTTTTCACCTGCACAGAAAAAGAATATTGTATGGTCTATCGTTTTAGGAATCGTACAATCATTATTTGAGCTTATGCAGCTTGGCGCAATCTATATGATGTTTCAATTGCTTACGGGGGGACATAGTGACAATGCGGCGGTGAAAATGGCTGTTATTATGGGAATAAGTATCATCGGGATTGTGGCAGCGAACAGTGTTTCTCATCTGCTTCAGACAAAAGCAGGCCTATATATGGCGGCGGACCGACGAATGACAATCGGTGAACGTATGAAAAGAATTCCGATGGGTTATTTCAACAGCACAAGCCTTGGAACCATAATCTCCATTATTTCTTCGCAGTTGTATAACGTTGAAAATACAGCATCGAAAGTGTTGAGTAATGTACTGCAGGGATTGATTTATACAATAGTAGTTACTGCTGCGGTGATGGTGTTTGAGTGGCGAATTGGCTTAATCATTCTCGCAGGTGTTGTGATGTTTTTGTTTGTTATCCGAATGATGTTTCGCAGTTCGGATGAAACTGCACCGCGAAAGGCAGAGGCAGACCGAAAACTTACAGAGGATGTTCTAGAATTTATAAACGGAAATATTATTTTTAGAACATTTCACACAACAAAATATGATAAAAACGCGATCTTTCACTCTCTGGATGAGAGCAAGAATGCGGAGATAATGTTTGAAAAGAAGACAGTGCCTTATACAGCTACGGCCCAGTTGGTCCTGAGAATTGCATCGACACTGATTTTGATTGAGACTATACTGCTGTATTTTGAAAATCAGTTGGAACTTAGTATGTGTCTTTTGTTACTTTTGGTGGCTTCAATTGTGTTTAAACAGATTGAAATTGCAGGCAGTATGATTACCCTTTTGAGGAATATTGATATTTCTATAAATGCAGCAAACGCAATGGATGACATTTCCCTTATGGATGAGAAAGGTGATGATGTTTGTCCGAAGTCCTACGATATTAGTGTAGAGAATATTGATTTTTCTTATAGCAGCCGAAAAATTTTGTCGGGAGTAAGCGTAAAAATTCAGGAAAAAACAACATTGGCAATTGTTGGTTATTCGGGAAGCGGAAAGACTACGCTGAGCAATCTGATCACAAGATTCTGGGATGTGGATTCCGGACAAATTACCCTTGGAGGGCGAAATATTAAGGACTATACCATCGACAGTCTTATGAAGAATTTCAGCATTGTATTTCAGAATACATATCTGTTTGAGGATACCATTATGAATAATATCCGCTTTGGAAAGCCGGATGCATCGGATGAAGAAATTTATGAAGCAGCCAAAAAAGCCTGCTGTCATGACTTCATAATGAAACTCAATGATGGCTATCAGACCGTAATTGGAGAGGGCGGAGCAACCATTTCCGGAGGAGAACGCCAAAGAATTGCAATTGCAAGAGCGATAATAAAAGATTCACCGATTATTGTTTTGGATGAAGCTACTGCCAATGTAGATCCGGAAAACGCCGTGCAGCTTCAGATGGCTATTGATGCACTTACAAAGGATAGGACGATTATTATGATTGCTCATCAGCTCAAGACAGTTGAACATGCAGATCAGATAATAGTGATGAGCGATGGTCAGATTGTTCAGCGCGGAACACACAAAAATCTGGTTGCCCAGGAAGGTATATACAGAAATTTTGTTATGGAGCGGGAAAGAGCAAAATCATGGAAACTTTAAATCTGTATCTTTGTGATGATGTTCAAACGGTTTCGTCTAGGGAGTATTTTCAAATGCTTGCATGCGTTCCGAAAGAGCGATGTGATAAAGCAAAACGGTTTTTAAAAAAAAATGATTGTATACTCAGCATGGCGGCATATCTCTTGCTAAGGTACGCGTTACGCAAGGATTATCACATTGCGGATATTCCGCAGTTTTCGTATGGCGCATATGGAAAACCATATTTTCAAGAAATGCCGGACCTACATTTTAATATATCGCATACTGACGGCGCAGTAATGTGCGGAATATGTAAAAAGAGTGAGGTGGGAGTTGATGTACAGCGTTACACCAAGATAAATGACATCAGCTATGACATATTTCTCACAGACAAGGAACAGTGGGAAGTAAAAAAGCGGGGAAATCAAAATTCAGATCTTATACGGTTGTGGGCACTTAAAGAAGCGTATCTAAAATGTACCGGTGTTGGATTACATGCCGGGATAAATAAGATAAATTTTTCAGACTGGCTTTGTAAAAACGTATTTCAGGCAGGAAAAGAGTATTTCAGAAGCGGGGAATGTCAAGGAGTGATCTGGGCATCCTGTGGATACCAAAAATCAAAGGTGCACAATGTATCCATACATAGTTTATTGAAATGAGGAGTGAGCGTATGAAACAAATGATATTATTCCCCCATGCAGGTGGGTTTGCGGCTGGTTATATGTATCTTGCAGCGCAGCTGGAAGAAGCTTTTGACGGAAAGATTCAGGTATTGGCTTATGAGTATTCCGGCAGAGGAAAAAAATCACAGGAGATGGGATACAAAAATTTTGAAGATGCAGTATTTCGCATTACTAAGGATCTGACGGAACATTTTCTCGTTCCAGGGAATGAATTGATTTTGTTTGGTCATAGTATGGGAGCGTTTATTGCAGTTGAAACAGCCTATGCACTCAGAAGAATGTACGGGATTTCTCCGAAAAAAATGTTTATTTCCGGACAGTCCAGTCCATATCATAAGGCAGACCTCAAACGCGAGCTGACAGATGAGGAAGGCTATGCATATATTCGGGCGCTGGGCGGTACAAGTGAGGAAATCATAGAAAATAAATACTTCTATGAGAAATTATATTGTTTTGTAAAAAATGATATTACCATGCTGGAACGCTATGAGGCCGCTCAAAGACCTATTTTGTTGGATTCGGATCTGTATATCATGAACGGCACAGAGGATACGGAACTGAAGGAGGAAGAATTGATACAGTGGCCGGAGATTACTTCTGGGAAATGTGAAATAAAACTGTTTCATGGCGGGCATTTTTACATACAGGAACAAGTAATGGAAATTGCAGATTATATTTCTGAAAGAATATGGGAGGGATAAAGTGAAAAGTGAAAATAAATTGTTCTGGTCACCAGCAGTTACGTGGGAAGCATCGGATGGGGTACTCAAGGTCGCATCCTTTGTGATGCATACAGATTATGCAAGGCTTTTCCCAGAATTTTATAGTCTTTGTGCAAATGGAATCAGTGAAAGTGATTTGTTGGAACATTTTTGTGATGAGCAAAGAGACAGACTTCGCAGATTTATTCGTAAATTATGTAAGGTTCATGCTCTCACGGATTGTATTCAGTCCATAGATGAAATATTTTTTTTTCAGAAAAATCTTTTTCAGACGGAGAAAAAATACGATCATACTTATTTTATGAAAAAAGACAATGTTCAAAAATTTGCTGAGCGAAGCAGGAACAGACAGGTTATACATGGAGATGAGAGGATAGCTGTGCCTGTGGGAGAACAGCAGGCAGTGTTTGAAAACAGAAAAAGTATCCGCAACTTTGATACCTCAAGAAAAACAAAGCTTAGGGATTTTATGGGAATGATGCAGCTTTTTATGAAAAAACCGGACGAAAGCGGATACTATTATGCCAGTGCGGGAGGATTATATCCGCTGGATGCGTATGTTTTTGTGAAAGAAGACTGTGTGGAAGGGCTCGGCTCGGGACTTTATTACATCAATCCGGCAGGAAGGTGCATAGAGAAAATCGACAATGGAAAAGACTTTGATGAAGATATGCACTATGCCATGAACCGCAGCATTTATGCCCGGTCGGCATTCTCTGTATTTCTTGTATACAATGCAGAATTTTCCATACCGAAGTACGGAGGACGTGCTTACTATTACGCATTACTGGATTCAGGAATTTTGGTGGGCAACCTGAACCTTGCAGCAGAATGTTACAGTCTGGGAAGCTGTTCAATAGGAGATATGAATTTCCGAAAAATCGAAAAAGCCTTTCACCTTAACAATTTTCAGCAGTATTTACATTGCGTGATTTTTGGAAATATATGATTAGGAGCTTCCTGTATACTTTAAAGAGTAAAAGGAATTGACCCAAAAGAATACCTCAAGTAAATTTAGATTATTACTG